>NZ_BAABKC010000077.1:10088-57009 GCF_039543625.1 Streptomyces similanensis | reverse complement strand
GCGGCGCGGGCCTGCTCGACGGCACGGGCGACCCGTAAGGCGTCGGCGGTGGCGCGGACCTCGTGCACGCGCACCGCCCACGCGCCGGCGTGCGCCGCGAGTGCGGAGACGGCGGCCGTGGCGGCGTCGCGCTCCCGCGCGGGCGGCGGCGCGCCCTCGGGGCCGGCCAGCACCCGGCCGAGGAACCGCTTGCGGGAGGCGGCGACCAGCACCGGGTGGCCGAGGTCCAGCAGACTGTCGAGGCGGGCCAGCAGGGCGAGGTCGTGCTCGGCGTCCTTGGAGAAGCCGAGTCCGGGGTCGACGACGACGCGGTCCGGGGCGACGCCGCCCGCCAGGACGGCCTCCACGCGCGCGTGCAGCTCGTCGGCGACCTCGGAGACGACGTCGGCGTAGACGCCCTTGACGTTGCCGCCCTCCAGGAAGCCGCGCCAGTGCATCACGACGAACGGGGCGCCGGTGGCCGCGACGACCGGGATCATGTCGGGGTCGGCGAGACCGCCGCTGACGTCGTTGACGAGGACCGCGCCGACGGCGAGGGCCTGCTCGGCGACGCGGGCGCGCATGGTGTCGACCGAGACCGTGACGCCCTCGGCGGCCAGGCCGCGCACCACCGGGACGACCCGCCGCAGCTCCTCGGCCTCGTCCACGCGGGCGGCGCCGGGGCGGGTGGACTCGCCGCCGACGTCGACCAGGTCGGCGCCCTGCGCGACCAGGTCGAGACCGTGCTTGACGGCGGTGGTCGTGTCGAACCAGCGGCCGCCGTCGGAGAAGGAGTCGGGGGTCACGTTCACGACTCCCATGACCGCGCAGCGGTCCCATGCCGGAAGGCCCGCCACTCGGCCGCGCCCGCTCTGGTTGCTCATACGTTCAGCCTAGGCCCAGCAGAGGAACGAGGAGGCCCGCGGCCCAGCGGCAGGACGGCACTCCGGCCACCCCGACAAGCCCCGAAGCCGAACCCCGACCGGAGCCCGGCGAGCCCCGAAGCCGGGCCCAGGGCGGAGCCCCGGCCAGCTGTCGGCCGGAGCTCGGCGAGCCTCGAAGCCAGCCGTCGGCGGAGCCAGGTCAGCCCTCGGCCGGAGCCCGGCCGGACCTCGGCTGGCCCCCGGCCGGAGACGGGCGGGAAGCGGGTGGAGCCGCGGCGCCGGAGGGGCGGCAGGGGAGAGCGCTCGGCACCGGTCGTGCGGCGCGGACGCTCCGCTCGGCCACCGTGCGCACGCCGGCCGTGGGCGGGGGCGTACGGCGGGGTGCGCCCAGTCGGTGCGGGGCGGGTCCGGAGGACGTCCGGGTACGGGTCGCCCCCGGCGCCGGAGGGGCGTCGGGGGCCTGGGTGGGGTGGGGCGCTGGTCGCGCCGTGCGGGGCTGAGAGCCGGTTATCCCGTGCGGGACCGAGAGCCGGTTGCCCCGCGCGGGGCGAGGGCCGGTCGTCCCGCGTAGGCGGGGGCCGGTCACCTCGCGTGGGCCGAGGCGGCGGTGGCTCCGCGTGGGCCGGGGAGGGCGGTTATGCCGCGCGGACGTCGCGTTCGGTGATCGTGTGCGGGCACGCGGTGCGGGCGGCACGGCGGCGGCGCAGGAAGCGCGGCATCGGCAGGGCGAGGTCGACGAAGCCCTCCGCCTGCATGGTGGCGAAGCCGATCCGCGGCAGGTCCGAGGAGGCGCGGTAGACGATGTACCGCGGCTCCCAGCGGGGCTGGAACTTGGCGTTGAACTTGTACAGCGACTCGATCTGGAACCAGCGGGAGAGGAACACCAGCAGCCCCCGCCAGGCCCGCAGCACCGGCCCCGCGCCGATCTTCTCGCCGCGCGCCAGCGCGGAGCGGAACATCGCGAAGTTCAGCGAGATCCGCTCGACGCCGAGCTTGGGCGCGGCCTGGAGCGTGGCGACGATCAGCAGTTCGTTCATGCCGGGGTCGGCCGAGCGGTCGCGCCGCATCAGCTCGAGGGAGGCGCCGTCCGGCCCCCAGGGCACGAAGTGGATGATCGCCTTCAGGTCGCCGTACTCGCCGGGCTCGTCGTCCCGCTTGTGCGCGGTCGCTATCAGGCAGTCGCCGTCGGAGGGGTCGCCGATCCGGCCGAGCGCCATGGAGAAGCCGCGCTCGGTGTCGGTGCCGCGCCAGTCCTCGGCGGCCCGCCGGACCCGCTCCAGCTCGGCGTCGCCGAGGTCACGGATGCGCCGCACGCGGGTTTCGTAGCCGGCCCGTTCGATGCGCTTGACCATCTGGCGGACGTTGCGCATCGCGCGTCCGGCGAGCGAGAAATCCGCGACGTCGACCACCGCCTCGTCACCGAGTTCCAGGGCGTCCAGACCGGTCTCGCGGGTCCACACCTCGCCGCCGGTCTCGGAGCAGCCCACGACGGCGGGCGTCCAGGAGTGGGCCTTGGCCTCGTCCATGAAGCGTTCGATGGCGCCGGGCCAGGCCTCCACGTCGCCGATCGGGTCGCCGCTGGCGAGCATCACCCCGGAGACGACGCGGTAGGTCACCGCGGCCTTGCCGCTGGGGGAGAAGACGACCGCCTTGTCGCGGCGCAGCGCGAAGTGGCCCAGCGAGTCGCGGCGGCCGTGCCTGGCCAGCAGGTCGCGCAGCCGGCCCTCGTCCTCCTCCGACAGCCGGGCGGCCGGGTGTTCGGGGCGGAAGGCGAGGTACGCCGTGGTGACCGCGGTGAGCCAGCCGAGGGCGCCGAGGGAGTAGGCGACGGTCCAGGAGGTGTTGCCCTGGTAGTCGACCGGGCCCTCGAAGCCGACCAGGCCGTAGAGCACGTGGGTGAGCCGGTCGGCCAGACCGGGGTTGCCGACCACGCGGTGCGGGTGGGTGCTGACGATGAGCATGCCCAGCGCCACCGAACCGGCGCTCATCAGCACGAAGTTGGTCAGCGCCCGCCACCGGCTGCGCGGGTCGGGCAGGGCCGAGAACTCCTTGCGGTGCATCAGCAGCGGCGCCAGCAGCGCGAGCGAGATGACGACGCCGATGACGGAGTGCCGGTAGCCGAACTCGGCCGCCGCGCCCGCCGGGAGCAGCACCACGGCGGCGCGCCAGGCCCGCCGCTTGCGCCGCCTCAGACCGTGCGCGAGGAGCAGCAGCAGGACGCCCGCGCTGAGCGAGAGCGCCGCCACGAACGGTCCGAAGGACCCCGGCAGCACCTCGACCATGGTGTGCATCCGGCTGTGCCGGAAGCGCGGGAAGACGGCCGCGGCGATGTCGAGGAGGCCGACGACCGCGCAGGCCCTGCCGATCAGCGTGGGGACGACCTCCGGCCGGGGCCCGCGGAGTATGCGTCGCATCCGATCTGAGCGGCCCGGAACCCCGTCCGACATTTCCCCATCTACCCTGACAGACATCGCATCCCGTAGTTCTGCGAGAGACCTTGAATCCGGTGCCGATCGGGCATCCGGCGACATTGCGCCCTCTAGGACGGTGTCTAGGGGAGAGAGGTTCACTCCTCGTCGGAAATCCGGTTCAAAGGCCGGGGAAAGCTCGGGGCAAGTCCGCGCCAAGAGGCGGGGGCGGCCCAGGGCGCGGAGAGCAGGCAGGAAAGAGCGCCCATGGGTCTCACGAGCAAGAAGGTGCTGGTACTGGCGATCGTGTTCGCCGTACTGCTGTTCATCGCCACGGTGTGGCTGTGGCCGCGGCTGGCCCGCCGCAACTGGCTGGCCGTCGGCGGGCGGGTCGGCATCCTGCTGGCCACCCAGACGGCGCTCTTCGCCTGCGTCGGTCTCCTCGCCAACCAGACCTTCGGCTTCTACGCCAGCTGGGCGGACCTGTTCGGGCAGGAGACCGACCAGGGCGTCGTCATAGACCACGCGGCGGGCGGCGGCACGGGCGGACCGCTCCAGGTGGTCGGCACCCAGCAGGTGCAGGCGACGAACGGGTCGCGGCCGCAACTGACCGGGCAGATCCAGAAGGTGGACATCGTGGGCCGTACGACCCACATCGCCTCGCCCGCGTTCGTGTACCTGCCGCCGGAGTACTTCCAGCCGCAGTACCGCACGCGCGCCTTCCCGGCGACCGTCGTCCTCACCGGCTACCCGGGCACCGCCCAGGCGCTGATCAGCAAGCTCAACTACCCCCGTACGGCGCAGAGCCTGGCCAAGAGCGGCCGGATGCAGCCGATGATCCTGGTGATGCTGCGGCCGACCGTGGCGCCGCCCCGCGACACGGAGTGCGTGGACGTCCCGGACGGGCCGCAGACCGAGTCCTTCTTCGCCAAGGACCTGCCCGACGCCCTGCTCGCCCACTACCGGATCGGCAAGAAGCCGGGCGGCTGGGGCATCGTCGGCGACTCCACCGGCGGTTACTGCGCGCTGAAAATCGCCATGCACCACCCTCAGGTGTACGCCGCCGCGGCGGGACTGTCGCCGTACTTCAAGGCGCCGATCGACCCCACGACGGGTGATCTCTTCCACGGCCGGCGGAATCTGGAGAATCGCGCCGACCTGATGTGGAGCATCAAGCACGCGCCCGCTCCGGACACTTCACTGCTCGTCACCAGCAGCAGGCACGGCGAGAAGGACTACAAGAACACCCTGAAGTTCATCGACGCGGTCAAGGCGACGAACAAGACCCGTATCTCGTCGATCATCCTGGACAGCGGCGGGCACAACTTCAACACCTGGAAGCGCGAGATCCCGGGGACGCTGCAGTGGCTGAGCCAGCGGCTGGGCGAACGCTGAAAATGATCTTGAGGGAAGTGGCCGGCGGAAAGGACGCCGGAACTCGGGCGGAACTCGGACGGGTGGCGGGCGTACTGAGGGCGGAACTCCTCATGTCCGGTGAAGATTTCGGTACGGCCGTCTTTTTGCGGGCCGGGCACCCATGTTTCGCCTACGCGCGGTAAGTTTCTGGCCATGCCACGTGGACGTCACCGCCATTCCCCTCCTTTGCACAGGCTGTTGCCGCCCTCGGCGATCGCCGGCGTCTCCCTCGTCTGCGCCGTGGGCCCCTGGGTGTTCACCGCGCCCGCGCTGCTGCGGGTCCTCGCGGCGGCGGCCGCGGTGACGGCGATCGGCGGAGCGATCATCATGCGCCGCTGGGACGCCCAGGCGGGCCGGCAGGTCGCCGACCTCACGCGCGCGCGGGCGAGCGACGAGTGGCGCTTCGAGGAACGGGTCGCCGAACTCGAATCCGATCTGGAGGAGTCGCGGGAGCTGCGCGGCCGGCTCGAACAGAAGCTGCGGGCCAAGCGGACCGAACTCGCGGGCCTGCGCAACGAGCACGCGGCGCTGCTGCGGAGGTACGCCACGGCGGAGACCGAGCGGGCGAGCGCCCTGGAGGGGCGCCGGCTGCTGGAGATCGAGGCGGCGCCGGACGCCCGGGCCCTGCCGGCGGCGCTTGCCGCGTCCGCGGTGTCCGTCCCGCCCGCGGGGCTCGTCCCGTCCGCCAAGACCGGCTCGTCCGCCGCGTCCGGTGCGGCCGCCGCGTCCGGTACGGCGCGGACCGACGCGCCGGAGGGCGCGAACGCCGTCGCCGCGACGGCCGAGACGTCGGCGACCGAGACGTCGGCGACCGAGAAGTCCGCGGGCGAGACGTCGGCGGGCGTGGCTCCCGCGGTGTTCTCCCCTGAGGGGGTCAAGCTGTTCCAGCGGGCGCAGGCCGCACTGGCGCGCCTCGGCGCGGACGGCGGGCCCACCGAGCCCACCGAGTCCGCGCAGGAGCCGGCCGCCGAGCCCGTCGCCGCGGCGGACACCGAGGCGACGGCCGAGGCGAGCACCGACGCGACCGCCGAGTCCGTCGCCGACGAGACCACCGAGCCGGCCGACGAGCCGAGCGCCGAGCCGGACACCGATCCGAGCCCCGAGCCCGGCACCGAACCGTCCGCCGACGTGGCCCCTGACGCCTCCGAAGCCTCCGCCGCGCCGTCCGCCGACACGGCCCCCGAAGCCCCGGCCGCCCCGCCGGTCCCCAGGGACGGCATCGCCACCGATGTATCCCCCGCGCGGGAGGGCGACGAGGCCGACGAGACCGACGTGGTCCAGGGGCGGCCCGAGGCCGCCGACGGGCACGAGCCGGCGGCCGGCCGGCCCGCGCAGCGGCCCGCCGGGCACTTCACCGTGCCGACCGCCGTGGCCGTCGTACCGCCCACGCCCGTGCGGCGGCCCTCGGTCGAGGGCGGGTTCGACTTCTTCGGCACGAAGAACGGCGCTCAGCCCGCCGCCCTGGAAGCCGTGCAGAACGAGGACCTGGCGGACGTCGTGGGTCAGGAGGCCCTCGCCCTGCACAAGGCGGAGGCCGAGTCGCAGTACCGTCCGGCCGACGCCGGGACGCGGGCCGTGGGCCAGGTCATCGACCTGACGGCGCACGACGAGACGGAGCAGATCGACGTACAGAACCTGCGCAGCGCGGCGTCCTGACTGCCGGACTGCCGGACTGCCGGACAGTCGGACACGGCCCGTGCGTGGGTGGCAGTGGTGAGGGGCGCGGCCTGCGACGGCCGCGCCCCTCACCGCTTCCACGGCGCCTGCCCGCCGTACCCCTCACCGTCGCCCGGGTGCGCCGGAGCCGTCCTCGGCCGTCATCCAGCGGTCCGGCCGGGCCCGCCGGCGTCCCGTCCGGAGCGCTCGGCCTGGTCGCGGAGCAGCCGGGCCGCCTCGTCGGCGTCCCGCAGGCGCGCCGTGACCGTCTTGTTCGCCCCGGTGTCCACGTGCACGTCGGCGACCCGCCACACCCGGTGCCACGGCCCTCGGGTGAGCCGTACGCTCTGCACCTTGGCGTGCGGCACCAGGGCGAGGCGCCGGCGCAGCAGTCCGTGCCGGGCGGCGAACACCGTGTCGGTCACGGCAATCCCGTCCCCCCGCCACCACACCGGCGCGCACCACCGGGCGCGCCGCGGCGGCCGGGCCAGGTCGGCGGTCCGCGGCACCGTCACGCCGGGCAGCACCCGGGCGACCACCGCCTCGGCGATGTGCCGCGGGGCGACCGGGAGCAGCACGGAGTTCGAGGAGCCGGCCACGTCCAGTTCGACCCGGACCCAGCCGAACCGCCGCCACAGCAGCGGTTCCACGATCCGCACGGTCTGCACCCGGCCGGGCGGCACCGTCTCGTGGGTGCGGTCCAGCAGTCCCCGGTCGATGCGCAGCCCGTCGGGCGACTCGCTCACCGTCCAGTCGTAGGCGCCGAGGAAGCGCCCCGCGCTGCTGGTCACGGCGCCGCCGAGCAGCGGCACGGCGGCGGCGAGCACCGTCCACAGGCTGTGCGTGGCGATCCACAGCAGCGGCGGCACCACGACGGCGGTGAGCAGCGAGCCCCAGGTCGCGCCGATCAGCAGCAGTGAGAGCGCGATCACGCGCGCGGGCACGCGCACCAGCTCCCGCGCGGGCGCCTCGCCCACCTCCTGAGCCGTGTCGGGGGCGAAACCGGCGGCGCGGGCGAGCAGTTCGGCGCGCAGGGCGCACGCCTCGGCCTCACCGAGGAAGGCGAGTTCGTCCTTCTTGTCGGCGCCTATGACGTCGAGCTTCAGCTTGGCCACGCCCGCGACCCGGGCGAGCAGCGGTCGGGTGACGTCGACGGCCTGGATGCGCTCCAGCCGGATGTGCGCGGTGCGGCGGAACAACAGGCCGGTGCGGATGCGCAGTTCGGCTCCGGTGACCGCGTAGTGCGTGAACCACCAGGACAGGAAGCCGTAGAGCGCGGCGGCCAGGACGAGCGCCGCGAGCCCGAGCAGCAGGGTGGTCGTCGTCAGCCGGGTCAGCTGCCGCTGCGTCTGGTCGGGGTCGTGCACGGCCCAGCCGGCGAGGACGGTGACCGGCGCCCAGGCGCGCCGCAGCGGCGTCACGGGGTGCAGCCGCCGCTCGGTCACGCCGGCCGGCTCCTGCACGGCGCGCTCCCCGGCGAGAACCTCGCCCGCGGCCGTTCCGTCGTCCGGCGTCGTCACAGCCCCGCCGATCGGGCCTCGCCCAGCTCGGTGAGCCGGTCGCGCAGGCGTTCCGCCTCGGCCGGGTCCAGGCCGGGGATGGTCGCGTCGGTCGCGGCGGCGGCCGTGTGCAGTTGCACGGTGGCCAGCCCGAACCGCCGTTCGACCGGCCCGGAGGTCACCTCGACCAGCTGCATCCGCCCGTACGGCACGACGGTCTCCTCGTGCCACAGCACGCCCCGGCTGATCAGCAGGTCGTCGGCGCGCTCGGTGTACCGCCAGGAGCGCCAGTTGCGGCCCAGCAGCACCCAGCCCCAGGCCGCCGCCGCCACCGGCGTCAGCGCGCACGCCGACCAGAGCGGTCCGGCCGTCATACCGAGCGCCACGCCCGCGGCCACGGCGATCAGCCCCAGCCACACCACCAGCAGCAGGCGCCGCATCCGCAGCAGGCCCGGCGGCAGTGCGGTCCACACCGGCACGCCCCCCGCCGCCCGGTCCTCCGCCCGGCCCTCTTCCACGCTCCCCGTTTCCATGGGGCAAGCGTACGTAGGGGAAACTGGGGCCATGACTCCTACGACGGAGACCATGGTCGGGATCGGCGGCGCCGCGGAGAGCACCGACATGGTGCTCAACATCGGGCCTCAGCACCCCTCCACACACGGCGTGCTGCGGCTGAAGCTGCTGCTGGACGGGGAGCGCATCAGGCGCGCGGAGCCGGTGATCGGCTATATGCACCGCGGCGCGGAGAAGCTGTTCGAGGCGCGCGACTACCGGCAGATCATCATGCTGGCCAACCGCCACGACTGGCTCTCCGCGTTCTCCAACGAGCTGGGCGTGGTCCTGGCCGTGGAGCGGATGCTCGGCATGGAGGTCCCCGAGCGCGCGGTGTGGACGCGCACGCTGCTCGCGGAGCTGAACCGGGTGCTCAACCACCTGATGTTCCTCGGCTCCTATCCGCTGGAGCTGGGCGGCATCACGCCGGTCTTCTACGCGTTCCGGGAGCGGGAGGTCCTCCAGAACGTGATGGAGGAGGTCTCCGGCGGCCGGATGCACTACATGTTCAACCGGGTCGGCGGGCTCAAGGAGGATCTGCCGGCCGGGTGGTCCACGCGCGCGCGGGCCGCGGTCGCCGCGGTGCGCTCCCGGATGGACGTCTTCGACGACCTGGTGCTCGGCAACGAGATCTTCCGGGGGCGTACGCGGGGCGTGGGCGCGCTCTCGCCGCAGGCCGTGCACGCCTACGGCGTGAGCGGACCGATCGCGCGCGCCTCCGGGGTCGACTTCGACCTGCGGCGCGACGAGCCGTACCTCGCGTACGGGGAGCTGGCGGACGTGCTGAAGGTGGTCACGCGGGGTGAGGGCGACTGCCTGGCCCGCTTCGAGTGCCTGCTGGAGCAGACCCACAACGCGCTCGACCTCGCCGACGCGTGTCTGGACCGGCTGGCCGGGCTGGCGCCGGGCCCGGTCAACCAGCGGCTGCCCAAGGTCCTCAAGGCGCCCGAGGGGCACACCTACGCGTGGACCGAGAACCCGCTCGGCATCAACGGCTACTACCTGGTCAGCAAGGGCGAGAAGACCCCGTACCGGCTGAAGCTGCGGTCCGCGTCGTACAACAACATCCAGGCGCTGACCGAGCTGCTGCCGGGGACGCTGGTGGCGGACATGGTGGCGATCCTCGGGTCGATGTTCTTCGTGGTCGGGGACATCGATAAATAGGGGATAAGTAGGGCCAAGCAGGAACATAGGGACAGGGGGCAAGCGGGCCGGACGCCCCTACGAGAGGCCCGGTACCTCCGGGAACAGGTCCGGCAGCTTCAGCCGGCCCGGGTTCCCCTCCGGTCCGGCCGGCTGGAGCAGCCAGCCGAAGTCGCCGAGGCCGCCGGGCGCGGTCAGCTCGGCGGCCTCCCCGGCGCTCGCCAGCGCGCGGACGTACTGGGCGGGGTCGGTGGAGGCGAGCGTGAGCGGGGGGCGTACGCCGGTGATGCCCAGGGCGTGCAGTGCCGCGCGCTGGGTGAGCACGCGGGCGTGCGCGGGCTCGGGAGCGTGGGCGGCGCACGCGTCCAGGGCCACGTGCGCCGTGATGTCGCGGGCGCCGTCCGGCACGGGCGCCGTCTCGCGCCCCTCCCGGAAGCCGGTCAGCGTCCCGAAGGGCGGCCGGGCCGCGGCCGTGTGGGCGTAGTCGACGGCGACCGCGAGGCCGTGCCGCAGCCGGGAGACGGCGCCGGCCCAGGCGGTGTCCCGGAGCAGCCCGATCTCCGCGCGCAGCCCCGGCTCGCCGGGCAGCGGCCACCACCGCGCCAGCCAGTCGGCCGCCGCCCCGGTGACCGGCTCCCCGAGCCGTTCGGCGCCGTCGCGCCGTACGAGCACCCGCCGGGGCACGCCCGCCGCGTCCACCTCGGCGACGTCGACGGGGACGTTGTCCAGCCACTCGTTGGCGAACAGCAGTCCGGTGACGCCCTCCGGGGGCTCGGACCGCCACTCGATCCGCTCGTCCAGGCCGTCGGGCCGGCCGGCGATCTCGACGGCGTAGACCCGCGTGCGGGCGGCCACCTCGGCGGGCAGTGCGCCGAGCACCCCGGCCGCAAGCTCGCCCCGGCCGGCCGCCATGTCCACGAAGCCCAGCTCCGCCGGCCGCCCCAGCGCCCCGTCCACGCGGCACAGCAGCCGCGCCACCGCCACCGCGAACAGCGGCGAGGCGTGGACGGAGGTGCGGAAGTGCCCGGCCGGTCCCTCGGGCCGCCGGTAGAAGCCCGCGGGCCCGTACAAGGCGTCCTGCGCCGCGTCCCGCCAGCCGCGCCACACCCGCGCCGTCGCGCCGCCCGCCCGCCGCGTCCCGCCCTCGTCCACCGTGTCGTCCGCCACGTCGCCAGGGTAGGCGGACGAGTGATCACAGCCTCCACCTTGCGGAGTACGAGGGGTGGGCGGGGATCGGACCTCCGGTTGACCCGTGCACCTATCGGGTGTCCCTACTCTGGGTTACGTGCAGCGTCTCTATGACTTCCTCCGCAGACACCCGATGTGGGTCGACGGCTTCTGGGCCCTTGTCCTGCTCGGGCTCTCCATCGTGAGCGCGGCGGCTGTCGACGGGGCGCCGAACCACCACGGATCGCTCGCCGCCGCTGTCGCGATCTCCGTCGTCCTGTGCCTGACCGTCGCGCTGCGCCGCCGGGCGCCGGAGCGGATGGTGCTGCTCGCGGCGGCGGCCGGACTCGCGCAACTCGCCCTGGACGTCGAGACGATGGCCGCCGACTTCGCGATGCTGGTGATCGTCTACACGGTCGCCGCGGTCGGCGCCCGCTGGGCCTCCCGGTTCGCGCTGGCCGGCGGGATGTGCGCGGCGGCGCTGGCGCAGATCCGCTGGCCGGAGCAGAAGGCGAGCACGTTCGGCGAGATCGCGCTGGCCGTCTTCCAGACGGTGCCGTTCGCGCTGGCCTGGGTGCTGGGCGACTCGATGCGCACCCGGCGCGCCTACTTCGCCCAGCTGGAGGAGCGCGCGGCCCGGCTGGAGAAGGAGCGCGAGGCGCAGGCCCAGGTCGCGGTCGCCGCCGAGCGCGCCCGGATCGCGCGCGAGCTGCACGACGTGGTCGCGCACAACGTGTCGGTGATGGTGGTGCAGGCCGACGGCGCCGCCTACGTCCTCGACGCCTCGCCGGACCAGGCGAAGAAGGCCCTGGAGACGATCTCCTCCACCGGCCGTCAGGCGCTCGCCGAGATGCGCCGCCTGCTGGGCGTGCTGCGCACCGGCGAGCACCAGGAGGGCGGCGAGTACGTCCCGCAGCCCGACGTCGAGCAGATCGAGGAGCTGGTCGAGCAGTGCCGGAAGTCCGGGCTGCCCGTCGACTTCCGGGTCGAGGGCACCCCGCGCCCGCTGCCCAGCGGGGTCGAGCTGACCGCGTACCGGATCGTGCAGGAGGCGCTCACCAACACCCGCAAGCACGGCGGGCCGAAGGCGGGCGCGAGCGTGCGGCTGGTGTACTTCGACGACGGCCTCGGCCTGCTCGTCGAGGACGACGGCAAGGGCGCCCCGCACGAGCTGTACGAGGACGGCGGCGTCGACGGGCAGGGGCACGGCCTGATCGGCATGCGCGAACGGGTCGGTATGGTCGGCGGCACGCTGGACGCGGGACCGCGCCCCGGCGGAGGCTTCCGCATCAGCGCCCTGCTGCCGCTCAAACCGGCGCACTGACCGCCGCCGCACGCCCCCTGTTGACACCTGTCACGCCCCCACCGCACGCCCCCACCGCACGCCCCGGGCGGCCGGTCGCCCGACCCGCCACCTGCTCGACGGAACCCATGGACCATGGACAGGGAAGAGGACCCCCGATGACGATCCGCGTGATGCTCGTCGACGACCAGGTGCTGCTGCGCACCGGATTCGGGATGGTGCTCGCCGCCCAGCCGGACATGGAGGTCGTCGCCGAGGCGGGCGACGGCGTCGAGGCCCTCCAGGTGCTGGCGGCGACCGCCGTCGACGTGGTGCTGATGGACGTGCGCATGCCCAAGCTGGACGGCGTGGAGGCCACCCGCCGCATCTGCGCCGGGCCGAACCCGCCCAAGGTGCTGATCCTGACCACCTTCGACCTCGACGAGTACGCCTTCTCCGGGCTGAAGGCGGGCGCCTCCGGCTTCATGCTCAAGGACGTGCCGCCCGGCGACCTGCTCACCGCGATCCGCGCCGTGCACAGCGGTGACGCCGTCGTCGCGCCGTCCACCACGCGCCGTCTGCTCGACCGGTTCGCGCCGATGCTGCCCACCACCGACCGGACCCCGCAGCACAAGGAGCTGCAACGGCTCACCGAACGCGAGCGCGAGGTCATGACCCTGGTCGCGCAGGGCCTGTCGAACGGCGAGATCGCCGCCCGTCTGGTGCTGTCGGAGGCGACCGTGAAGACGCACGTGGGCCGCATCCTGACCAAGCTCGAACTGCGCGACCGGGTGCAGGTGGTGGTGCTCGCCTACGAGACGGGCATCGTCCGCGCGGGCGGCGGCCGCGGCTGAACGGCCGGCGGCGCCGGGGTCAGGAGGCCCGGCCGCGCCGAAGCCGGGACGCCCGGCCGCGCCGGCGTCTACAGTCGCCCGCATGCTGCTGTGGATCAACGGTCCCTTCGGGGGCGGCAAGACGCAGACCGCGCACGAGATCCGGCGCCGGCTGCCGGGCAGCGTCATCTGCGATCCGGAGCACGCCGGCTTCGGCCTGCGCCGCATGTTCCCGCCGCACCTGCGCGGGGACTTCCGTGAGCTGACCGCCTGGCGGCAGGGCGTCGCGGAGGTCCTGGACCTGGTCCTCTCCCGGCACGACGGCGTGGTGATCGTCCCGATGACCGTCACGGACCCCGGCCACTTCGCCGAGACCGTCGGACGGCTGCGCGAACGGGGCCACGACGTACGGCACTTCACCCTGCTCGCGCAGCGCGAGACCGTACTGCGGCGGCTGCGCGAACGCGGCTTCGGACACCTCCTCCAGTACGTCGCCGGCAAGAACCCCGGCCCGGCGCGGGAGAGCTGGGCCGTGGGGCAGCTCGACCACTGCCTCCGGCAGCTCGCCCTGCCGGAGTTCGCCGAGCACCTGTGGACCGACCACTCGACCGTGCCGAGGACCGCGGAGCGGATCGCGGTCCTGTCCGGACTGACCCTGCGGCCCAGCACGGAGGGGGCGCTGCGGACCCGGCTGCGGCAGGCGGGCGTCGGCATCCGGCACATCCGCTTCGACTGATCGCCTCGATCGCCTGATCGACCGAGGCGGCGCGCGCTGCCTACCGCAGGACGCTCTCCAGGAAGTCGCTGCCCAGCCGGGCCACCGTCGTCACGTCCAGCTGGTGGTAGACGTACCGGCCCCGGCGCCGGGTGCTGACCAGCCCCGCCTTCTTCAGCACGCTCAGGTGCCGGGATATCTCGGGCGCGGACATGCCGTGCGCGTGGGTCAGCTCGCTGGTGGTGAAGGCGCTGCGGGCCAGGCTGCGGCACAGGCGCATCCGCACCGGATGGGACAGGGCCGACATGCGCAGCGTGAGCTGGTCCAGCGAGGGCGGGGCGGCCGGCACCGCGGGCCCGGCCGGGTAGTGCAGCACCGGGTGCCAGCCGTAGCGGTGCAGGACCATCAGATGGGGCCGGCCCAGACTGGTCGGCACCAGCAGCAGACCGCTGTCCGCCGTCGCCGTACGGCCCTCGCCGAGCTTGTCGACGGTGATCCGGCGCGCCGCATCGTCCAGCGAGAGCGCGGGCGACACCGCGGCCAGCGCCTCGGCCAGGCCCTTGTGGCGCAGCAGCTCCGTCTTGTGCCGGGCGTCGGCGGCGAGCTGGTGGCGCAGCCGGGACCAGGTCTCCGCGAAGAAGGCCTCGTCGCAGTCCGTGAGGAACTGCCGCAGCCAGGCCCGGATCAGCGGCGGGTCGGTCAGCAGCCGCTCGCTGAAGCGCACCTGCTGCGGTCCGCGCGCGGCGGCCAGTTCCAGGGCGCGGCGGCGCAGGGCCGCGTCGGCGAGCGGGCCCGGGCCCGGGTCGCTGTAGGGCAGGGCGCAGGTGAACTCCAGGGCCGCGGCCACGAACTGCTCGTCGGACAGCTTGTCGAGCAGGTCGAGCTCCTCGGCGAGCGTGGCGCCGGGCAGCGCGGTCGCGCCGGGCAGGCCCGCGTACGGCAGGAAGAGGTCGGAGAACGTCGTCCGCCACAGGAAGTCGGCCTCGCACATCCGGTCCGCCAGGTGCGCTTCGAGCCGGGCGGTGACGCCCGTGACCCAGCCCTGGAGCCCCGGATGGTGCTGCGGCTCGGCCAGCGTGTGCAGCGCCATGCCCAGCTCGGCCAGGGGCGAGGGCACGACGGCGACCTGGTCCGGCCGCAGCCCCGTGATGTCGATGCGCACGCTCATGGCACCCATGGTGCACGCCACCACCGACAACGCCGTCCCGATTGACGGCCCCCGTCAATCGGGACGACTCCGGCCGGGCGGCCGGCGCAGGCTGGGAGCACGGCCGGGGCGGCGGAAGTGAGCCCCCGGCTCCCTTCCCCTCCCGTGTCCCCGCGCCCCGCGGGCGCCCGTTCTCCCCTTCCGGAAGAGGCTTCGGCATGAGCATCACGCAGCAGTACGCCCTCGACGTGTACCGCGCCCGGCTGCACGGCGAGCCCGCCCCGCCCGCGCCGGGCCGCGACGACTGGCAGGTGGTGCGCGAACTCGGCGAGTACCGGCGGTTCCGGGCGGTCCTGGCGGGCCGCCCCGCCCGCCGACGGCCGCGGCCGCTGCGACTGCTGCGGCGGCTGTGGTCCCGCCGGACCCGCCCTCACCCGCACGCCACCTGCTGACGCCCAGCGGGCCCACGCGCCGCCGCCGCGCTCCGGCGGGCGGCTACGCCACTCGCACGCGCCCCGGTGCTCCCTTCTCGCGCAAGCTCTCCAGTTACGCGCCGCCCGCACGCCCCAGCTCTCCCGTTACGCGCCGTCCGCGCGCCCCGCCTTCTCCGTCAGCCGGGCGGCGAACTCGGCGACCGCCGTCCGTACGTCGTCCGCCGTCCACCGGAGACCGTCGGAGCGTACGGACACCTCGGTCCGGGCGAGTGCGGGGCCGGCGGCGTCCCAGGCGCCGGCGAACAGCATCGTCCCGGTCTCCTCGGCCGTCCGGATCGCCGCACCGGCGACGACGTCCGGGTCGTACGGGAGCCAGAGCTGGAACTCGTGGGTGTGCGGCGCCCCGGGGTGCACACGGGCCCAGGGCAGTCCGGCCGCCGCGAACCCCTCGCGCAGCGCGGCGGCCACCACGCGCGCGTGCCGCACGTAGTCCGGCAGCCGGGGCAGCTCCTCGTCGAGCCCGATCAGCGCCGACAGAGCCGTCGGGAACTGCTGGAAGACCGTGCCGCCGTACCGGTGCCGCCAGGCCCTGGCCTCCTCGATCAGCTCCGCGGGACCGGCCAGGGCCGCGCCGCCGTACCCGGCCAGGGACTTGTAGAACGACACGTACACGCTGTCGGCCAGGTCCGCGATCTCCGGCAGCTCACGGCCGAAGCGCACGGTGGACTCCCACAGGCGCGCGCCGTCGAAGTGCACCACCGCCTCGCGCTCGCGCGCCGCCTCCACGACCTCGGTCAGCTCCTCCCAGGAGGGCAGGAGGAAGCCCGCGTCGCGCAGCGGCAGCTCCAGCATCAGCGTCCCGAACGGCTCGTCCAGGCCGCGCACCTCGGCGGCGGTCGGCAGCCGGGGCTCGCCGGTCACCCGGATGGGGCGCAGCCCGCTGACCTGGCTCAGCGCCTGCCGTTCGTGCACTTCGGGATGGGACAGGGCGTGCAGCGCCACGGCCGGGTTCCCGGTCCGGGCCGCCCAGCAGCGCAGGGCGACCTGCTGGGCCATCGTGCCGGTCGGGAAGAAGGCGGCGGCCTCCTTGCCGAGCAGCCCGGCGACCTTCTCCTCCAGGGCGCCGACGACGCCGCTCCCGTACATGTCGGACGCCTCGTCGAGGTCGTACACGTCCGCGGCCCGGTCCAGCAGCGCGATCCGCTCCCGGAGCGTGCCGAGGAAGCCGGGGCGCGAGAGCACCCGTTCCGCACGCCGGTACGCGCCGATGCGCCGTTCCCTCAGGCGCTTGCGCCGCTCCTCGTCGGACAGCTCCTCCGCCGTCCGCTCGTCCCGCCCGGGTTCCTGCTCCGCCGTATCGCTCATACCGCGGATCATCCCGCGCGCCGGCGCACGCGGGCACGCGCTTTTCACCGCCGCAGCTCCCTGCCGGGCCCATGGCCTGTGGACGGCCGGACGCCCGCCGACCCGATAGCGTTAACATGACGAGAAATCGTCCGGTACCCGGAGCGGACTGGAACGGGAAGGCCACCCTCGCGTGAGTAGCAGCCAGCAACCAGACCCCAGGGACCGTCCGGCACGGCTCACCGTCGGCGTCGTCGGCGCCGGCCGGGTGGGACCCGCGCTCGCCGCGTCCCTCCAGCTCGCCGGGCACCGCCCGGTCGCCGTCTCGGGAGTCTCCGACGCCTCCCGGCGCCGCGCCGGACTGCTGCTCCCGGGCGTGCCCCTGGTGTCGCCCGCCGAGGTCCTGGACCGCGCCGAGCTGGTGCTGCTGACCGTCCCCGACGACGCGCTGCCCGGCCTCGTGGCGGGCCTCGCCGAGACCGGCGCGGTACGGCCCGGCCAGCTGCTCGTGCACACCTCCGGGCGGTTCGGCGCGAAGGTGCTCGACCCCGCCCTGCGCGCGGGCGCGCTGCCGCTGGCCCTGCACCCGGCGATGACCTTCACCGGCACCCCCGTGGACGTGCAGCGGCTGGCCGGCTGCTCCTTCGGCGTCACCGCCCCCGAGGAACTGCGGATGGCCGCCGAGGCCCTCGTCATCGAGATGGGCGGCGAACCGGAGTGGGTCGCCGAGGACCGGCGCCCGCTCTACCACGCGGCCCTCGCCCTGGGCGCCAACCACCTGGTCACCCTGGTCGCCCAGGCCATGGAGCTGCTGCGCGAGGCCGGCGTCGAGGCTCCGGACCGGATGCTCGGCCCGCTGCTCGGCGCCGCCCTGGACAACTCGCTGCGCTCCGGCGACGCGGCCCTCACCGGTCCCGTCGCGCGCGGCGACGCGGGCACGGTCGCCGCGCACGTCGCCGAACTGCGCCGGTACGCCCCGCAGACCCTCGCCGGCTACCTGGCGATGGCCCGCGCCACCGCCGACCGCGCCCTCGCCCACGGCCTGCTCAAGCCCGAACTGGCCGAAGACCTGCTGGTCGTCCTCGCCGACAGCGCGAGCGACGGCACGACCGGCGGCACGACCGGAGGCCCCGGCGCCGACGGTCCGGACGCCGACGGCCCCGACGAGGCGCAGGGGGGTACCCGATGACCCGCACGGGGCACTCGGCACAGGCCGGCGTCCGTACGAAGCGCCCCGCAGGGTCCGGCGCCCGCGCGGGAGCCGCCCGCCCCACCGGCGCCGCCTCCACCCGCGCCGCCGCCCCCACCCGCACCGCAGGCCGCACCCGTACCGCCGCTCCCGCGCCGACCGCGTACGCGACGGCCCGGACGGCGCCCGGGAACGCGGCACAGGGCCGCCCGGCGATACCGGCGCCCGAGAACGGAGACGTCCGATGACCACAGCCCTGCTGCGCACCGCCGACGAGCTGCACGCGCGCGTGCGCGGCGGCCGCCGTGCCGTCGTGATGACCATGGGCGCCCTGCACGAGGGCCACGCCACCCTGATCCGGGCCGCCCGCGAGATCGCCGGCCCCGACGGCGAGGTCGTCGTCACCGTCTTCGTCAACCCGCTCCAGTTCGGCGCGGACGAGGACCTCGACCGCTACCCGCGCACCCTGGACGCCGACCTGAGGATCGCCGAACGGGCGGGCGCCGACGTCGTGTTCGCGCCCTCGGCGGACGAGGTCTACCCGGGCGGCGAGCCGCAGGTGCGGATCACCGCCGGCCCCATGGGGGAGCGCCTGGAGGGCGCCTCGCGGCCCGGCCACTTCGACGGCATGCTCACCGTCGTCGGCAAGCTGCTGCACCTCACCCGCCCCGACGCCGCCCTCTACGGCCAGAAGGACGCCCAGCAGCTCGCCCTGATCCGCCGCATGGTGCGCGACCTGAACTTCGGCGTGGAGATCGTCGCCGTGCCGACCGTGCGCGAGGACGACGGCCTGGCCCTGTCCAGCCGCAACCGCTACCTCTCCGTACCCGAGCGGCGCACCGCGCTCGCCCTGTCCCAGGCGCTGTTCGCGGGCCGCGACCGGCACGCCGCGCAGGAGGCGCTGCGCGCGCGGGCCCGCGAGGTGCCCGCCACCCGCGCGCGTGCCGAGGCGCTGAGCGCGCTCGGGGAGTCCCGCGCGGCGGCCGACGCCGCGGCCGTCGCCAAGGCCGTCCCCGGCGCGGCCGCCGGGGTGCGCGCCGCCGCCCGGCTGGTCCTGGACGAGGCCGTCCGCCTGGACCCGCCGCTCGTCCTGGACTACCTGGCCCTGGTCGATCCGTCCGACTTCACCGAGATCGACGACGACTTCACCGGCGAGGCCGTCCTCGCCGTCGCCGCCCGGGTCGGCGCGACCCGGCTGATCGACAACCTGCCCCTCGCCTTCGCCGCCGACGAGGCACAGGCCGCCGACGAGGCACAGAACACTCCCGAGCCACACGGCACGCCGGGCGCCCTGGAAGCCCACCGCACCCAGGACACTCCCGAAGCCCGGACGACGCCGGACGCCTCCGCCCCGCACGCCGCCCCCGCCCCGCACGCGACCCACGCGACCCACGAAACCCCCGGAGCCGCCTCGTGACCAGCACAGGCATACGACTGCACGCGCCCGCGCCCGGGTGGTCCATCGACGCGGACGTCGTGGTCGTCGGCTCCGGCGTCGCCGGCCTCACCGCCGCGCTGCGCTGCGCGGCGCACGGCCTGGACACGGTCGTCGTCACCAAGGCCCGCCTGGACGACGGCTCCACCCGCTGGGCGCAGGGCGGCATCGCCGCCGCCCTCGGCGAGGGCGACACCCCCGCACAGCACCTGGACGACACCCTCGTCGCGGGCGCGGGCCTGTGCGACGAGGAGGCGGTACGGATCCTCGTCACCGAGGGCCCCGACGCGGTACGGCGGCTGATCGCCACCGGCGCCCACTTCGACACCGACGACGCCGGCTCCATCGCGCTCACCCGTGAGGGCGGCCACCACCGCCGCCGCATCGCCCACGCGGGCGGCGACGCGACCGGCGCCGAGATCTCCCGGGCGCTGGTGGCGGCCGTCCGGGCGGGCGGGCTGCGCACGATCGAGAACGCGCTCGTCCTCGACCTGCTGACCGACGCCGAGGGCCGCACCGCCGGGGTGACCCTGCACGTCATGGGCGAGGGCCAGCACGACGGCGTGGGCGCGGTGCGCGCGCCCGTGGTGGTGCTGGCGACCGGCGGCATGGGCCAGGTGTTCTCCGCGACCACCAACCCGCCGGTGTCCACCGGCGACGGCGTCGCCCTCGCCCTGCGCGCGGGCGCGGAGGTCTCCGACCTGGAGTTCGTCCAGTTCCACCCGACCGTGCTCTTCCTCGGCCCGGACGCCGAGGGGCAGCAGCCGCTGGTCTCCGAGGCGGTGCGCGGCGAGGGCGCCCACCTGGTGGACGCCGACGGCGTGCGCTTCATGGTGGGCCAGCACGAACTGGCCGAGCTGGCGCCGCGCGACATCGTCGCCAAGGGCATCACGCGCCGCATGCAGGAGCAGGGCGCCGAACACATGTTCCTGGACGCCCGGCACTTCGGCGCCGAGATGTGGGAGCACCGCTTCCCGACCATCCTGGCCGCCTGCCGGGCACACGGCATCGACCCGGTCACCGAGCCGATCCCGGTCGCCCCGGCCGCCCACTACGCCTCCGGCGGCGTGCGCACCGACTCCCACGGCCGCACCACCGTGCCCGGCCTGTACGCGTGCGGGGAGGTCGCCTGCACCGGCGTGCACGGCGCCAACCGGCTCGCCTCCAACTCCCTGCTCGAAGGGCTCGTCTACGCCGAGCGGATCGTCGCCGACATCGCGCGCGAACAGGCCGCCGGCCGCCTCCACGCGCGCGTGCCGCGGCCCGCGCCCCGCGCCGGGCAGCCCGAGCACCCGCTGCTCGCCCCGGAGACCCGGTTCGCGATCCAGCGGATCATGACCGAGGGCGCCGGCGTCCTGCGCTCCGCCGGGTCCCTGGCCACCGCCGCCGACCGGCTCGAACAGCTCTACGCCGAAGCGCGCGGCGCGCTCGCCGACGACGGCAAGACCGCCGAGCCCGGCGTCGACACCTGGGAGGCCACCAACCTCCTGTGCGTGGCCCGCGTCCTGGTCGCCGCCGCCCGGCTGCGCGAGGAGACCCGCGGCTGCCACTGGCGCGAGGACCGTCCCGAGCGCGACGACGCGCACTGGAGCCGCCACATCGTCGTACGGCTGACCGCGGACCGGACGCCCGACGTGCACACCACCGACACCGCGGACTTCCCCCCGACCCGTCCCGAGGCCCCCGCGCCCCGCCGTCCCCAGGAGCAGTGACCCAAGTGAGCACCGACGACCTTCCCCTCGCCCCCACCGGCGGCTGCGGCGACGGCTGTGCCTGCGGCGCGGAAGCCGACGAGGAGTACGCGGAGTGCGGGCTCGACCCCGCGCTCGCCGAACTGCTGGCCGACGCCGGACTCGACCCGATCGAGGTCGAGGACATCGCCAACGTCGCCATCCAGGAGGACCTCGCCCACGGGGAGGACGTGACGACCGTCGCGACCATCCCCGAGGAGGCCGTGGCCACCGGGGACTTCACCGCGCGCGAGGCCGGCGTGGTGGCCGGCCTCCGGGTCGCCGAGGCCGTCCTCTCGGTGGTCTGCACCGACGAGTTCGAGGTCGAGCGGCACGTCGAGGACGGCGACCCGGTGGAGGCCGGACAGAAGCTGCTGTCGGTCACCACCCGCACCCGCGACCTGCTGACCGCCGAGCGCAGCGCGCTGAACCTGCTGTGCCGCCTGTCCGGCATCGCCACCGCCACGCGCGCGTGGGCGGACGTCCTGGACGGCACCAAGGCGAAGGTGCGCGACACCCGCAAGACCACGCCGGGCCTGAGGTCCCTGGAGAAGTTCGCGGTCCGCTGCGGCGGCGGCGTCAACCACCGCATGTCGCTGTCGGACGCGGCGCTGGTCAAGGACAACCACGTGGTCGCGGCCGGCGGCGTCGCGGCGGCCTTCAAGGCCGTGCGCGAGACCTTCCCCGAGGTGCCGATCGAGGTCGAGGTCGACACCCTGCACCAGCTGCGCGAGGTCGTGGACGCCGGCGCCGACCTGATCCTGCTGGACAACTTCACGCCCGGCGAGTGCGAGGAGGCCGTGGCCATCGTCGACGGCCGCGCGCTGCTGGAGGCGTCGGGCCGGCTCGCCCTGGACAACGCCCGGGCGTACGCGGAGACCGGCGTCGACTTCCTGGCCGTGGGCTCCCTGACCCACTCCTCGCCGATCCTGGACATCGGCCTGGACCTGCGCGAAGCGGAGTAGGGCGGCCATGCTCCTGACGATCGACGTAGGCAACACGCACACCGTCCTCGGGCTGTTCGACGGGGAGGACATCGTCGAGCACTGGCGCATCTCCACCGACGCCCGCCGCACCGCCGACGAGCTGGCGGTGCTGCTCCAGGGCCTGATGGGCACGCACCCGCTGCTCGGCGACGAACTCGGCGACGGCATCGACGGCATCGCGATCTGCGCCACCGTGCCGTCGGTGCTGCACGAACTGCGCGAGGTGACCCGCCGCTACTACGGCGACGTGCCGGCCGTCCTGGTCGAGCCGGGCGTCAAGACGGGCGTGCCGATCCTGTTCGACAACCCCAAGGAGGTCGGCGCCGACCGCATCATCAACGCGGTCGCCGCCAACGAGCTGTACGGCGGCCCGGCGATCGTCGTGGACTTCGGCACGGCCACCACCTTCGACGCGGTCTCCGCGCGCGGGGAGTACGTCGGCGGGGTGATCGCGCCCGGCATCGAGATCTCCGTCGAGGCGCTCGGCGTCAAGGCCGCCCAGCTGCGCAAGATCGAGGTGGCCCGGCCGCGCAGCGTCATCGGCAAGAACACGGTCGAGGCGATGCAGGCGGGCATCGTCTACGGGTTCGCCGGCCAGGTCGACGGCGTGGTGAGCCGCATGGCCCGCGAACTCGCCGACGACCCCGACGACGTCACCGTGATCGCCACCGGCGGCCTGGCCCCGATGGTTCTCGGCGAGTCCACGGCCATCGACGAACACGAGCCCTGGCTGACCCTGATCGGCCTCCGCCTGGTCTACGAGCGCAACGTCACCCGCATGTGAGCAGGACCGCCCCGCCCGCGGCCCGCACCCACCCGGGTGCGGGCCGCGGGCGCGATGGACCGCTCGTGTCATCGCCACGCGCCACTTTCGCCGCTTATGTCGAATTTGTCTGATTAGCGCGTATGGTCGGCCCATGCCCACGCCATACGGAACCCGCGGCGGCATCGCCTTCGGCGCGGAGGAGCTGCGCGTGCTCCGCCGCGCCCTGGCCGCCGCCCTTCATCCGCGTCCCGCCCGCGCCGAGGACGTGCAGGACTGCCGCCGCCTCGCCGAGTCGCTCGACGAGGCGCTGCGCGAGGGCGCCAGGCTGCGCGCGTTCCTGGTGGCCGACCTGGCCCGCTACCGCGCCGCCCTGCCCGGCACGGCCGCCGGGTACTTCACCCTTCTGGGCGAGGCGCTGGACGCCGGCCACCGGCCCGGCCCCGACGACCTCGCCGCCCTGCGCGCCCTGCGCGGCAACCCCGCCGCCGCCGCCCTCCTGCGCCGCTGCGGTGCGTGGACCGGCGGCCCCTCGGTCCCGGCCTCCCGCAGCCCGCTGCGCCCCGTCCCGACGCCCGTCGCGGCGCTGCCCGCCGGCCATTCCGGGCAGGGCGGCGAACCCGCCCGGAAGCCCGCGCCGAAGCCCGCCGAGCGCCCCGCCGGACCCGCTCCAGCTCGGCCGGCGCCCGCCTCTCCGGGACCCGCGCCCGCCCCCGGCGCGCCGCGGCCCGGCCGCCGTCCCGTCCCCACGCCGGGCGAGGTCTTCCCGCGCCGCAAGCCGTCCCCGCCCGCGGGGCGGTCGCAGCGGCGGCTCGCCGCCGTGTGACACCCAGGACCACCCCGCCCCTGTTTGTCCGGTAGGCGTGGCTACCCTGGAGCCATGGACTACGTCGCCGCACTCGTTCCGCCGGTCGTCATGGCCGTGTTCTTCATCGCGCTGGTCCGGGTGATCGTGAAGACCCAGGGCGGTGCCGCCAAGGCCAAGGAGGACGCGGCCGTGGACGCCGCCCTCGCGCGCACCCAGACCGGCCAGGGCGCCGCCGCCTCCTCCACCGAGGCCTGACGCCCCACCGCCCCGCACCGCACCGCCGGACCGCTCGTAGGGCCCCGGCGGTGCGCGCGCGTGCTCGCCGCGCCCCCGAACCGCGCCCCCGGACCACGCCCGTCCGGCACGCGATGGGGCGGTTTTCCTACTAAGGTCTGAGTTGTGCCTCGTCCCTTGGGAGAACTCGAGAACTCGGTCATGACGCGGGTGTGGAAGTGGAACCGCCCGGTGACCGTTCGAGAAGTCCTGGAAGACCTCCAACAGGAACGGTCCATCGCGTACACCACGGTGATGACCGTTTTGGACAATCTCCATCAGAAGGGCTGGGTGCGGCGCGAGGCGGAGGGCCGCGCCTATCGATATGAGGCGGTCTCCACTCGGGCCGCGTACGCCGCCGCACTGATGAACGACGCCTGGTCGCAGAGCGACAACGCCGCTGCCGCTCTCGTCGCCTTCTTCGGCATGATGAGCGAGGAACAGCGACGGGCGCTGCGCGACGCCGTAAGGATCGTCGAGGGCACCACGGAAGCCGTCACCCGGCCCGCCGCCGAAGCCGCCGGGGAAGAGAACGCGGCGGGCGGACTTCCGGATACCGCCGCGGCCGCGGACGTCTCCGAAACCGGCGGACAGAACCCCGGCTCGGCGCACGGCGGCGCCGGGCGATAGCGTCCGCTCATGTCCGCAGAGCGTTCCGAAGTCTCCGCAAAAGCCATCACCGTACGGCGGGCCCGGACCGGCGATGTGCCGGCCGTACGCCGACTCCTGGACGACTACGCCCGTGACCGTATCCTGCTCGACAAAGCGACCGTGACGCTTTACGAGGACATCCAGGAGTTCTGGGTCGCCGAACGGGACGACAACGCCGAGGTCGTCGGCTGCGGCGCACTGCACGTGATGTGGGAAGACCTGGCGGAAGTGCGCACACTCGCCGTGCAGACGGGGCTGCGCGGCGCCGGCGTCGGGCACCGGGTGCTGGAGAAGTTGCTCCAGACCGCGCGATGGCTCGGCGTTCGCCGCGTATTCTGTCTGACCTTCGAAGTCGACTTCTTCGGCAAGCACGGCTTCGTGGAGATCGGTGAGACGCCCGTCGACACCGATGTCTACGCGGAGCTCCTGCGTTCCTATGACGAGGGCGTCGCGGAGTTCCTGGGTCTCGAACGAGTGAAACCGAACACCCTGGGCAACAGTCGGATGCTTCTGCATCTGTAGATCGCCGGCGGCGGCCCGAAGGGGCCCTATGTCCGAAACGCGCATGTTTCCGGTCGCAGTTGAGGGTCGGGTCTTCCCCAGGGGTTTGTGTTTTTTCCGCAAACGCGGTTTGCTTTCCGGCGTAGTGCAGTACTGCATATAACAAGGGGCAGTGGCTAAACGGCGGAAGCCGACCCACGCCGGCCCGCACGTTATCGATGAAAGGAAATCCGGTGGCACAGAAGGTTCAGGTCCTTCTTGTCGATGACCTCGACGGCGGCGAGGCGGACGAGACCGTGACGTTCGCGCTGGACGGCAAGACGTACGAGATCGATCTCACCACCGCCAATGCGGACAAGCTCCGTGGCCTTCTCGAGCCCTACCTGAAGAACGGCCGGCGTACCGGTGGCCGTGCTTCGGGCGGCCGAAAGGCGCGGGCCACGTCCGGCGGCAGCCAGGACACCGCGCAGATCCGCGCCTGGGCGAAGGAGAACGGCCTGGAGGTCAATGACCGCGGCCGAGTTCCCGCGAGCATCCGCGAGGCCTACGAAACGGCCAACGGCTGACCCAGGCCCACGTGAAAAGCCCCGACGACCGGCACCGGCCCGCCGAAGGGCCGGAAGGCGTCGTCCCCCTCCCATGACGGCCCCCGGCCGGGCCGGGGCGTCATAGCCGTACCGGTCGCCGGGTGGCCGTTCCGCGCAGGCGGAGACGGTGGCACTCGGTCGCCGCGGTGGTCACCAGGCGGACGAGGTCGGGGGCGTCCCCCGCGCCGCCCAGGGCCGACAGCGCCGGCAGCGAGGACTCCACCTCGCGGCCGGGCACCGGCGGCCGGACCCACACGGCGGCCCCCCGCGGACCGCGGCCCCCCACGAGCGGCGTCCCGGGAGGCAGCGGCGCGTCCATCAGCGTGCCGGCGCCCAGGCCCACCAGGCCGAGGTCGAGCGCCCCCCACTCCAGCCACTCCAGCAGCCCGGGCAGCTCCTCCGCCCCGCCCACCGCGACGGGCAGCCGCATCCGGTCGCCCTGCGCGGCCGCCGGGGACGCCGGACCCAGATGGCGCAGCGCCGCGAGACCCGCCGCCAGCGGCATGTCCAGCACGTCGAAACGGTCGCCCAGCACCAGCCGTACCGGAGCCCCCGGCGCCGTCGCCCAGCCCAGCCCGTCCTCGTACCAGCGCCGGACCCGGCGCCGGCCCCGGTCCTCGGACGCGAGCGGCCTGCGGGGCGGGGGAAGCGGAACGGGGACCTGGAAGGGCACGGAAAGGGGGACGGCGGGGACGGTGGGGACGGTGGGGGTACCGGGGAGAGAGGGGCTGCCGACCATGCCGGATGCAACCCCCCGGAGTGCGCGAAAGTCACGCTGGGTGGCGCGGCGTACGCGTATGGTGTCGAACGGGGACGGCCGCGCGGTGCGGGTGAGGCGCAAAGTTGTTCGCCCATAGCGGAGGCGGAACCGGCGTGCGCCGCATGGAGTGTCAGTCCCAGCGGGTAAGAGATGCCTAGTGGGAGGGGGCGACACGCAGGACGCACCCGGGAAAAGGAGTCTCACGTTCGCCATCGGCGTACTGGCGACTGGGGTAACTGCCTGGCCTGCGGGAACATCGTCTCGCACCATCGGGTTGGGACATATGTCGGCGTTCGGGGTCAGGAGGCCATCGAGGGTGTCGGCAGTTGGAATGAGCGGTCCCCGCTTGCGGGACTAAGCTGCGGAAGGACAGGGAGGGGAAGTTCCCCCCACTGCCTGACCGCTCTGAGGAGCGATTAACGATGTTCGAGAGGTTCACCGACCGCGCGCGGCGGGTTGTCGTCCTGGCTCAGGAAGAAGCCCGGATGCTCAACCACAACTACATCGGCACCGAGCACATCCTCCTGGGCCTGATCCACGAGGGTGAGGGTGTCGCCGCCAAGGCCCTTGAGAGCCTCGGGATTTCGCTCGAGGCGGTCCGCCAGCAGGTGGAGGAGATCATCGGCCAGGGCCAGCAGGCCCCGTCCGGGCACATCCCCTTCACCCCCCGTGCCAAGAAGGTCCTGGAGCTGTCGCTCCGCGAGGCCCTTCAGCTGGGCCACAACTACATCGGCACGGAGCACATCCTGCTCGGCCTGATCCGCGAGGGCGAGGGCGTCGCCGCCCAGGTCCTGGTCAAGCTGGGCGCCGATCTCAACCGGGTGCGGCAGCAGGTGATCCAGCTGCTCTCCGGCTACCAGGGCAAGGAGACCGCCACCGCCGGCGGCCCTGCCGAGGGCACCCCCTCGACGTCCCTGGTCCTCGACCAGTTCGGCCGGAACCTCACCCAGGCCGCTCGCGAGTCCAAGCTCGACCCGGTGATCGGGCGCGAGAAGGAGATCGAGCGGGTCATGCAGGTGCTGTCCCGCCGCACCAAGAACAACCCGGTGCTGATCGGCGAGCCCGGCGTCGGCAAGACCGCCGTCGTCGAGGGCCTGGCCCAGGCCATCGTCAAGGGCGAGGTGCCCGAGACCCTCAAGGACAAGCACCTCTACACCCTCGACCTCGGCGCCTTGGTCGCCGGCTCCCGCTACCGCGGTGACTTCGAGGAGCGCCTGAAGAAGGTGCTCAAGGAGATCCGCACCCGCGGCGACATCATCCTGTTCATCGACGAGCTGCACACGCTGGTCGGTGCGGGCGCCGCCGAGGGCGCGATCGACGCCGCCTCCATCCTGAAGCCGATGCTGGCCCGCGGTGAGCTCCAGACCATCGGCGCCACCACGCTGGACGAGTACCGCAAGCACCTGGAGAAGGACGCGGCCCTGGAGCGCCGCTTCCAGCCCATCCAGGTCGCCGAGCCGTCCCTGCCGCACACCATCGAGATCCTCAAGGGCCTGCGCGACCGGTACGAGGCGCACCACCGCGTCTCGATCACCGACGAGGCGCTGGTCCAGGCCGCCACCCTGGCCGACCGGTACATCTCGGACCGCTTCCTGCCGGACAAGGCGATCGACCTGATCGACGAGGCCGGTTCCCGGATGCGCATCCGCCGGATGACCGCGCCGCCGGACCTGCGCGAGTTCGACGAGAAGATCGCCGGCGTGCGCCGGGACAAGGAGTCCGCGATCGACTCGCAGGACTTCGAGAAGGCCGCCTCCCTGCGGGACAAGGAGAAGCAGCTCCTGGCCGCCAAGGCCAAGCGGGAGAAGGAGTGGAAGGCCGGCGACATGGACGTCGTCGCCGAGGTCGACGGCGAGCTGATCGCCGAGGTCCTCGCGACCGCGACGGGCATCCCGGTCTTCAAGCTCACGGAGGAGGAGTCCTCGCGCCTGCTGCGCATGGAGGACGAGCTCCACAAGCGGGTCATCGGCCAGGTCGACGCCGTCAAGGCGCTGTCGAAGGCGATCCGCCGCACCCGCGCCGGTCTGAAGGACCCCAAGCGTCCCGGTGGCTCGTTCATCTTCGCCGGCCCGTCCGGTGTCGGTAAGACCGAGCTGTCCAAGGCGCTCGCGGAGTTCCTCTTCGGCGACGAGGACGCGCTGATCTCCCTCGACATGTCGGAGTTCAGCGAGAAGCACACGGTCTCCCGTCTCTTCGGTTCGCCCCCCGGCTACGTGGGCTACGAGGAGGGCGGCCAGCTGACGGAGAAGGTGCGCCGCAAGCCGTTCTCGGTCGTCCTGTTCGACGAGGTCGAGAAGGCCCACCCGGACATCTTCAACTCGCTGCTGCAGATCCTGGAGGACGGTCGCCTGACCGACTCCCAGGGCCGGGTCGTGGACTTCAAGAACACGGTCATCATCATGACGACCAACCTCGGCACCCGGGACATCTCCAAGGGCTTCAACCTGGGCTTCGCGGCCACGGGCGACACGAAGACCAACTACGAGCGCATGAAGAACAAGGTCTCGGACGAGCTGAAGCAGCACTTCCGGCCCGAGTTCCTCAACCGTGTGGACGACGTGGTCGTCTTCCCGCAGCTCACGCAGGCCGACATCCTGCGGATCGTCGACCTGATGATCGGCAAGGTGGACGAGCGCCTCAAGGACCGGGACATGGGCCTGGAGCTCTCCCAGTCCGCCAAGGAACTGCTGGCCAAGAAGGGCTACGACCCCGTCCTGGGCGCCCGGCCGCTGCGCCGGACCATCCAGCGCGAGGTCGAGGACACGCTCTCGGAGAAGATCCTCTTCGGCGAGCTGCGTCCCGGTCACATCGTGGTCGTGGACACCGAGGGCGAGGGCGACGACAAGACCTTCACCTTCCGCGGTGAGGAGAAGTCGGCGCTGCCGGACGTGCCTCCGATCGAGCAGGCGGCCGGCGGTGCTGGCCCGAACCTGAGCAAGGACGCGTAAGCGGCCTTGCGCCCGGCCTGACCGGCCGAGAACAGCGAGAAGGGGCCTGCCCCGGGACTTCGGTCCCGGGGCAGGCCCCTTTTTCGTCTCTCTGTTGCCTTGCCGGTGTCAGGAGAGCTGGCCGTCGTAGTCGGGCAGCTTGAAGGTCTGCTCGGCGTGGCCGCCGGAGAGGTCGGTGGCGCTGTTGCCGATGTTCGCGATGATCGTGTAGCCGTCCTTCTCGATGGCGGTGCGCTGGGCCGTCTTGTAGGCGGCCATGTCCTTGAAGAGGTCGAGCAGGCCGCGCACCCGCAGCCCGGTGACCTGGTAGCCGTCGTGCTCCAGGTTCCACTCGGTGGGGGCCGCGACGATGCCCGGGCGGGCGGTCACGAAGAACAGCGCCACCCCGTGCTCCTGGGCGTACCGGGCGGCCGTCAGCACGGGCTTGTTGGCCGGCTGCGGGAAGCTGAAGCCGAAGTCGGTCTCCAGGGCCGTGTTGTCCACGTCCAGCACGATGGCCTGCTTCTCGCCGGGCCGGGCGTGCGCGATCCGCTGCTCCAGATAGGGCAGCGCCCGGTCCATCACGGCCTGGCAGTCCTGCTGCCAGGTGGCGTAGCCGACCTTCCCGGACGCGGCGCCGACGGCCTTGACGGCGCTCGCCGGGGCGGCGGCCGTGGGGGCGGGGGCCGGGGTGCCCGTCGCCGCCTGTGCGCCCACGGGGGCGGCCAGCGCGGTGACGGCGACGGTGGCGACGGCGGTCATGCCGGTGCGGCGCGCCCAGGTGGCTGTGGTCATGGGAAGCGGGGTCCTCTCGCGTACGGGACATGCGGGGTGTGGTGAGCATGCTCGTCGCGCAGGGTGGCGGGAGGGCAACTGTCCGATTACCAGTCGGTAACCCTGCTGAGACGGGCACCACATGAAGCCCGTCACAGCAAGAGGGGGTTCGACCCCCCTCCGTGGTGACAAGCGGCACAAGCGCCCCGTGCCGTACTACGCCGCCTAGTAGGGGACAGGAACTAACAAAGCGGACATTCACCCCATTGAAATGGCGGTATATAGGGTCTCTACAGGTCTTTTGTCCTAATTGGGTGGAGTGTCAAGAGATCTGGGCCACTATCCACCCTTACTAGGTTTCGTCGTAGTAGGGGTGCTTGAGGGCGGCTGTTCGGCGGGGTTACCAAGGTGGAGCCCGCCCGACGAAGGCATCAGGTCTTCCGGGTGGTTCATCTGTCCCCCACCCGTAGAGGTTTCGATGTTCCAGCGCGCCACGTCCCGTACCGCCCGTCCGGCCAAGCTCCGCACCCGTGCCGCCGTCCTGGCCGCCGGCCTGGGAGTCACCGCCGCGATGAGCGCGGGAGTAGCGTCCGCCGCCGAGACCGCGGCGGCCCCCACCGCCACCACCGCCGTCGCCAAGTCGGCCGCTGCCTGGGTCGACCCGGTGAAGCAGTACACCCTCACCGCCAGCTTCGACCAGGGCGGCAGCCACTGGATGCACAAGCACAGCGGCCAGGACTTCGCGGTGCCGGTCGGCACCGAGGTCGTCGCCGCGCACGGCGGCACGGTCGTCAAGGCCGGCCCCAACGGCGGCGGCGACGGTCCGGCGTACGGCAACGCCATCGTCGTCAAGCACGGCAACGGCACGTACTCCCAGTACGCCCACCTCTCCCGCATCGACGTGAAGGTCGGCCAGGTCGTCGCCACCGGTCAGCACATAGCCCTGTCCGGCAACACCGGCAACACCACCGGCCCGCACCTGCACTTCGAGATCCGCACCACGCCGAACTACGGCTCCGCGGTCAACCCGGTCGTCTTCCTGCGCGCCCACGGCGTGAAGGTCTGACCCGACCGGCCCGAGAACGGAACGCGGCCGGTGGCCGGCCGGCTCACGCACCGGTCGGCCGGCTGATCGGTTGAACGTTTCCCCCCGCACCGCCGCCCGCTGACCCCAGCGGGCGGCGGTGCGCTGCGTTTCCAGGGCCTACCGGGACCCGCGCGTCCGTGTGCGCCCTCAGGCCCCGTGCGCGCCCTGGTGCGCCTGGGTGACCAGATCGATGGCGACCTCCAGGACGGCCTTGCGCTTGTCGTCGGGGTCGCCTTCGAGGTCCCGCATCACGAACATGCCGGCGTGCAGGGTGAAGAGGGCGCTCAGGCACCGGACCTGGTCCGTCAGACTGGAGTCCGGGTCGATGATGATCTCCCGCAGACCGGTCATCCGGTCCTTGAAGGTCTCGCCGATCCGCAGTTCGCGCACCGTCGCCTGGTTCTCCTGCATGAAGCGGAACAAGGGGGCCGCGCCGCCGAGCGCCTCGTCGTAGCGGCGGACGATCTCCTGCTTGGTCGCCAGGGTGTGCGGCTGGCTCCGGCCCCACTCGATCAGTTCCTCGATCGGCTGCGTCAGATCCGCGAAGAGACTGACGATGATCTCTTCCTTGGTCTTGAAGTGGTAGTAGAGCGCCGCCTTCGTGACATCGAGGCGCTCGGCGATCTCGCGCAGGGAGGTCTTCTCGTAGCCCTGCTCGGCGAAGAGTTCGAGGGCCACGTCCTGGATGCGCTGGCGGGTGTTTCCGCGGCGCTGCTGCTTGGTGCCGTCCATCGTGCCGCCCATCCTCTTGCTCCTCGTTCTCACCGAAAACTTACCTGCCGACCGGTCGGCGGAAACTTACTTGACGCCCGGCTAGTAAACCTCTACCTTCCGGAGTGTAACGACTTGCCGGGCGGCAAGTAAGTACCAGGCCCAGCTGGGGGAGTAGGGAACGATGGCGGACGCATCGATAGCCGGGACGGACACCGCGCCGGCCGGGAAACAGCCTAAGAGCGTGCGGGTCGTCCTGCTCGCACTCATGATCGCGATGATGCTCGCGATGCTCGACAACATGATCGTGGGCACCGCGATGCCGACCATCGTCGGCGAGCTGGGCGGCCTCCAGCACCTGTCGTGGGTGGTGACCGCCTACACCCTGGCCACGGCCGCGGCCACGCCGCTGTGGGGCAAGCTCGGCGACATGTACGGGCGCAAGGGCGCCTTCATGACGTCGATCGTGCTCTTCCTGCTCGGCTCCGCGCTCAGCGGCATGGCGCAGGACATGGGCCAGCTGATCGGCTTCCGCGCGGTCCAGGGTCTGGGCGCCGGCGGTCTGATGGTCGGCGTCATGGCCATCATCGGCGACCTGATCCCGCCCCGGGAGCGGGGCAAGTACCAGGGCATGATGGCCGGCGTCATGGCGCTGGCGATGATCGGCGGCCCGCTGGTCGGCGGCACCATCACCGACAACTGGGGCTGGCGCTGGGCCTTCTACATCAACCTGCCGCTCGGCGCGGTGGCACTCGTCGCGATCAGCATCGTGCTGCACCTGCCCAACAAGCGCTCGCAGGCGCGGGTCGACTATCTGGGCGCCGTCCTGCTCACCGTCGGCATCAGCTCGATCGTGCTCGTCACCACCTGGGGCGGCTCGGAGTACGCGTGGACCTCCGCGCGGATCATGGAGCTGATCGCCATCGGCGTGGTCGCGCTGATCGCGTTCGTGTTCTGGCAGACCAGGGCCGCCGAGCCGATCGTGCCGCTGCACATCTTCCGCAGCCGCAACTTCACCCTGATGTCGGTGATCGGCTTCGTCACCGGTTTCGTGATGTTCGGCGCGGTGCTGTTCCTGCCGCTGTACCAGCAGGCGGTGCAGGGCGCCTCCGCGACCAACTCCGGTCTGCTGCTGCTGCCCATGCTGGGCGCGATGCTGGTCGTGTCGATGATCGCGGGCCGGGTCACCACCAACAGCGGCCGCTACAAGATCTTCCCGATCGCCGGCGGCGTCCTGATGGTCGTCGGCCTCTACCTGCTGTCCCTCATGGACACCGACACCACCCGGGTCACCTCCGGCCTCTACATGGCGGTGCTCGGCGCGGGCATGGGCTGTCTGATGCAGATCACCATGCTGGTCGCGCAGAACAGCGTGGAGATGAAGGACATGGGCGTGGCCTCTTCCTCCACCACCCTCTTCCGTACCCTCGGCTCGTCCTTCGGCGTGGCGATCATGGGCGCGCTGTTCAACAACCGGGTCCAGCACGTGATGGCCGAGCGGGCCGGCGCGCTGGGCTCCAAGGTGACCGAGCAGTCCGCGCAGCTGGACGCCAAGAGCCTGGAGAAGCTGCCGGCCGCGGCCCGCGAGGCCTACCAGCACGCCGTCTCCTCCGGTACGCACTCCGCGTTCCTGCTGGGCTCGGTGATCGGCGTGATCGCGCTGGTCCTGGCGCTGTTCGTCAAGGAAGTGCCGCTCAAGGGCACGGGCCCGGCCGCGCCGAAGCCCAAGGACGGCGGCGCCACCGCCCTCGAAGGCATGGCCGAGACGGTCTGAGCCGCCTCCGCGCGCATCCGAAGGGCCCCCGGCGACGCCGCCGGGGGCCCTTCGGTCAGCTGTCCTGCCGCTACGGCAGCATCGGGTAGCTGCCGGTGTTCGTCGGGGCGTGCTCCGGCAGCCACAGGACGGCGACCGCGCCCTCGGCCGGCACGCCCTCGGGGGCGCCGGCCGGACGTACGTTGCGGAAGGTGAGCCGGGCGCCGAGGACGCGCGCCTGACCGGCCGCGATGGTCAGGCCGAGGCCGTGCCCGCGCCCGGCCCGGTCCGCGCTGCCGGTGCGGAAGCGGCTCGGCCCCTCGGCGAGCAGGTTCTCCGGGAAACCGGGCCCGTGGTCGCGCACCCGGATCACCCGGCCCTCCACGGTCACCTCGATCGGCGGTCTGCCGTGCCGGGCGGCGTTGGCGAGCAGGTTGAACAGCACCCGCTCCAGCCGCCGCGGATCGGTGGTGACCATCGACTCGTGCACCACCCGCACCTCGATGGCCGGGTCCTTGGCCGCCACCCGCCGGGCGACGAACTCGCCGAGCAGGAGGTCCTGCAGTTCGGCCCGCTCGGAGGCGCCGTCGAGCCGGGCCACCTCCAGGACGTCCTCCACCAGCGTGCGCATGGCCTTGGCCCGGTCCAGGACCAGTTCCGTCGGCCGGCCCGGCGGCAGCAGCTCTGCGGCGGTCAGCAGTCCGGTCACCGGGGTGCGCAGCTCGTGCGCGATGTCGGCGGTGACCCGCCGCTCCGCCTCAAGCCGCTGCTGCAACGCGTCCGCCATCGCGTCCACCGCCCGGGCCAGATCGTCCGTCTCGTCGCGTACGACACCGCCGATGGCGTCCCGCACCCGGACGTCCGGCTCGCCCTTGGCGACCTGGTTGGCGGCGGCGGCCGCCTTGCGCAGCCGGCCGGAGAGCTGCCCGCCGATGAGCACCCCCAGGGCGCTGCCGCCCAGGACGGCCGAGATGGAGCCGATCACCAGGGCCTGGTCGAGGTCCTTGAGGATGTTGGCGCTGCGGTCGGTGAAGTGCGTGTGCAGGGAGAGCACGTGCCCGCCCTTGATCGGCATGGCCGCCCAGATGTCGGGGGCGCCGCCCGGACGGTCGGTGACGTAGGTGGCCCGCCGGCCCTCCTGGACCTTGCGCTGGAGCTCGGGCGGCAGCAGCGGGTCGTCGACCTTGAAGACGGAGGAGGCCGGCCGCCGGCCCGGCCGCTCGTAGATCGGCTGGGCGAGCGTGAGCCGGGTGTCGGCGAGGTCGCGCGCGTTGTCGAGCATCGACACCCGGGCGGCGTCGTGCACCACCAGGCTCAGCGCGATCGCCACCAGCGCGCCCACCAGCGCGATGGCCGCACTGAGCTTCCAGCGCAGCCCGGTACGGATGCTCGGCCGCCCGGGACGCCCCGGCAGCCACTTGGGCGGCAGACGCCGCGTGATCCCCCGCATGACCGCCCCGCTCAGGCCTTCAGCTTGTAGCCGAAGCCACGGACCGTCTCGATGCGGTCCTGGCCGATCTTCGTGCGCAGCCGCTGCACATGGACGTCGACGACCCGGGTGTCGCCGCCCCAGCCGTAGTCCCACACCCGTTCCAGCAGCTTGTCGCGGGACAGGACGGAGCCCGGCGCGGTGGAGAACTCCAGCAGCAGCCGCATCTCGGTCGGGGTGAGCGCCACCGGCCGCCCGGCCCGGCGCACCTCCATGCCGTCGGTGTCCACCTCCAGGTCGCCGAAGGTCAGCACCCCGCCGTGCACCTCGTCCGGCCCCGCCTCGGCCCGCGCGCCGCCGGCGTGCCCGAAGCGGCGCAGCACCGCGCGGATCCGGGCCACCAGCACGGCGCCGTCGAACGGCTTGGTCACGTAGTCGTCGGCGCCGGCCTCCAGGCCGAGGACGACGTCGATGGAGTCGGCGCGCGCCGACAGCATGATCACCGGGACCGTCGACTCGTCGCGGATCCGGCGGCACAGGCTGACGCCGTCGAGGCCGGGGACCATCACGTCGAGCAGCGCGATGTCGGGGCGGTCCGCCCGGAACGCCTCCAGACCCGACAGCCCGTCGGGCATCGCGGTGACCGCGAAGCCGTCCCGCTCCAGGGCGAGCTGCGTGGCCTCGCGGATGACGTCGTCGTCCTCGACGAACAGGACGTGGGTCTGCTCTGCCATCCCGGTGCTCTCAGTCCTCGTCTGCTTCGAATGGTGCGCTCACGGTGCGGCGCGCAGTGCGCTCACCGTGCGGCGCGGGTGCGCTCACTGGGTGGACGCGCCGGCCGCGCGCCGCGTTCCTTCCGCGCGGCGGCGTACGGCTCGTCCACCACTGCATCGGATCGGCGGCCCCGGTCGGTTCACACCGCTCCGGAAATCGTCCCGCGGTCAGTTGTCCGGATCCGGGACCGGCGTCGGCGACGCGCCCCCGCCGACGGCCTTGCTGTACTCGTTGCGGGTGGTGAACGCCTTGGTGAACGCCGTGCCCGACCAGCGGTAGGTGATCACGTCCTCGCCGGACGGATCCGCCACCGGGTCGTCCTTCTCGTACACCTGTTTGGTGACCACGAGGTCGCCGCGGTCGATCTCGGCGTAGACCGGGGGCTCCTCGGCGCCGAACACGTTCTCGTACCGGTCGCCCCGTTCACGGTACACATACGCGCCGACGCCGACCGCGTCCCCGCAGGTCAGCACGTTGATGACGATGTCGTCCACGGAGCCGCCGGTCAGCTTGCCGTAGGACACGTCGACCGGGTACTCGTCGGCGGAACACGGCTTGAGGTCGTGCTTGACCGTCGCCGAGACCTTCGGGTCGTCCTTGATCAGCCGGACCGGGTCCACCGCCGGCTGCGGCGTGTCGCTCGCGGCGGGGGAGGCGGAGGCCACCGCGCCCGCCACCGAGCTGCTCGTGTGGGCCGGGCCCTCGTCACGGGCGCCGGTGCCGCCCGTGCCGCAGGCGGACACCAAAAGGCCGAGGGCGGCGAGCACGGCCACCGCCGTGAACGCCGCCTGCAAGGTGCCCCGTGCCCCACCGGGCTCCGGATCGGCACCGGCCTCGCCGGTCAGGCCGCGCAACGCTCCCGCTCCTCACGCTCCAGCGCGCGTGCGTCCAGGTCGCGGGCCTCCAGCTCCTCGCGGAGCCGGGCGAGCGCCCGGTGCAGCGTGCTCTTGACCGTGCCCGCGGACATGCCGAGGGCCGCGGCCGTCTCCTCCGTGGACATCTGCTCCCAGTGTCGCAGCACGACGACACTGCGCTGCTTCGGAGCGAGAACTTTCATGATGTCCATAAGAAGCGCGCGGTCGGCGTGCTGCTCGGTGGAGTCCTCGACGCACGCGTCCGGGAGCTGCTCGGTGGGGACCTCCTCCAGCTTCCGGGCCCGCCACCACTCGGTCCGCGTGTTGATCATGACGCGGCGCAGGTAGGCGTCCGCGAGCCGCTTGTCCGCGATGCCGTCCCAGCGGCCGTACGTCCGCACCAGCGCCGTCTGGAGCAGGTCCTGGGCGTCGATCGGGTCCGGTACCAGCCGGCGCGCACTGCGCAGCAGCGCGTCCTGCCGGGTACGCACGTACTCCTCGAACTCGAGCACCTCGCCCTGCGCCATGATCAACCGCCTCCGCTCCCCGTTTTCCGGCCGGTGTTCCGCCGGATACCAAGCTGTGCCGCGGACGGGCTGTGGTCGGCAGCCGTCCGGTGCCCGTCGGGCACGCAACTGAAGGTACGGAGGGGTTGTCACGGCGTTGTCCGAAGCAGCCTTCGGTCAGCCCTCGGCTGTACGTCGGTTGTGTAACGGACGAAGGGGAGGGGTAAGGAGGCGGTCCATATTCGCACCATTTAATGGGTATTTGCACCCCTGCTGAAGACGTGATCCTGTGACACAAAGCCTCCGCACCACCCGTGAGGCTGTCACCCGCCTGTGTGCTGACGTGGCGTCAGCCGTGGGCCGGGCGACCGGAGCCGGGGAGTGCGGAGGCTTCGGAATCGAGGGTGTCTGATATGTCGGAAACGTCGGGAGTGGGGCCGGTCGGGTCAGGTTCAGGTGAGGGGCAGCCGGTACAGGGCGCCCGGCAGCGGCTCCACCAGACCGTCGGCGACCAGCCCGTCCAGGGCGCGGGCCCGCTGGACCGGCTCGTGCCACACCCGGTCGAGCATCGCCTGCGGCACCGGCGTGTGGGCCTCCCGCAGCACGGCGAGCAGCTTGCCGCGCACCTGCCGGTCCGTACCGGCGTAGGTCTGGCCCCGGCGCGGCGGCCCGTCGTGCGCCGGCTTGCCGGCCAGCCGCCAGGCGCAGTGCCCGGAGATCGGGCACTGGTGGCAGGACTCGTTCTTCGCCGTGCACACCAGCGCGCCGAGTTCCATGGAGGCGGCGGCCCAGCGGGCGGCGGTCTCCTCCTCCTCGGGCAGCAGGGTGCGGGCGAGCCGGCGTTCGGCCGCGGTGGTGGCGTTCGGCGGGTACTGCACACCGGTGACCGCGCGCGCCAGGACGCGCCGGACGTTGGTGTCGAGCACGGCGTGCCGCTGTCCGTAGGCGAAGGAGGCGACCGCCGCCGCGGTGTACTCGCCGATGCCGGGCAGGGCGAGCAGCTGCGCGTGCTCGGTCGGCACGTCGCCGCCGTGCCGTTCCGTTATGGCGACCGCGGCGCCGTGCAGGCGCAGGGCGCGGCGGGGGTAACCGAGCCGGCCCCAGGCGCGGACGGCTTCGCCGGGCGCCTCCTTGGCGAGGTCGGCGGGGCGGGGCCAGCGTGCGAGCCACTGCTCGTAGACGGGCAGCACGCGGTTGACGGGCGTCTGCTGGAGCATGAACTCGCTGACCATCACACCCCAGGCGCCGGCGTCGGCGCGCCGCCAGGGCAGGTCTCGGGCGTTGCCGTCGAACCAGGTGATGACCTGGGTGTGCAGGGTCTCGCCGAGCGGGACGCCGGAGGCGTCGGCGGGGCCGTCGGTGGCGGGGGCCGGGGCAGTGGGGCTGCTGTGCGGGGGCAGTGTGGGCGCAGTCATGACCCTCCCGATCCTGCCACGTGACGGCCCGCCCCCGCGTGAGGTGGCACCAGGCGGTGGGTCGCCCCGGCCGGGCGGGGCGCGGGGACGCTGCCGGGCGGGGGCGCGGGTGCGGTGCCCGGCGGGGCGGACGCGGGGGTGGTGTGCGGTGCCCGGCAGGGCGGGCGCGAGAGGGCGATGTGCCCTGGTCGGATGGTGGCGCGACCGCCGGGCCGGGGTTCCACCCGAGGCCGCTGCCGGGTCAAGGTTCCGCCCCCGAGTCCGCCCGGCAAGGGTCTTGCCCCGGAGCCGCCCGGCAGGCGCACCGCTCCTGCGTGGGCCGGGTCCTGCAGCGAGGCGTGACGGCTTCGTCGCGTCGCCGTGCGCGCGTGTTCTCACCGTCAGGCGCGCCGAGTCCAAGGGGCGCGCCGGAGTCGGCGGTGGAACTCCCGGGCGGCGGCGGACACTTCACGCGCCGCGCTCGACGCTTCGTCACCCGACGTACCGCGAGCGCGCATTCGATCACACTGTGCGACCGGAGGGCGTCGCGGCTGCCGGGGACGGTGAGTTGCGCGAGGTTTCCGGAATGATGATCCGGAAAAGTTGTGGTCGGCGCGGCGGGTGGCGCGGGGTAAGTCGACGATCTCTCGTACAGTTTGGGCCGTGGGATCTCTGCGCAATCCGATCGGGCCGCTTCCCGCCTCCATCTACTGGCGTCGGCGGGTATTCATGCTGTCCGGAGTCGCCCTGCTGGCCCTGCTGATCGTCTGGATCACCACATCGGGCGGCGGTGGCGGGCACCAGAACAATGGCGGCGGGTCCGACGGCAAGAATCCCAGCCCCTCCACCATCACCCCCGGCCCCTCCGAGTCGGGCCCCGCGATCAGCCAACGCCCCGGCGGCCGCGACGAGTCGGGCGGCGGTGACTCCGCCGCGTCCGGAAGCGGAACGGGTTCCGGGTCGGCCTCCGGCGGCGCGGACGGCTCCGGCGGCGGCTCCGGAAGCGGCGGCGGCACCGGCGGGGACACCGGCGGCGCCGGCAGCGGCGGCGCCAACGGGTCCGGCGGCACGGGCGCCGTCCTGCCGGCCGGCAGCTCCCTGCCCGACTGCGCCACCGGCGCGGTCCAGGTGAGCCTGCGCAGCGTGCGCAACTCCTACGGCCCCGGCGAGACGCCCACCTTCGAGCTGGTCGCCAAGAGCACCGCCGGCAACGACTGCAAGGTCGACCTCGGCCCCAAGTCCGCCGTGCTGACGGTCACTCCGGCCAACAGCAGCGACGACTACTGGTCCTCGGCCGACTGTCCGAAGACGGCCGGGAGCCTGCTGTTCCGGGTGCCGGCGAAGAGCGCGATCACCCACACCGTGCGCTGGGACCGCAAGCCGAGCGCCGCCCAGTGCGCCACGCCTCCGGCGGGTACGGCCGCGCCGGGCACCTACCTGGTGCAGGCGAAGGTGCCGGGCCACGGCAAGCTGCAGACCTCGTTCGTCCTGTCGGCGGACTGACCTCCGGCCGCGTCCGGAGACCGCGCGGCCACCGCAGGACCGGACACCGCGCGGCCACCGCGATACCGGACCCCGCGCGGCCGACCACAGGGCTGGATACCGGGCGGGCAACCGCAGGGTCACGGGCCGCGCCGCCGCCGCAGGGCGAGGCATCCACGCGGCGATCGCGGGGCCGCCGGGCACCTGGGCCGCCCCCGCAGCGCCGGCCCCCGCAGGACCGGCCCCGCAGGACCAGGACCGGCCCCCGCAGGGTCAGACGTACCGCTCCAGGATCGACGACTCCGCCAGCCGCGACAGTCCCTCGCGCACGCTCCGCGCCCGCGCCTCGCCGACGCCGTCCACCGTCTGGAGGTCGTCCACACTGGCCGCGAGCAGCTTCTGCAGACCGCCGAAGTGCTCGACCAGCCGGTCGATGATCGCGCCGGGCAGCCGCGGCACCTTGGCCAGCAGCCGGAAGCCGCGCGGGGAGACCGCCGAGTCCAGGGTCTCGGGCGAGCCGGTGTAGCCCAGCGCGCGGGCGACGGTGGAGACCTCCAGCAGATCGGCCTGGGAGAGCTTGTCGAGTTCGGCGAGCGCCTCGTCGACCGTGCGGGAGCGCTTGGCGGTGGGCTCGGGGACGTAGTCCCGGACGACGAGTTCCCGCTCGGGCTCCACGCCCGCGATCAACTCGTCCAGCTGGAGGGCGAGGAGGCGTCCGTCGGTGCCCAGCTCCACCACGTACTCGGCGATCTCGGTGGCGATGCGGCGCACCATCTCCAGGCGCTGCGCGACCGCCGAGACGTCCCGGACCGTCACCAGGTCCTCGATCTCCAGCGCCGACAGCGTGCCCGCCACCTCGTCCAGGCGCAGCTTGTACCGCTCCAGCGTGGCCAGGGCCTGGTTGGCGCGGGAGAGGATCGCCGCGGAGTCCTCCAGGACGCGGCGCTGGCCGTCGACGTAGAGGGCGATCAGCCGCATCGACTGGGAGACGGAGACCACCGGGTAGTTGACCTGCTTGCTGACCCGGTCCGCGGTGCGGTGCCGGGTGCCGGTCTCCTCGGTGGGGATCGTCGGGTCGGGCACCAGCTGCACGCCGGCCCGCAGGATCTTCGACAGGTCCGAGGACAGCACGATGCCGCCGTCCAGCTTGCACAGCTCGCGCAGCCGCGTCGCGGCGAACTCGACGTCCAGGACGAAACCGCCCGTGCACATCGACTCGACCGTCTTGTCGGAGCCCAGCACGATCAGTCCGCCGGTGTTGCCGCGGAGCACCCGCTCCAGTCCGTCCCGCAGGGCGGTGCCGGGCGCCACGGCGCTCAGCGAGGCGCGCATCAGGCGATCGGCGCCGGAACTCCCACCGGACTTTCCGGGAGCTGCTGCCCGGTCGTTGGCTGCCACTGCACTCCTCCGGTCGCGGGTTCTTCAGGCGCCCCCGTTTCGCACACACGGTTCGTACGGACGGGCGAGACCAGGGCAAAGTCTACCGGCGGTCCTCCTGCTCCCGTGGGGCCTCTCGGCGACGGGAGCGGGGCAGCACCCGCAGCGCGTCCCCGATGTCGGCCACTTCCAGCACCTTCATCCCCGCCGGGACCTTGCCCGGGTCGCCCGGTACGAGGGCGTGCGTGAAGCCCAGGCGGTGCGCCTCCGACAGCCGCCGCTGGACGCCGGTGACCCGTCTGACCTCGCCCGCGAGGCCCACCTCGCCGATCGCGACCAGGTTCTTCGGCAGCGGGGTGTCGCTGGCGGCGGAGGCCAGGGCGAGGGCGACGGCGAGGTCGGCGGCCGGCTCGGACAGCTTCACGCCGCCGACGGTGGCCGAGTAGATGTCCCGCTTGCCCAGCGCGCTGATCTGGCCGCGCTGCTCCAGCACGGCCAGCATCATCGAGACGCGGGAGGTCTCCAGGCCCGAGGTGGTGCGGCGCGGGGAGGGGATCTGGGAGTCGACGGTGAGCGCCTGGACCTCGGCGACCAGCGGGCGGCGGCCCTCCAGGGTGACGGTGAGGCAGGTGCCGGGCACCGGCTCGGCGCGCCGGGTCAGGAACAGGCCGCTGGGGTCGGCCAGGCCCGTGATGCCCTCGTCGTGCAGTTCGAAGCAGCCGACCTCGTCCGTCGCGCCGTAGCGGTTCTTGACGCCGCGCACCAGGCGCAGCCGCGCGTGCCGGTCGCCCTCGAAGTGCAGCACCACGTCCACCAGGTGCTCCAGCAGCCGCGGCCCGGCGATCGCGCCGTCCTTGGTGACGTGGCCCACCAGCAGCGTGGACATGCCGCGTTCCTTGGAGGCGCGGATCAGCGCGCCGGCGACCTCGCGCACCTGGGCCATGCCGCCGGGCGCGCCGTCGATCTCGGGCGAGGCCACCGTCTGCACCGAGTCCATGATCAGCAGCGAGGGCTTGACCGCGTCCAGGTGGCCGAGGACGGCGGCGAGGTCGGTCTCGGCGGCGAGGTAGAGGTGGTCGTCGAGGGCGCCGATGCGGTCGGCGCGCAGCCGGACCTGGCTCGCGGACTCCTCGCCCGTGACGTACAGCGTGCGGTGCTCGTCGCTGGCTGCCTTGGCGGCCACGTCCAGCAGCAGCGTGGACTTGCCGACGCCGGGTTCGCCCGCGAGCAGGACGACCGCGCCGGGGACGAGTCCGCCGCCGAGCACCCGGTCCAGCTCGGGCACGCCGGTGGAGCGGGCGGTGGCCTGCCGGCCGTCCACCTGGCCGATGGGCACGGCGGAGGTGGTGACCCGGCCGGGCGCCGTGGTGCGGACCGCGGGCGCGCCGTACTCCTCGATCGTGCCCCAGGCCTGGCACTCGGGGCAGCGGCCGAGCCACTTGGCCGTCTGCCAGCCGCACTCGGTGCAGCGGTAGGACGGGCGGTCCTTGGTGGTCTTGGTACGGGCAGCCATGGGGGAAACCGTAGCCGCCGCCACTGACAACGCCGTTCACCACATTCGAACGCACTCGAACAGAAGAGTCGCGGAATGAACCCATCCGCTTATACGGAAGACGCCGCTCCTCTTTTGAGGGATCGTTTCACCCGTACGGATTAAAAGTGCGCAACGGGGGAGAACGGACGAACCTCGGCCGCCTACGGTCGCACGGGTGATGAGCAGCAGTCCGGAGACCTCGACCCGCACGGCCGGTGCGCACCGGGCCCACCGCGAGGCGCGCGACCGCGCCGCCGCGCGCGCCCTGGCCGGACACCCGCCCGCCTGCTACGAGCCCCATCTCGACGGCCTGTTCACCTACTGCATGTCCGTGCTGTGCGACCACGAAGCGGCGACGGCAGCCCTCGGCGAGGCGCTCGCGTGCGCCGAACGGCGCGCACAGCGCGGCCCGGAGCGCGCGCCGGAGCGCAGGGCCTGGCTCTACGCGCTGGCCCGCTGGGCGTGTCTGCGCCGGCTGGCCGCGGCCCGGCAGCAGCGGCAGGCCGCGCACGCCGCCGGCCGCCCCGGCGACCACCGGCGCCGCCCGGACCGGACCGGCGCGCCCGTGCCCGAGGACGTCCAGGAGGCCCGGCGGCGCGAACTGTCCCTGCTGGCCTGGCCGGAGGCCGCCGGCACCACCCCGGAGCAGCGCGAGGCCCTGGAACTGGCCGTGCGCCACCGCCTGACCGGCCACGAGGTCGCCGCGGTCCTCGGCATGAGCCCGGCCGCCGCCCGCGATCTGCTCGCCTCCGCCGCCTGCGAGGTCGAGCGCACCCGCGCCGCGCTCGCCGTCGTGGAGTCGGGTGGCTGCCCGGGCGTGGCCGTGCTCGCCGGACCCGACGGCTTCGTGCTCAGCACGGCGCTGCGGCGCGAACTCGTCCGGCACGTGGACGACTGTCCGCGCTGTCGCCGTACCGCCGAGCGCGCGGTCCCCGGCCGGTGGCCGGGCGCCAGCGTCACCCCGGCCGCGCTGCCCGTGCTCACCGCGCCCCGCACGGCCCTGCGCGTCGCCATGGCGCACCCCCCGCGCGCGCGGAGCGCGGTGCCGCGCTTCGACCGGCGGGGCTTCCCCATGGACCCCAAGGACCGCGCCGCCCGCCGGGACCGGCTGCGCGCGCGTGCCGTCACCACGACCGTCGTCGCCACCGTGGTCGCCGCCCCCGTCCTGGCCCTGTGGGCCGCCTACCGGGGCACCCCGACCGGCGAGGGCCGGGGCGGGCCGTCGGCGACCGCGCGCGAGGCGAGCGATCCGGCCGCCCTGGCCGGCGCCGTCCCGGGCGGCGGCTACGTGAACACCGCCGACACCGGTCCGGGGCCCGGCGGCGGCCCGCGCGCGAGCGGCCGCCCGGAGGTCTCGGTGAGCGTCACCGGAGCCGACGGCGCCGCGCACGAGGACGGCCGCCTGTCCGTCGCGGCGGCGAGCGCGGGCGACACCACCCTCGTCACCCTGACCGCGTCCGGCCCCGCCGCCGTCCACTGGTCGGCGGCCACCGACGCCCCCTGGCTCCACCTCAGCCGCTCCTCCGGGACGCTGAAGCCGGGGGAGACGGTGACCGTGCGGATCTACGTCGACCATCTGCGCGAACCGTCCGGCCACTGGAGCGCCCGCGTCACGATCGCCCCGGCCCGCACGGTGATCACCCTCGACGGCCACGGCGCCGCACCGGTCCCCGCCGCCACCCCGGCCGGCCCGACACCGCCCGGCGACCCGCGCCCGACCCCCACCGCGACCGCGACCCCGAACCCGTCCCAGCCCCCGCCGACCACCTCGGCCACCCCCACCCCGAGCCCCACCGCGCCCTCCCCGACCACCTCGGCCGACCCGTCCCCCTCGCCCCCCGAGAACACCGGCGCCCCGTCCCCGTCGACCAGCTAGGAACAGCCGGACGACTCGGGACGGGGCACAGGCGGAACGACGGGGTCGGAGCGGCAGAAGCAGAACAGCCGGGTCAGGGCAGGAGCGTCAGGCCAGGCGGGGCAGGACAGGCGGGTCAGGCCAGGCGCGTCAGGCCAGGCGCGTCAGGCCGACGGCGGAGTCGGGTCCGCCGGGTGCGCCGCCAGCAGCGGCAGCCGCGCCGCCAGCCGCTCCTCGCACAGCTCCACCAGCCGGTCGTAGCCGGCCTTGCCCATCAGCTCGGTCAGCTCGGCCCGGTAGGAGACGTACACCGGGTCGCCCGCGCCGTGCGCCGACGTCGCCGAGGTGCACCACCAGTGCAGGTCGTGCCCGCCCGGACCCCAGCCCCGGCGGTCGTACTCGCCGATCGAGATCTGGAGCACCCGCGTGTCGTCGGGGCGGTCGATCCACTCGAAGGTCCGCCGGATCGGCAGCTGCCAGCACACGTCCGGCTTGGTCTCCAGCGGCTCCCGGCCCTCCCGCAGCGCCAGGATGTGCAGCGAGCAGCCCATGCCGCCGGCGAAGCCCGGCCGGTTCTGGAAGATGCACGACCCCTGGAAGGGACGCGTCTGGCGCGAGCCCTCCTCGTCCTCGGACACCCAGCCGTCACGGGTGCCCTCCGCGTGGTTCTGCCAGATGTCCGGCGTGAGCCGGGCCACGTGCCCGGCGACCCGCTGCTCGTCCTCCTCGTCGGAGAAGTGGGCGCCGAGCGTGCAGCACCCGTCCTCCGCGCGACCCTCCTGGATGCCCTGGCAGCCGCTGCCGAAGATGCAGTTCCAGCGCGAGGTCAGCCACGTCAGATCGCAGCGGAAGACCTGCTCGTCGTCCGCCGGGTCGGGGAACTCCACCCACGCGCGCGCGAAGTCGAGCCCCTTCTCGTCGGCCGGCGCAGCCGAGCCCTTCCGGCCCGGCCGCACCGCCTTCGCCGGGTCCGCCGATTTATCGGTCTTCGCCTTTTTCGTCTTTGGCACGCGTCCAGGGTAAGTCGCCGGGCGACCGAGCCGGGCCCGCCGCGGACCAGGGACCGTGGGGCGAGCCGGAATGCGCGATCCGGACGACCGGGGCGGACGGCGGCCCAGGTGGCAGTAGCGTTTCCCGCATGAGACTCGGTGTCCTCGACGTGGGTTCGAACACGGTGCATCTGCTGGTGGTCGACGCGCACCCCGGCGCGCGCCCGCTGCCCGCGCACTCGCACAAGGTGGAGCTGCGCCTCGCCCAACTCCTCGACGCGGACGGCGCGATCGGCGCCGAGGGCGTCGACCGGCTGATCGCGGTCCTGCGCGACGCCCTCCAGGCCGCCGAGGACAAGGGCGTGGAGGACCTGCTCCCGTTCGCCACCTCCGCCGTGCGTGAGGCGGGCAACGCCGACGACGTCCTCGCCCGCGTGCGCGAGGAGACCGGCGTACGGCTCCAGGTGCTCAGCGGCGCGGAGGAGGCCCGCCTCACCTTCCTCGCCGCCCGCCGCTGGTTCGGCTGGTCCGCGGGCAAGCTGCTGGTCCTGGACATCGGCGGCGGCTCGCTGGAGATCGCCTACGGCATCGACGAGGAACCCGACGCCGCGGTGTCGCTGCCGCTCGGCGCGGGGCGGCTCACCGCGGGCTGGCTGCCCGGCGACCCGCCCGACCCCGAGGCCGTCCGGGCGCTGCGGCGGCACGTCCGTACGGAGATCGCGCGGACGGTCGGCGAGTTCAGCCGGTTCGGGGCGCCCGATCACGTGGTCGCCACGTCGAAGACGTTCCGGCAGCTCGCCCGGATCGCCGGGGCGGCGCGCTCCGCCGAGGGGCTCTACGTGCAGCGGGAACTGAAGCGGGAGTCGCTGGAGGCGTGGGTGCCGAGGCTCGCGGCGATGACGGCGGAGGAGCGGGGGGAGCTGCCGGGGGTGTCCGACGGGCGGGCCACCCAGCTGCTGGCCGGGGCGTTGGTCGCCGAGGCGGCGATGGATCTGTTCGGGGTGGAGCGGCTGGAGATCTGCCCGTGGGCACTGCGGGAGGGCGTGATCCTCCGGCGCCTGGACCTCATGGGCTCCGCGTAAGGGTTTCCTCGGGGGCGCGTGAGGGGGTGGGGGGCTTTCGTTTCGGGGGCGGGTGCGGGTCGGTGGGGGCTGGGCGCGCAGTTCCCCGCGCCCCTTACGGGGCTCGCGCCCCGATGCAGGGCGCAGCCCTGCGAAAAGGGGCGCGGGGAACTGCGCGCCCGGCCACAACGCACCCGCACCCGCCGAACGAACCGCACCCACCCCCACAGAAGGCGCCCCCCTCAGCCCGCCGCAGGCGACTCCGCCGAGGC
>NZ_BAABKC010000077.1:0-10044 GCF_039543625.1 Streptomyces similanensis | reverse complement strand
ACAGAAGCCCCCCACCCCCTAGGGCGCCCCCACATGACGAACCCCACAACCCCCCCAAGCCGCCCCGCAGGGGCACTCCGCACCCCGTAACCTGTCCCCCATGGCAGAGCCAGCCGCCCGCGTCCCGGATGCGAAGGTCGCCCTGTCGACGGCTTCCGTCTATCCGGAGTCGACGGCGACGGCCTTCGAGATCGCCGCGCGCCTCGGATACGACGGCGTCGAGGTGATGGTGTGGACCGACCCCGTCAGCCAGGACATCGACGCGCTGCGCAGACTCAGCGACTACCACGGGATACCCGTCCTCGCCGTGCACGCCCCCTGTCTGCTGATCACCCAGCGGGTGTGGTCCACCGACCCCTGGGTCAAGCTCCAGCGGGCCCGCGCGGCGGCCGAGAAGCTGGGCGCGAGCACGGTCGTCGTGCACCCGCCGTTCCGCTGGCAGCGCCAGTACGCCCGGGACTTCGTGACCGGAGTCTGGCGGATGGCGAACGAGACCGATGTGCGCTTCGCCGTCGAGAACATGTACCCCTGGCGCTACCGCGACCGCGAGATGCTCGCCTACGCCCCCGACTGGGACGTCACCAAGGACGACTACCGCCACTTCACGATCGACCTGAGCCACGCCGCGACCGCCCGCGCCGACGCGCTGGCGATGGTCGACCGGATGGGCGACCGCCTCGGTCACGTCCACCTCGCCGACGGCAAGGGCTCGGCCAAGGACGAGCACCTCGTGCCCGGGCGCGGCAACCAGCCCTGCGCCGAGCTGCTGGCGGGCCTGGCCGGCTCCGGCTTCGACGGCCACGTCGTCATCGAGGTCAACACCCGCCGCGCCATGTCGAGCGCGGAGCGCGAGGCCGACCTCGCCGAGGCACTGGCCTTCACCCGCCTCCACCTGGCCTCCACGGTGCGCGTACCGCGACGCTGACCGTCGCCCCGGCCGGCCCCCGCGAGACTCCCGCGAGACACGCGTCCCGTATTCCGGACACCCCGTCCCGATCCCTGGATGACCGGCGTACGCTCGACTGAGTCAGAACTCTGCCGCGACGCCACGGCCGGCACCGGCCCGGCGCCGCACGTGAGCAGAACTCTCCGGCAGAACTCTCCGAAGGAGCGAGCGACGATGCCCGAGCTGAGGTCCCGCACAGTCACCCACGGCCGCAACATGGCGGGCGCCCGCGCCCTTATGCGCGCCTCCGGTGTACCCGGTGCGGACATCGGCCGGAAGCCGATCATCGCCATCGCCAACAGCTTCACCGAGTTCGTCCCCGGCCACACCCACCTCGCGCCGGTCGGCCGGATCGTCAGCGAGGCGGTCCGCGAGGCGGGCGGCATCCCGCGCGAGTTCAACACCATCGCCGTCGACGACGGCATCGCCATGGGCCACGGCGGCATGCTCTACTCGCTGCCCTCGCGCGACCTGATCGCCGACAGCGTCGAGTACATGGTCGAGGCGCACTGCGCCGACGCCCTGGTCTGCATCTCCAACTGCGACAAGATCACCCCGGGCATGCTGATGGCCGCGCTGCGCCTGAACATCCCCACGGTCTTCGTCTCCGGCGGCCCCATGGAGTCCGGCCGCGCCACCCTGGTCGACGGCACCGTCCGCACCCTGGACCTGATCGACGCCATCGCCGACGCGGCCAACGACAAGATCTCCGACGAGGACATCCTCCGCATCGAGGAGAACGCCTGTCCGACCTGCGGCAGCTGTTCCGGCATGTTCACCGCCAACTCGATGAACTGCCTGACCGAGGCCATCGGCCTCTCCCTGCCCGGCAACGGCTCGGTCCTCGCCACCCACACCGCCCGCCGCGCCCTGTACGAGGACGCGGCCCGCACGGTCATGGACATCACCCGCCGCTACTACGAGCAGGACGACGAGACGGTCCTGCCCCGCAACGTCGCCACCTTCGCGGCGTTCGAGAACGCGATGGCCCTCGACATCGCGATGGGCGGCTCCACCAACACGATCCTGCACCTGCTGGCCGCCGCCCAGGAGGCGGGCGTCCCGTTCGGCCTGACCGAGATCGACGCCGTCTCGCGCCGCGTGCCCTGCCTGGCCAAGGTCGCCCCGAACGTCGCCAAGGACCGCACGTACTACATGGAGGACGTGCACCGCGCCGGCGGCATCCCCGCCCTCCTCGGCGAGCTGCACCGGGCCGGTCTGCTCAACGAGGACGTGCACGCCGTGCACAGCCCCTCCCTGGCCGACTGGCTCAAGACCTGGGACGTGCGCGGCGGCTCCCCCTCGCCCGAGGCGGTCGAGCTGTGGCACGCGGCCCCCGGCTGCGTCCGCTCCGCCGAGGCGTTCTCCCAGTCCGAGCGCTGGGAGGCCCTGGACACCGACGCCGAGGGCGGCTGCATCCGCTCCCTCGAACACGCCTACTCCCAGGACGGCGGCCTCGCGGTCCTCAAGGGCAACCTCGCCGTCGACGGCTGCGTGGTGAAGACGGCCGGCGTGGACGAGTCGATCTGGACCTTCGAGGGCCCGGCCGTCGTCTGCGAGTCGCAGGAGGAGGCCGTCCAGAAGATCCTCACCCAGCAGATCAAGGAGGGCGACGTCGTCGTCATCCGCTACGAGGGCCCCAAGGGCGGCCCCGGCATGCAGGAGATGCTCTACCCGACCTCGTACCTGAAGGGCCGCGGCCTGGGCAAGAGCTGCGCGCTGATCACCGACGGCCGCTTCTCCGGCGGCACCTCGGGCCTGTCCATCGGCCACGCCTCCCCCGAGGCGGCCTCCGGCGGAACCATCGCGCTCGTCGAGGACGGCGACCGCATCCGCATCGACATCCCGGGCCGCTCCGTCGAACTCCTGGTGGACGACGCGGAGCTGGCCCGCCGCGAGCAGGCCCTGAACGGCGCGTACGCCCCGAAGAACCGCGACCGCAAGGTCACCGCCGCCCTGCGCGCCTACGCCGCGATGGCCACCAGCGCGGACAAGGGCGCGGTCCGCGACGTCTCCAAACTCGGCTGACCACCGCACGACCCGTACACGACCCGTACGCAGCACAGGGGCCGCTCCCACCCGGGAGCGGCCCCGCCGCGTCATCGGCCCGAGAGGCCCCGAGAGACCCCGAGCGGCCGTGTCACCAGTCCGACGGCCGCTCGCCGTCGACGGCGAACACGGTGCCGTCCGGGGCGCCGGCGTAGACCCGGCCGCCGGCGAGCACGGGCGCGGCCAGGGCGCCCGCCAGACCGCCCAGCCGGGGCGGAGTCTGTCCCAGGAGCCGGCCCGTCCGCGCGTCCACGGCGAGCAGCCGCCCGTCCGCGGCGGTGACATACACGCACCGGCCGTCCGAGACCGGCGCCGACCCGCGGCTCACGGCCGTCTCCAGCTGCCACAGCTCCCTGCCCGCGACCACGTCGACGGCCTCCAGGGTGCCGCCGGACGCCAGCAGCTGGACGACGCCGTCCCGCACCCCGGCCTGCGGGTCCTGCCGCGGCACGGACAGCGCCACCCGGCGTACCGCCTTGTTCCCGGGGGTGTACCGGACGACCGCCCGCGCGTCCCCGTAGACCCGGTCGAGGCCGAGGAAGTACACCGAACCGCCCTCGGCGCCCACGGGCCGCAGCGTGCCCGCCAGCCGCGCCTCCCAGCGGACGGCCCCGGTGCCGGGCACCACCGCGGCGACCCGGGTCCACGCCCCGTCACCGGAGGTGCTCGTCGCGTAGGCCAGCGCGTCCCCCGGGAACGAGACCAGCGACGGCGTGCCGTATCCGGGGACCGGCCCGCTCCACCGGGTGCGGCCCGAGGCGCTGTCCACGCCGGTGACCGTGCCGTCGGCGCCGGCGAGCAGCAGTGTGCCGCCCGCGAAGGTCCACCCGCCCTGTGCGGGCGCCTTCCGCACCGAGCGCGTCCGGCCCGTGGCGGGATCGAGCGCCGCCAGCTCCCGCCCGTCCGCCGTGGCCACGTGCACCAGACCGCCCGAGAGGACCGGCGCGGCCGTACCGGTCTGCGCCACGGACCGCCGCCAGCGCACGGCGCCGTCGACCGGGGAGAGGGCGTAGACCGACCCCGACTGCGCGCAGAACAGCGTGCCCGCGCCGTACGCGCACTGCGGCGCCGCCGGCCGCCCGGCCACCGGCTTGACCGCCCACGCGTCGAACGCGGCGGCGGTGACGCGCGGCTGCGCGCTCGCGGTCGCCGGGCCGCCGTCCCCGGACCACTGGACCGCGGCGAACGCGCCGGCCACCAGCAGCCCCAGCGCCCCCGCCGCCGCGGCCGTCCGCCCGCGCGGCGACCCGGCGAAACCCCGCCGCTCCCGCCGCACGCCGACAGCGGCCCGACCAGTCTCCGGCCCCGGCCCCGGCCCCTGCTCCTGCCCCGGCTCCTGCCCCGTGGTGTCGTCCGCCGTCCGGTCCGGGACGAACGCCTGGGTGTCGTACGAGGCCGCCGTCGAGCGCAGCTCGCGCATCAGCTCGTCGGGCGTCGGCCGGTCCTCGGGGTCCTTGGCCAGGCAGCGCAGCACCAGCGGGGCGAGATCCTCCGGCACGCCGGTCAGATCGGGCTCGTCGTGCACCACCTGGTAGGCGACGATGTACGGGCTGTCGGAATCGAACGGCCCGCGTCCCGTCGCCGCGTGCACCAGCACGGACCCCAGCGCGAAGACGTCCGCCGCCGGCCCGACCTCACGCGGCCGGCGGAACTGCTCGGGCGCCATGAACGGCGGCGTACCGATCAACTTGCCCGTCTCGGTGCGCAGTTCGCTGTCCTTGGGTCGGGAGATACCGAAGTCGATCACCTTCGGCCCGTCCTCGGCGAGCAGCACGTTGCTCGGCTTGAGGTCCCGGTGGACCACGCCCACCCGGTGGATGTCGCGCAGCGCCTCGGCGAGCCCGGCCATCAGCCGGCGCACCTGCGCCGGAGCCATCGGGCCGTTCCGCTTCACCTGCTCGGCCAGCGTCGGACCGGGAATGAACAACGTCGCCATCCACGGCCGGCCGGCCTCCGGATCGGCGTCGACCACCGACGCCGTGAAGGCGCCGCTCACCGTGCGGGCGGCGGCCACCTCCTGCCGGAACCGCCCCCGGAACTCGGGATCCCTGGCGAACTCGGCGTGCACCACCTTGACCGCGAGCCGCAGCCCCGAGGTGCTGCGGGCCAGATGCACCACGCCCATTCCGCCGGAGCCGAGACACGACTCGAGGCGGTAGTGACCGGCGTACTCCGGAACCTCCGCTTCCAGGCCCGTCCCGGTGCTGCGCTGTGGCGTCATGGCCCACCCCCGTGCTGTTCCGCCGCGCGCGCGACGCACGGAGCCTAGTCGATGGCTCGAACCGGACCGAGGCGGCTTGCTAGCGTTTCCGTACGAATCACGCACAGATGTTCCAGGGCGTGCTTCACAGCAGTCGAAACGGCCCCACGGCAGCAGGCCGGGGGGAGCAACGGGGGAGGAACAACATGTCCGTCGACCACGCCGAAAGAGCCGAAGGCGACGAGACGCGCGCCGCCACGGCCCAGGCCGCGGCAGCGACCGTCCGCTACTACGCGGTGGCGCCCGGCTTCCGCGTCAACGTCCGCAGCGGCCCCGGCACCGGGTACGGCGTCGTCCGCGTCCTGAACGAAGGCGCCCAGGTGCCGATCTACTGCCAGACCCCCGGCACCACGGTCACCGGCCCGTACGGCACCTCCAACATCTGGGACAACATCAGCAACGGCCAGTACGTCGCCGACGCCTACGTCCACACCGGCAGCGACGGCTACATCGCCCCCCGCTGCTCCTGAGCCCGCACCGGGCCCCGCGGCCGCCCCGCGCCATAATCGTCCCGTGAGCGACGACAACGGCACCCCGGAAGCGGCCGCGGGCACCCCGGCCCCCACCGGCGGCCCCCGGCCCGAACCCCTGCGTTTCTTCGGCACCACCTGGGTCGGCCACACCGGCGGCTACGCCCTGCGCCGCGCCGGCGTCGCCGCCGGCTCGCTGGTCGCCGCCGCTGCCGCCTGTTTCGTGCTCCGCTTCGCCTACCAGGGCCTCCAGATCGCCAACTCGGGCGCCTTCGTCACGCTCCTGGTCGTCGTGATGTTCGCCGTGTGCAGCGCGCTCGCCTTCCGCCACACCTGGGACGGCTTCGCCAAGCGCCCCGACCCCGACCGCCAGGCGTCCCTGCGCGGCCTGCTCGCCATCGGCTTCGTCGGCTCCCTCCTCGCCTACTTCTTCCGCTCCCTCACCGAGGCCCCCGGCGAGAAGCTGCACCGCCGCGAGTACGAGGAGGCCCGCGAGCAGTACGCCCGCCGCACCACCCGCCGCACCGGCAACCCCGCCAAGAAGCGCCGCCGCTCCTGACCCCGCGGCGCGGCGCCCACCCGGTGAAACGGCCCCCCCGCACGAAAACACCCCCCATCCGGTCGCCCGCCGACCGATCATGGCCGTATGACCGCGTCCCCCTCACCCGCCCCGGAGTCCGCCGCCGCGTACGCCGCCCGCGCCGCCTCCTTCAACGCGGCCGCCGCCGCGTACGCCGCCCACCGCCCCTCCTACCCGCCCGCCCTCTTCGACGCGGTCGAGGAACTCGCCGGCCGCCCCCTGACCGGCGCCCGCGTCGCCGACGTCGGAGCCGGCACCGGCATCTCCACCGCCCTGCTGCACGAGCGCGGCGCCCACGTGCTGGCCGTCGAACCCGGCGACGGCATGGCCGCCCAGTTCCGCAGCGGCCACCCCGCTCTCCCCCTCGTCCGCGGCAGCGGCGACGCCCTGCCCCTCGCCGACACCTCCCTCGACCTGCTCACCTACGCCCAGGCCTGGCACTGGACCGACCCCGCCCGCTCGGTCCCCGAAGCACTGCGCGTGCTGCGCCCGGGCGGCGCGCTCGCCCTGTGGTGGAACACCGACGCCGTCGACGTCGACTGGATCGCCGAGGCCGGCCGCCGCGTCGGCCGCGCCTTCGGCGTCGACACGCCCGCCGAGGCGCAGCGGGCCGCCCGCACCGACCGGGCCGACCCCTCCGGCCAGCTCGACTTCGCCCGCCGCCAGGTCCGCTGGAGCCGCCGCGTCCCCCTCGACACCCACCTCGCCAACATCGCCAGCCACTCGATCTTCCTGGTCTGCCCGCCGGACCGGCGGACCGCCTACCTGGCCGAGGAGCGCGAGCACCTGCTGAAGGTCTTCCCCGACGGCATCGTGGAGGAGACCTACGACGTCCTCCTCCTCGTCGCCGTCACCCCCTGACCGCCCAGCTCTGACCGCGCGGCCCCGACCGCCCGGCCCCCGGCGTTCCGCCTGCCGGACAACGCGCCGCCCGCCGCACCGCCGGTGCGAGGATGAGCCCCATGAGCCAGAAAGTCGCAGTCCTCGGCACCGGCAAGATCGGCGAAGCCCTGCTCAGCGGAATGATCGGGGCCGGCTGGGCCGCCTCCGACCTCCTGGTCACCGCCCGCCGCCCCGAGCGGGCCGAGGAGCTCCGCGCCCGGCACGGCGTCACCCCGGTCACCAACCCGGAGGCGGCGAAGAACGCCGACACCCTGATCCTCACCGTCAAGCCGCAGGACATGGGCACCCTCCTCGACGAGCTCGCCCCGCACATCCCCGCCGACCGGCTGGTCATCAGCGGCGCGGCCGGCGTCCCGACCGCGTTCTTCGAGGAGCGCCTGTCCCCCGGCACCCCGGTCGTCCGCGTCATGACGAACACGCCCGCCCTCGTGGACGAGGCGATGTCCGTCATCTCGGCCGGCACCCACGCCACCCCCGCGCACCTCGCCCACACCGAGGAGATCTTCGGCGCGGTGGGCAAGACGCTGCGCGTCCCGGAGTCCCAGCAGGACGCCTGCACCGCCCTGTCCGGCTCCGGCCCGGCCTACTTCTTCTACCTGGTCGAGGCCATGACCGACGCCGGCATCCTGCTCGGCCTGCCCCGCGACAAGGCCCACGAACTGATCGTCCAGTCCGCCATCGGCGCGGCGGTGATGCTCCGCGACAGCGGCGAGCACCCCGTCAAGCTCCGCGAGAACGTCACCTCGCCGGCCGGCACGACCATCAGCGCCATCCGCGAGCTGGAGAACCACGGGGTGCGGGCCGCGCTCATCGCCGCGCTGGAGGCCGCCCGCGACCGCAGCCGCGAGCTGGCCTCCGGCAACAACTGACCCACCGGTCCGCACCGGCGGGCGACGGGACGAGGACGACCGCCCCCGCCCGCCGTCCCCCTCGGGCGGGTCAGGCGGGGAGCAGTCCGATCGCCCGGTACGCCGCGTCGACCGTCGGCCGCGCCATCGCCCGCGCCTTCTCCGCGCCCGCCCGCAACACCCCTTCCACGAAGCCGGGGTCCGCGCACAGCTCCCGGTGCCGCTCCCGCACCGGCCCGAGCAGCTCGACCACCGCCTCCGCGGTGTCCTTCTTCAGCGCCCCGTACGAGGCGTAGCCCCCGGCCAGTTCCTCCGGGTCCCCGCCGGTGCAGGCGGCCAGGATCTCCAGCAGGTTGGCGATCCCCGGCCGCCCCTCCCGGTCGTGGACGACGTCCTGCCCGCTGTCGGTGACCGCGCGCATGATCTTCTTGCGCGTCACCTCCGGCTCGTCCAGCAGATAGACGATGCCCGGCCCGGAGTCGTCGGACTTCCCCATCTTGGAGGCGGGGTCCTGGAGGTTCATCACCCGGGCCGCCACCTTCGGTGAGGTCGCCTTCGGCACCACGAAGGTGTGCCCGTAGCGGTGGTTGAACCGCACGGCCAGGTCCCGCGCCAGCTCCACGTGCTGCGTCTGGTCGTCCCCGACCGGCACCTCGTCCGTGCCGTACGCCAGGATGTCCGCCGCCATCAGCACCGGATACGTCAGCAGCGACAGCCGTACGCTTCCGCCGCGCGCCTGTTCGCGTGCGGCCTTCTCCTTGTACTGGATCATCCGCCGCATCTCGCCGTCGGTGGCCACGCACTCCAGCAGGTAGGACAGCCGCGCGTGCTCGTCCACATGGCTCTGCACGAACACCGTGCACCGCCGGGGATCGAGGCCCGAGGCCAGCAGCAGCGTCGCCGCCTGCCGGCTGAGCCGCCGCACCCGCGCCGGGTCGTGGTCCACGGTCAGCGCGTGCAGGTCCACGACGCAGAACAGGGCGTCCGCCTGGTGCTGGTCCACCTCGGCCCACCGCCGCAGCGCGCCCAGATAGTTCCCGAGCGTGAGGTGCCCGGTCGGCTTGACCCCGCTGAAGACCCGTGTCATCTCTTCTCCGTCTCCTGGTCGAGACCGCCGGCCTCGGCCGGCCGGCCCCCGGGAGTCCTGGAGGGGAAACGAGAACGGCCGCCGAGGGCGGCGGCCGTTGGGTTGCGTACGTGAGCGCGGCCGCCGTCAGGCGGGCCACCACTGCTGGTCGTACGTACGCGTCGTCATGGCAGCGAGCGTACGCCCGCGGGGCCGGTCCCGCAGCGGGTTGACACGTCCCGTCGCGGTCCGTACTGTTCTCCGAGTTGTCCGACGTGAGAGCCGACTCCGGTCGGTCCCCGGACAGCCACTCCGCACGTACCCAGCCTCTCGACGACAGTCGTGTCATACGCCTGTTGTCGTTTCATTGGCGCGAGTATTTACGGAATGAGGAATCCGCGTTCGCGAGAACGCAGCCCCGATTCGCACGGGGGCACGGAATCCGCTAAAGTCTCACTCGTCGGAACGGCCCAACGGGCCGGGAAGACAGCCCCGCTGACCGGGGATCAGGTCGAAAAAGATCTGATAGAGTCGGAACCGCCGGAAAGAGAAACGCGGAAGCGGGAACCTGGAAAGCACCGAGGAAATCGGATCGGAAAGATCTGATAGAGTCGGAAACGCAAGACCGAAGGGAAAAGCCCGGAGGAAAGCCCGAGAGGGTGAGTACAAAGGAAGCGTCCGTTCCTTGAGAACTCAACAGCGTGCCAAAAGTCAACGCCAGATATGTTGATACCCCGTCTCCAGCATCAGCTGGGACGAGGTTCCTTTGAAAAAACACAGCGAGGACGCTGTGAACAGTCGAGCCTATTCCGCTCGACTGTTCCGCTCTCGTGTGTGTTGTACCGGATTACCGGTAAACATTCACGGAGAGTTTGATCCTGGCTCAGGACGAACGCTGGCGGCGTGCTTAACACATGCAAGT
>NZ_BAABKC010000076.1:0-28009 GCF_039543625.1 Streptomyces similanensis | reverse complement strand
TCGTGGCCGCGTCGTCGTCCCCGTGGCCGTGGTGCTCGACGGTGGACCTGCCGGCCCCGGCCTCGATCTGCCGGTCGCTCGGCGCGGAGGCCGCCGGCGCGGGAGCGGAACCGCCCGAGCCACCCGGCGTGCTGCCGCCGCTCCCCGCGCCCGCCGCGCCGCTCCCGCCGAAGGCGACGTCCGAGCAGGAGTAGAACGCCTCGGGGCTGTCCGAGCGCTGCCAGACCGCGTACAGCAGCTGCCGGCCGGTGCGCTCGGGCAGGGTGCCGGAGAAGGTGTAGAAGCCGCCCGCCGCCACCGGGTCGGTGACCGTGGCGACCGGGTGCTGGAGGTCCAGATCGGACCAGGCCAGCGCCTTGGCGGGGTCGTAGCCGGGCTTGGTGAGGTAGACGTTGAAGGTGCCCTTGTGCGGGGCGGTCACGCGGTACTTGAACGTGTACGCGCCGCTGTGCACGCTGGTCGCCGGCCAGTCCGCGCGGGCCAGGTCCAGCCCCTTGAACTCCTCGTCGCCGGCACTGCACAGCTTGCCGTCGGGGACCACGGCCTGGTGCCGCCCGCCCGCGTCGCCGATCCGGATGCCGTTCCAGTCGTACAGGGCCTGGGCGCCGCCGGCCGCGACCGCCGCCTTGCACGCCGCCGACCTCGGGCTCTCCGGGCCCTCCGCGTAGCACTGCGAGACCCGGCTGACCGGGTCGCCCATCGAGCCGTGCGCGGCGGCGGGCGCCGCGGCGAGCGCGGTCAGGGCGAGCGGGGCCGGCCCGAGGACGGCGAACGCGGCGAACGCCGCGGTCCTGCGGCGGCGGGGCGTGGCCTGCTCGGGCGCGGCGGAGGGCCTGGGGAAGGACATGCCGGAACTCCTGGGAGGGCTCTGATGCGGAACGGGGCGGACGGGGCTCCCGCGGGTGATCAGAAGCTAGCCCGGAGGATCCGGGAAATCGCCTGCTGAGGGGGGTGGAGGGTGATCCTTATGGCCGCGTTAAGGAAGCGCTCAGGCGGGCATCAGGTAGCCGGCGCGGCAGGCGGGCGCAGCAGAAATCGCCGTCCACCCCGGTACGCACGGCGGGGGAGTGGAACGGCGACTGCTTCGGCTCGGCGAACTCGATGAACTCGGTGGACTCGGTGACTCGACGGACTGGATGAACTCGGTGGACTGGATGGACTCGGTGGACTCGGTGGGCTCGACGGGGGTGACGTACGCGCGCGTGCGCCGCGTGGCCGTGCGTCACGACCGGATCGGATCAGCTGCCGCGTACGGCCGCTCTGGCGCGTCTCATCGGCCGGCCCCCGTCATCCCTCCGGCCACCATGTGCGCGCGATGTCCTTGCGGACCTCCGGCCGCCCGGCGGGACGTTCGTCGACCACTTCCTCACGGACCCGTCGGGTGTCCGTCTTCCTCAGGGGCTTCTGCACTGTCACACGGCGCATCGGTGCCTCCTTCGACGCCTACCGGGTTCCGTGTTCTCACGGAGGTAGACCTTTCGGGTGAGAGTTCCTCATCGGTGCGGGTCTGTCTGTGGCGGCTGTCACGAATCGGATGTCAGTGGCGGGTGTCACCGTGGGGTCCATGAGCGAACGGATCACGACCGACGGTGACGGAACGGCCCCCGCTCCCGTGGACTGGGACGCGCGGGCCGCCGACTTCGACGACGAGCCGGATCACGGACTGCGCGACCCGCTGGTGCGCGCCGCCTGGGCCGAACGGCTGCGCCGCTGGCTGCCCGGCCGGCCCGCCGACGTCCTCGACCTCGGCTGCGGCACGGGCAGCCTGTCGCTGCTCGCCGCCGAACAGGGACACCGGGTGACCGGCGTCGACCTGTCCGAGGCCATGATCGAACGGGCCCGCGCCAAGCTCGCCGGCCGGGACGCGGTGTTCCTGCCCGGTGACGCGGCCCGCCCGCCGGTGGCCGGGCGGCGCTTCGACGTCGTCCTCGTGCGCCACGTGCTGTGGGCGCTGCCCGACCCCGCCGACGCGCTGCGGCACTGGCGGAGCCTGCTGCGGCCCTCGGGGCGGCTCGTCCTGGTCGAGGGCGTCTGGGGGACGGTCACGCCCGTCGGCATACCCACGGATCGGCTTCTCACTCTTCTCACCCCCCTCACGGGGCACACCCGAGTGGAACATCTGTCCGAGGACGCGCGGCTGTGGGGGAAGGAGGTCGGCGACGAGCGGTACGCGGTGGTGGCGATGGCGTGAGGCCGTCCGGGCCGGTGCGCGGGGCCGGTGCGCCGGGGCGGTGCGCGGGCCCCGGCGGCCGGCGGCTCAGCGGCCCGGACCCAGCTCGCGGACGTGGCGCACCTCGGTCGCGCACCTCTCGTACCCGAGCCACTCGTTGATCGCGAGCATCGGCCCGTTGTCCGTGTCGTTGCCGGTCAGCGCCTCCGTGCACCCGGCGGCCCGGGCGCGGTGCAGCGAGTCGTTCTTGGCGAGCTTGGCCAGCCCCAGGCCGCGGTACGCCCGCGCGGTGCCCGTCATGGCCGTCAGGTACCGGCCGCGGCCGTCCGTGCGGGCGACGGTGAAGGCCGCGGGCCGCCCGTCGACCACCGCCACCGTGGTCAGCTCGGCGTCGAGCAGCGGATGCCGCCAGGTCTGCGCGAGCCACGTCTCGTAGTCGGTGAGCTCGACGGGCACGTCGCCCGGTTCGTCGGCGCTGGTCTCCGCGTCCAGCGCGAACAGCGGGCGCGGGTCGGCGGCGAAATCCGAGGCCCGGCGCAACTCCACGCCCGGCGGCGGGTCCTGGAGCGGCGGCAGCGGGCGGGCGGCCAGGTCCCGCCGGAAGAAGTGCGCGGAGCGGCTCGCGCGGTAGCCGTGCCGCTCGGCGAAGGCGCGGTTGCCCGGCTCGTCCAGCACCCAGGAGTGCAGCCGGCGCGCGCCGTGGGCGGCCAGGTGCTCCTCGGCGGTCCGCACCAGGAGGGCGCCGACGCCGCGGCGGGTGTGCTCGGGGTGCACGTACACGTTGACGTTGCCCTGGCCCGGCTCGGAGCTGTCGTGCGCCAGGTGCACCTGCGCGGTGCCGACCACCTCGCCGTCGGCGACGGCGACCAGGGGGCGGTAGTGGGCGTCGGGGGGCAGACGGGTGAGGTCGTGGACGAGCGACGCGGGGGTGGTCAGGAGGTAGGGCATCGCGGCGTGCCGTACCCGGGCGAAGCCCTCCAGGTCGGCGCGCGCGTCGGGGCGCAGTGCACGGACGATCACGGTCATGGGGGCGCACGCTACGCGGGCGGCGCGGGCGGCCGCCCCCCATTTTCCGTCGAGTGCGCGACAATCGGGCCCGTGACCCTGAAGCTCCACATCGACGACGGCGCCGCACCCTACGAGCAGGTGCGGGCACAGATCTCCGAGCAGGCCCGGTCGGGCGCGCTGCCGGTCGGCCACCGGCTGCCGACCGTACGCGGTCTGGCCGAGTCGCTCGGGCTCGCGGCGAACACGGTCGCCAAGGCGTACCGGGCGCTGGAGGCGGACGGGGTGATCGAGACGCGGGGCCGCAACGGCACGTTCGTCGCCGCCGCGGGGCCGGCCTCCGCCCGGGAGGCGGCGAGCGCGGCGCAGGTCTACGCGGAGCGGGCACGCCGCCTCGGCCTCACCGAGGAGGCGGCCCTCGCCGCGGCCCGCGACGCCCTCCGCGCGGCCTACACCCAGTAACCGCCACCACCGCCCGCCCCCATGCCCGGGCCACCCCCATGTTTGGCCCGCCCCCATGCTCGGCCCGCGGCCTGCCCGGTGGCGGGTTCGGCCCGTCCCCGCGCGCCCGCGATGCCCGGCCCGCGGCCTGACCGGCCGCGTGCCCGGCCCGTGCCCGTCTCCGCGCGCCCGCGGCCGCGCCCTCGCACCCCGTGCCGCACCGCCGCCCCTCCGCCGCGTCCGCGCGGCCGTGCCTCACCGGTGGGCGGGTGGCCGGGCCGGGGTGCGGGTGACCGTGCGGCCCGCCCGGTGGGCCGCGGCGGCGAAGGCGGTGGCGTCCTCGACCGCCGCGCCCGTCGGATCGTTGTTGAAGTACGCGTACACGTCCAGGTCGTCCGGCCAGACCGCCGCGGTGCGGTCCACCCAGGTCGCGAGGCAGCGGCGGCCGTAGTGCGGCCAGGCCCGGGCGCGGCCCACGTGGAAGCGGACGTAGCCCCAGTCGGCGGTCCGCCACAGCGGCGTCACCGGGCGGCCGTGGGCATCGGCCCAGCACAGGGCCGCGCCCCGCGACTCCCGCACCCCGCGCACCCGCGGCGTCCACCACGAGTCGTGACGCGGCTCGACCGCGACCCGGGCGCCGGGCGGGAAGCGGGCCAGACAGGCGTCCAGCAGGTCCGGGTCGGCGCGCAGCGTGGGCGGCAGCTGGAGCAGCACCGGACCGAGCCGGCCGCCCAGCCCCGCCGCGCGCGACATCAGCCGCCGCACCGGCTCGGCCGGCTCCCGCAGCCGCTTGACGTGGGTGAGGAAGCGGCTCGCCTTCACCGCGATCACGAAGTCCGCCGGGACCCGCGCGCGCCAGGACGCGAACGTCTCCCGCTCCGGCAGCCGGTAGAAGGCGTTGTTCAGCTCCACCGTGGCGAACGCGGCGGCGTACTCCTCCAGCCACAGCCGGGTCGGGCACCCCCGCGGGTACAGCACGCCCCGCCAGTCCCGGTACTGCCAGCCCGACGTCCCGACGAACAGGGTCATACGACCATCACAGCACCGCACCCGCGCGAGAGCGCGCCCCACGCGCCCTCGCGCTACAGGTACAGCCCCGCGTCCGCCCCTTCGCGCGGCTCCGGGAGCGCCGTCGGCGACGTGCCCCGGCGCAGCGCGTACAGCTCGGCCAGGGTGGCCCCGTCGCGGCCCACGCCCTCCTCGGCGCCCAGCCACTCCACCGCCTCCCGGCGGGTCAGCCTCCCCACCTCGATCCGGGCCAGACAGCGGCCCGGCCGGACCACGGCCGGGTGCAGCCGCTCCAGGTCCTCGTTGGTGGTCACCCCGACCAGCACGTTGCGGCCCTGGCCGAGCAGGCCGTCGGTGAGGTTCAGCAGCCGGGACAGCGCCTGCCCGGCCGTGTGCTTGGCCTCGCCGCGGATCAGCTCGTCGCAGTCCTCCAGCAGCAGCAGCCGCCAGCGGCCCTTGCCCGTCGCGTCCTCCTCGCCGATCGCGATGTCCATCAGATAGCCGACGTCGCTGAACAGCCGTTCCGGGTCCAGGACGCAGTCCACCTGGCACCAGTCCCGCCAGGACCGGGCCAGCGTGCGCAGCGCGGAGGTCTTGCCGGTGCCCGGCGGCCCGTGCAGCAGCAGGAGCCGGCCCGCGATGTCCTCGGGCGTCGTCTTCATCAGGCGCTCCATCGCGTCCGCGACCGGCGCCGTGTAGTTCGCCCGCACCTCCTGCCAGGTGCCCGCCGAGATCTGCCGGGTGGTGCGGTAGGGGCCGCGCCGGGGGGAGACGTACCAGAAGCCCATCGTCACGTTCTCCGGCTGCGGTTCGGGCTCGTCCGCCGCGCCGTCGGTGGCCTGGCCGAGGACCTTCTGGGCCAGCTCCGCGCTGGTCGCCGTGACCGTCACGTCGGCGCCCCGGTTCCAGCGGGACACCAGCAGCGTCCAGCCGTCGCCCTCGGCGAGGGTGGCGCTGCGGTCGTCGTCCCGGGCCACCCGCAGCACCCGGGCGCCGGCCGGCAGCAGCGTGGCCCCGGAACGCGCCCGCTCGATGTTCGCCGCGTGGGAGTACGGCTGCTCGCCCGTCGCGAAGCGGCCGAGGAACAGCGCGTCGACGACGTCGGACGGCGAGTCGGAGTCGTCGACGTTGAGCCGGACCGGCAGAGCGTCGTAAGGGTTCGCAGACATGCCGCCATGATCCGGCACCGGGCCGCCCCCCGCACCCCGTTTGCGGGGCGCGCGCCCCGTGTCGGACCGCTCGCGGGGCCGGTCGGCGCAAACCCTGTCCACCGGGCGATTTCCGCCCCTACTGTTGTCCCTGATGGCACGTCATGGGTGGGATCCGGGGGCGGGGCGGTGGCGGCTCGCCGCGCTGCTCGGGGTGGCCGCGGTCGCGCTGGCCCTGGTGGCGGCCCTGCTGAACGCGCTGTCCGGCGGCGCGAGCACCGAGGGCACCACGGACGACGGAGCGCGGGTGCACGGCAGCCCGGGCGCGGCGCGGCACGCGGACGATCCGTCGGTCGGCTGGGGCTTCACCCACACCCAGTTCAGCGCCGACCAGGGCAGCCCCGCCGCCGTGCGGCGCGTCGGGGGACTGCTGCGCGCGGACGGCGGGCTGCCGCAGAACCAGGCGATCATGGGCTGGGGCGCCGACAACCCCGAACCGGTCGAGGGCCGCTACGACTTCGCGGCGCTGGACCGCCGGATCGACTTCATGCGCTCCTCCGGCGCCACCCCGGTGATCACCCTGTGCTGCGCCCCGGACTGGATGAAGGGCGGCCGGGCCGGCGTCGGCGCGACCGACTGGAGCCGGTCCGCGCTGGAGACCGCCCCCACCCCCGGCCACTACGCGGACTACGCCGCCCTCGCCGCGACCGTCGCCCGGCGCTACCCGGACGTACGCCACTTCATCGTCTGGAACGAGTTCAAGGGCTTCTGGAACGACGACGCCGCCCGCTGGGACTACGAGGGCTACACCAAGCTCTACAACCTGGTCTACCGGGCATTGAAGAAGGTCGACCCGAAGATCATGGTCGGCGGCCCGTACCTGGTGATGGACAGCGTCGACCCGCGCCAGCAGGACGCCTCCACCGCGCTGCGCGGCGGCTGGGGGGCGATGGACCAGCGGGTCCTGGACGCCTTCGCCTACTGGAACGCGCACAAGGCCGGCGCGGACTTCGTGGTCGTCGACGGCTCCAGCTACACCAAGGACGACGAGCTGCTGCCCGACGAGTTCGCCGCCACGGACAAGTTCACGGCGGTCGGCCGGTGGGTGCGGCAGCGGACGCACGGCCTGCCCCTGTGGTGGGCCGAGTACTACGTCGAGCCCGCCGACGGCGACGACGACCGCTCGGGCTGGACCGAGCAGCGCCGCCTCGCCGTCCAGGCCGCCGGGATGATCGCCATGGCCAGGGGCGGCGCGTCCTCCGGCTTCTACTGGAACCCGGAGGAGGAGAAGGGCGCCGCCTGCCCCGGCTGTCTGTGGACGCCCACCGAGAGCGCCTCGGGCGGCCGGGCCCTGCCGATGCACGGCCTCGTCTCCCGCTTCGGCCGCGCCTTCCCGCCCGGCACCCGCTACGAGACGGTCGCCGTCGCCCCGGACGACGCGCCGGACGTCCGCGTCCTGGCCGACGCCCGGACCGCCCTGGTGGTCAACACGCGCGGCCGTGCGATCAGCGTCCAGGTGGACGGCCGCCGATTGGACCTGAAGGCGTACGAGGTGAAGTGGCTCGAACGGTGAACACCGCCCGAGCCACCCAACCCACCCGAACCACCCGAGCCCCCCGCCCCGGCCTGCCTCACCAGGGGAAGCGCTAGCCGCCCCCCATCGTCACGAACCGCTGCACCAGCGCGGCGAACAGCAGCGCGAGCAGCGGCAGCGAGAACCAGAAGCTGCCCTGGAGCAGGCGAAGCCGCCGCACCCCCGGCCGCACCGCGACCCGGACGACCTCGCGGGCGGCGAGCAGCACGACCAGGGCGAGCGCCGCGAGGGCGCCGGCCACCGACCACGGCGTCCACGTCACCCGCGGACCGATCGGCCCGGGACGCGGCGCGGGCACCGCTCCCGGGGGGCGCTCGCGCAGCGCGTACACGCTCGCGTCGCCGTTGCCGTAGACCTTGGCCAGCTCGCCTCGGCCGTCGAGGCCGCGCAGCAGCCGCGTCTCCCAGCCGGCCGAGTAGCCCTTGTCCAGCCGCAGATAGGCGGCCTGCCCCGCATCGACCATCAGGTACGAGTTCGGGCCCGCGTCCTTGAGCGCCTTGACCAGGCTCGCCACCAGCACCGGGTCGGCCGGCGCCAGGGTGGGCACGTAGTCGACGCGTTCCATGTCCCGCGCGCCCCACGGCATGGCCGGGGTGACGTCGTTCACCGGGTCGTCGCTCAGCCACAGCAGCCGTACGGTCGGCCGGTCGTGGGCGTAGACGTACTCCATCGCGGCGACCTCGCCGGGCCGGATCCGCTCGAACGGCTCGTTGCCCCAGCGGGCCACCAGGAAGCCGCCCATCAGCAGCAGCCCCGTCAGCAGCGCGGCCGGCGGTCCCAGGCTCGACCGGTCCGTCGCGCGCTCCCGGGCGGTGACCCCGGCGCGCGGGAACAGGGCCAGCGCGGCCAGCAGTCCGGCTCCGGGCAGCGCGAACATGAACACCCTGAGCGCCATCTCGCCGCCGTAGGACTGCATGCCGAAGCCCAGGAACGGCACGAAGGCCAGCACCGGCAGCGCCCGGTCGCGGTACTGGTGCGCGCGCCGCCGCCACCAGCCCCAGCAGGCAAGCGCCAGCACCGTGCCGGCCAGCAGCACCCGGGTGTACAGCACCAGCTTGTGCGTGGGGTCACCGCCCGCGATACGGCCCGAGACGGACGTCGAGACGTTGCCGCCGACCCCGCCGACCCCGCCGAACAGCTCGTCGAAGTGCCCGGACCAGTACGGCTCGGCCATGAAGCCCAGCCAGAACACCACCAGCACCGTGAACAGGACGGGCAGGCCGCGCAGTTCGCACCGGCCCACCAGGACGAGCGCGGCCAGCACGCCCAGCATCACGAACGGCGTGAGCTGGTGGGCCGGGACGGTGGCGGCGAACAGGCCGCACACCACCGCGAGCAGCACCGTCCGCTGCCGCCGGGTCGTCGGCTCGACCTCCGCCTCGCCGGGCCGCGCCGTCGTCCACAGCACGCGCGGCGCCCGGAACCAGACCAGCAGGATCGCCGCGAAGACCAGGTAGAGCAGATAGGTGAAGCCCTGCGGGGAGAAGTAGTCCTGGCCGACCCAGCCGCCCAGCACGAAGATCCACACCCCGGTCCACTTGGCCCGCCAGCTCGCCCGCAGCGCCCGGGTCAGCAGGAACATCGGCGGCAGGTAGAGGAGCTGGATCGTCAGCGGCCACCAGCGGATGACCTCGGTGAGGTCGCTCAGACCGCAGGCCCTGGCGGTGAACGCGGCCACCGCGAAGAACCCCGGCCAGCTCCAGCGGGCGTCCAGGTCGGGGACGGCCGAACCGGTGCGGTCGATGTAGTCGATGAAGCCGAGGTGCTGCCAGGCGGTCGCGAACCGCGGCTCGCTCTCGATCACCGCGGGCAGCGCGTGCAGCGAGACCACGGTGGCCAGCAGCGTGACCAGCAGCAGCGCCCGGTGTTCGCGGCCCGGCCGGAGCAGCGCGGCGAACACCACGACCAGCAGCGCCGCACCGGCCAGCGTCGCCGGCGGCAGCACGGAGATCAGACCGAGCCCGCCCATCCGGTCCAGATCGGCGTCGTCCAGGCGCAGCGCGGGCACCCAGTACAGCAGCAGCGCGGCCACCAGCAGACAGCCGAGGACGACCCCGGAACGGGTGAGCCCGGCGGAGGGCGGGGGAGCGTCGTCCTTTGGGGGCGGCTCCGGCGCGTCCGCCTCCCGCTCGGCCGCCGCTTCCGCCTCGTCCGCCCCGTCCGCCCCGGCGGCGCCGGCCGGCGGCGTGCCCGGGCCGGGGCGTACGTCGGGGCGGCGTTCCACGTGGTCGAAGTCGAGGTGCGGGCCGAGCGCGAGGGTGTCGGACTCCCGCGCCCAGGCGGGCCGCCGCCGCGCCGGCACGGCGCCGTCCGCGCCCGCTCCCAGGTCGGCGAGGTCCCCGTCGGGCGCCGTGTCCTCGGGCACGCCCCGGGCGGGCGCCGCCCGGAGGGTCCGGTACAGCCGGGGCGCGGCGATCGCCACGATCACGGCGAGGCTGGAGATCTCCGCCACGCCCGCGCCGGTCAGCCCCATCCGAGGCAGCAGCAGCACCGTCAGACCGAGTACCAGCACGCACAACAGGCCCTGGAGCCAGGCCAGTCCGGCGGTGCGGCTCTGCGCGCGCAGCACCGCGAAGTACGTCTCCATCACGACCCGCAGCAGCGCGCCGACCGCGAACCAGCGCAGCAGCGGGGTCGCCGCGTGCGCGTAGCCGTCGCCGAAGACGTGCAGGATCCGCGGCGCGAGGAGGAACAGCAGCCCGCAGACCGGGAGCATGATCCGGGCCATCCGCCCCAGCGCGGCCCGGGTGTTGGCGGCCAGTCGCGCCGGGTCGTGCGAGCTCTCCACGGTCAGCGAGGCGCCCATGTTGATGGCGAGCAGGTTGACGGTGCCGCCGATGGTCGTGGTGATGTAGAAGTAGGCGTTGTCGGCCGAGCTGACCTGCGAGGCGATGAGGACCGGCACCAGGTAGACCACGGCGAGCGAGAACAGCGAGCCGGTGTAGTCGCCGGCCAGGAAGCGCACCAGTTCCCGGGCGTCCGGCGGCTTGGCGTGCCGCTCGGTCGCCGCCGTGTGCCGGGGCACGAGCCGCCGGAACACCAGCCAGCCCAGCGGCACCACGGAGGTGGCGATGGCGACGACCCAGGAGACGAACACCCCGGTCGTGGCGAGCGCGCCGGCCAGGCTCACCAGCAGCGCCAGCTTCACCGCCGAGAACACCGTGTTGCCCACCGGCACCCACGGCGCGCTGCGCAGCCCGGTCAGCACCCCGTCCTGGAGGGTGAGCAGGTTCCACGCCATCACGGCGGCGATGAAGCCGAGCCCGTGCGAGAGCCCGTGCAGGAAGCGGTACGACGGCCCCCAGGTGTCCAGCGTCAGCAGGAACACGGCCGCCGCGCACGCCACGACGAGCGAACTGCCCGCGTAGGTGCGGGCGACGAGGCGTCCGGTGGCGCGGCCGGAGACCGGGATGAACCGGGCCAGGGCGCCGGTGAGGGTCACCGCGGTCAGCCCGGCCAGGAACTTCATGGCGGCGATCGCCGCGGAGCCCTGGCCGACCGCGGAGTCGGAGTAGTAGCGGGCGGCGACCAGCCAGAAGCCGAGGCCCAGCACCGCGGAGATCCCGGTGTTGAGCATCAGCGCGTAGGCGTTGCGGAACAGCTGGCCGCCGGTGCTCTCGCTCCGGCCGGGCAGGCGCGGCCGGCGTCCCGGCCGTTCGGCCGCCCCGGTTCCGGGCGCCGTCTCCTCGGTGGTGGTGGTCGTGTCAGACACGGGTGAGGGAAGCCTTCCGGCCGAGCCCGCGGGCTCTGCGGACCAGGGCGTAGCCCTTGGTGAGGGCCCGGTCCCGGGCGACGTCGCGGACGAGCGGGCGGCCCTGGACGAGCCGGGTGAACTCCTCGACGGTGGTGGTGCGGCGCACGGTCAGCCGCCGCATCGCGTACGGGCCCTGGCCGCGGCGGGCCGGCCCGTTGCCCACGGCGAGCGCCTGCCGGTAGCCGGCCGCCCTGACCCGGGCGCGTACCCGGCGGCTGGAGTAGCCGTAGGGGTAGGCGAACGAGAGGGGCACGGCGTCCAGTTCGCCCGCGATGATCTCCTTGCAGCGGATCAGCTCCGTCCACAGAGCGTCGTCGTCGAGCTGGTCGAGCTGCGGGTGGGTGTGGCTGTGCCCGCCGATCTCGACACCGCCGGCGGCCAGTTCGCGCACCTGGTCCCAGTCGAGCATGGCGTCCGGGCCGCCGCCGGTGTCGTACGCGCCCCGCAGCCAGCCGGTGGAGACGAACAGCGTGGCCGCGAAGGCGTGTTCGGCCAGGACGGGCAGGGCGTGCCGGTGGACGCCCGCGTAGCCGTCGTCGAAGGTGATCAGGACCGGGTCGGCGGGCAGCGGCCGGGAGCCGGGGGTACGCCAGTGGGCGGCCAGCTCGGCCGTGGTGACCGGGTGGCGGCCCAGTTCGCGCAGCACCGCCATCTGCTCGGCGAACGCCCGGGGGGACACGGACAGGCCGCGGGTGGCCGCGTTCGGCTCACCGGCGACCGCGTGGTACATCAGCACCGGCACGGACGCGTTCATACGGATCGTCCCCCCACCGCTTCCCCGTCGGCCCCGGCCACGCCGCCGCCGACGGTTCCTCCAGCCGCCCCGGCCCGGTCGCCGCCGACGGTCTCTGCACTTGCTCCGGGCCTGTCGTCGTCGGCTGCTTCGACGTGCGCTCCGGCCCGGTCACCGCCCGACTCCTTCTCGTCCGCACCCGCCCTCACACCGCCCGCCGCCGCCCGGCCCGTCCCGGGCGGCGAGGCGGGCGCGGCCGGGGGCGCCAAGGGCCTCCCGACGCCCGGCACCCGGAACGCCGTGCCGCCCCGGCGGGCGGCCCGGACACTGCCGACGGCGTAACCGCCGGCCGCCGTCAGCACCCCGGCGACGATCGCCCCGGCCCGGCCCGCACCCCCCTCGCGGGCCAGCAGCGCGTCCCGCAGCCCGCGCGCCACCCCGGCGGGCAGCACCCGCGTGGCGTAGCGGCGTTCGGACTCCAGGCCCCTGGCCGCGCCGACGCTGCGGGCCACCAGCGCCTTGGACAGGCCCTCGGCCCAGGCGCGGGCGCGGAAGTAGCGGAAGTGCTCGCGGGCGTGCGGCACCCGGTGGTGGATGACCGCACGGTCGTCGATCAGGAGCACCGCGTCCGGGCGGGCCCGGCTGAGCCGGATGCACAGCTCGGTCTCCTCGCAGCCCAGCGGGCGCCGGTCGCCGTCCCGGCCGATGCCGGTGGCGAAGCCGCCCGCCGCGTCGAACGCGGCGCGCCGGAAGGAGGCGTTGCCGCCCAGCACGTTGCGCACCCGGACCCGGCCCGGCGGCAGGCCCCGGTAGGTGCAGCCCACCACCCAGTCGAACTCCTCCGGGAACCAGGCCGGCCGGCGGCCCGACGCCCACACGGGCTCCGTACGGCCGCCCACCGCCCACACCTTCGGGTCGGCGTAGGCCTCGGCGAAGCGGCGCAGCCAGTCCCGCTCGGCCACCGCGTCGTCGTCCAGGAAGGCGATCACCTCACCCCGGGAGGCGGCGATGCCGGTGTTGCGGCCGGCGGACAGGCCGCGCGGGCCCGCGTTGGCGAGCACCCGCACCCCGCCGTCCGCCCCGGGCGGCGCGTACCGCTCGGCCAGCCGCTCCAGCAGCGCGCGGTGGTGGTCCACGACCAGCAGGATCTCCTGGGCCGGCCGGGACTGCGCCCGCACCGAGGCGACCGCCGCGAGGATGTCCTCCCAGCGGTCCTCGGTGTAGACGCAGATCACGACGGAGATGCCGGGACCGGTCAAGACAGGTCCTCCGGGTCTCCCGGGAACGCGCCGAGCATCGGGGAGTGCCGCTCCTGGCGGCGCAGCTCGCGCCGGTTGGACCGCTCGGCGAGGATCACCCGCAGCACCCTGAGCCCGTCCCGCACCGCGCGCAGGTTGCTGGCGCCGTGGATGCGCAGGTACTCGTAGCTGGGGATCTCCTGCACCTTCAGGCCGGCCTTGACGACTCTGATGTTCATCAGGGTCTCGACCTCGAAGCCGGTGCAGTCCAGCTCGATCTTGTCCAGGCAGTGCCGCCAGAACGCGTTGTAGCCGTAGCACAGGTCGGTGTAGCGGGCGCCGAACTTGCGGTTGACGACGGCGCACAGGACGCGGTTGCCGAGCTTGCGCACGAAGGTCATGTCGTCGGTGCCGCCGCCGTTGGCGAAGCGGGAGCCCTTGGCGAAGTCGGCGCCCGAGACCAGGGCGGAGACGTAGCTGACGATCTCGCCGCCGTCGGCGGAGCCGTCCGCGTCGACCATCACGATGATGTCGCCGGTGCACGCCGCGAAGCCGGTGGTCAGCGCGTCGCCCTTGCCCTTGCCCCGCTGCGGGACGACCCGCACCTTCGGCCACAGTTCGCGGGCGACCGCCACGGTGGCGTCGGTGGAATCGCCGTCGACGAGCACCACTTCGTGTATCCAGTCCGGCAGTGTCTTGAAGACGTAGGGCAGGTTCTCCGCCTCGTTCATGGCGGGGATCACCACGCTCACCGGCGGCGTGATGGCCAGGTGTGAGGAGATGGGCCGGTACTGACCGGCCGTGGACGGGTCCGGGCCCGCGGCCGGCGGGCGCAGAACTGAGCTCATGGGTTGTGTCCCTCTCGTCCGGCGGACCGCCCGCCCCCGGGCGGCCCGGCTGTGTGTCCGGTTCGAAAGGGGGGCTCTCACCCGGCGGGCACGGCGGAGCGGTCCCCGGGCCCACCGGGTGAGCTGGCAGAACTGGCCGGTTCGCCCCGACAGCGGCGGCCGACCGCGCGGCACGGCCCGACGGCCTCGCGGCCACCGAGCACGGCACCCCCCTACCGCGCCTCACTCCGGCCCGTCCCGGTCCTGAGCCCTCCCCTGGAACCGCGTGCGGTCGGGCCGGTGCGAGTGAGATGTACGACGGTATTGACGATTGAGCCAGTATGGCAAGACCTGCAACCAGATCTCACGCTTTCCTGGATTTCCCCCCGATGTACGTGATGCTCATTATTTTTGGTGACTTGAACGTATTGAGCGTATTTGCCCCATCTTTTTGAGCAGTCGGTCGGCCGGCTGGAACAGTTCCGGCCGTGACTGCACCGCGTTGCGCAGCGCCCGGACCGGGGCGCGGCGCGCCCGGTGTCCGAACGCCACCGGGTGGCGGCGCGTCACCCAGCCCTCGGAGACGCTCAGTTCACGCGTCTTGAGGGAGTCCTTGTACTCCTTCTGGCCCCGGCCGAGATCGAGGTAGGCGATGCCGTCGGCGGCGGCCGCCTCGGCCATCCGCAGGTGCAGCACCAGGCCCGGGGAGTACTTCGCGTACGCCGGGTCGTACGCCGGGAACCAGCACGCCAGGACCCGCTCGGTGCGCAGCCCGAAATGCGCGGCGACCGGCTCGCCGCCCGCGTACAGCACCGACAGGACGCCCGCGAACGGCGCGGAGCGGGTGTGGAAGAGACGGGTGACCAGGGCGGTGATCCAGGCGTGCGCGAAGCGGTCGCTGCGCCCGGTGCGCCGGTACTGCGCCGACTTCCAGGTCATCAGGGTGGCCAGCGCGGCCGGGTCGCGCTCGTCGTGGACGTAGGTCACCGGGCCGGCGTCGCGGCCCAGCCGGCGGTCCTTGGCGAGGGTGGTGCGGGTGAACTTCGGGGAGCGGACGCGCAGTTCGCGCAGATAGGCGTCGTAGCCCCGGTCGAGGTCCAGCACCGGGGACGGGAAGGCGCCGGCGGCCTCCGCCTCGAACGGCCGCTGACCCGTCACCAGATGGTCGAACTCCCAGACGGCGAGCCCGCAGGCCCGCAGCAGTGCGTGGGCGTCCCAGGTGAAACCGGGCCGGTGCACCACGCCCTGGCAGTCGGAGACGCCGAGGCCGACCGCCCGGCCGACCCCGCCGGCCGATCTCTGGAACGGGAAGAAGGCCACCGGCTCCCCGCCCTCGCGCACCACCGCGATCCTGACCCCGCGTCTGCACCGGCCCACCGCGAGCGCGAACTCCGGTGCCAGGAAGGGGTTGGCCAGCTCCGCCGCGCCGTGCAGGTGGGCCTTGGACTGCCACGCGGTCCACACGGCCCGGTCGGCGGCGCTCAGTTCGCCGGGGCGGTACACGCTCACGTCCACGTCACACGCCTCGTCTTCTCACCGCACGGGCCCGCCACCGCCCCACGGCGACCGACAGCAGGACCAGGGCGCTGAAGGCGCCCACGGCCACGATCCCGCCGTTCACCGACCAGCGGTGCACGGCCAGCATGCCCTGGGCCACCAGCATGTCGACGGCGACGGCGCCCGCCAGCGAGACGAGCGCCCGGGCGCCCGGGGCCAGTCCGCGCAGCAGCGCGGCGAGCGCGGCGGCGGGCGCGGCGAGCAGGAAGAAGAGGGTCGTGGGGCCGCGCAGCGGTGAGCCGGAGCCGGTCAGCGCGAGCAGCGCCCCGAGGCCGGCGACGGCCGTCGCGGCGCCCGCGAGCAGCGGCGACAGGTCCCTCCCCGGACCCGGCCGAGCCCGCTTGGCGCCGTCCGTCGCGGCTGTCGTGACAGGGATGGTCTGCATGGGCGACTTTGCCCCCCGAAGCGCCGGATGCCGGGCTTCAATGTCGCGCAGTCGCGCGGGGCCGTCAAGACGCACCCACCACCCGTGAGGGTGGCTCCCGGCTCACGAAACCCGCTCGCCGCGGCTTGCTGACGGAGTGTCGGACATCTGTACGGAGCCCCTCGCCGCAGTTGAACGCCGGAGAATTTTTGACATGAACACTTCCTGTCAACGCGCGTAGCCGGTATCACAGTTGACGCAGAGATCCTGCTACAGGGAGGGTTCCATGAGACGTTTCCGCATCGCCGCCCGTGTCAGCTCGCTTCTCCTCGCCGCCGGCCTGGCCCTGACCGGAGCGGCCGCCGCGCAGGCGTCCCAACAGGGCGCGGCCGCAGGCGGATACGTGGCCCTCGGCGACTCCTACTCCTCGGGCGTGGGCGCCGGCAGCTACATCAGCTCCAGCGGCGACTGCGACCGCAGCACCAAGGCGTACCCCTACCTCTGGAACGCCGCGCACGCCCCCTCGTCGTTCTCCTTCACCGCCTGTTCGGGCGCCAAGACCGACGACGTCCTCGCCAACCAGCTCGGGTCGCTCAACTCCGCCACGTCCCTGGTCTCCCTCACCATCGGCGGCAACGACGCCGGCTTCGCCGACGTCATGACGACCTGTGTGACCTCGTCCGACAGCACCTGCGTCTCCCGCATCAACACCGCCCGGTCGTACGTCACCTCGACGCTTCCCGGCAAGCTCGACAACCTCTACTCGGTGATCCGCAGCAAGGCGCCCTCCGCCCGCGTGGTCGTCATCGGCTACCCGCGCTTCTACCAGATCGGCCAGGTCTGCCTCGGCCTGTCCGACACCAAGCGCTCCGCCATCAACGGCGCCTCCGACCTCATGAACAGCACCATCGCCAAGGCCGCCGCCAACCACGGCTTCGCCTTCGGCGACGTGCGCACCCCCTTCACCGGACACGAGATCTGCTCCGGCGACTCCTGGCTGCACAGCGTCAACTGGCTCGACATCGGCGAGTCCTACCACCCGACGGCCGACGGCCAGGCCGGCGCCTACCTCCCGGTCCTCACCAACGCCGCCTGATCCACCCGGCGGCCCCGCGTCCGGCGCACGAGACGGAGACCCCGCACCCGGGGTCTCCGTCTCGCTTCGCGGCCGAACTCCCGCCCGGCGCACGGCGAGACGGGCCACGTGAGATGGCCCACGTTCGCGCCGCCGCCGACGCCCGGACGGACGCCCGGACGGATGCCCGGACCACCGCCGACGGCGACGTCCGGACCGCCGTATCGGAGTGATCGCTTCCGCCCGCGAAGGGCGCGCGGCGCTCACCCTGAGCGGGCGCCCGGCTCCACCGCGTGGCAGCGCGCCCCGGCTCCGGGCCGCGCGCCCCGGCGCACCACCGCGATCCCCCGGGCTTCTCGCGGGCTTCTCGCGGGCTTCTGGCGGATTCGCCGCTGACTTCCCGCGGGCGACCCGCCTCCGTCCGTCGCCGGCCACGCCAACTCGGCGGCATCACTGGCCGTAACCGTGGAACCCTAAGAGGGGCCGGCCCGGCCCGACGGCCAGCCGATTGTCCAACTCGCCGTGAAATCGGTCGGATTCGGAGAGTAGTCGTCAACACCCTTACGGGGAAGGTGAATCCTGTGACCGCGATACCCGCAAGCCTCCATGGGGAGATAGGGTTACTCTGCCCGGGCCGGGTGGACTCGTACGGGTGGGGAGTGACATGGAGCAGATAACAGTGCGCAGCAGGGCGAGGGTCCCTGCGATCACCTGCGGCAGCAGCGCGACCAGCTCGCGTCTCGACCGCCATCTCGCGGTGCTGGGCGGCCCTGCCATCCCGCAGCGCGAAGCGGCCGAGGCGACCTTGCTGATGCGCGAGCTGACCGCGCGTGACACCGCGCACGACCGCACGGGCAGGGGCGCACGGGTGAGCCGGGTGTCGCTGTTCGCGCCCCTGCGCCGGCTGCGCCGCTCGCTGTTCGGCGGTCGCTGACCGCGCCGGCGCCCTCCGGAGACGTCCCGGCGTCCCCGGAGCCGCTCGGCGGCATCCGCGATCAGGCCGTCCGCGATCAGGCCACCACCCCGTCCCGGCGCAACGCCGCGATCTCGTCGGCCGGCATCCCCACGGCTCGCAGCAGCGCCTCGGTGTGCTGCCCCAGCGCGGGTACGTCCCCCATCCGCGCCTCGGCCCCGCCCGGCAGGGTGATCGGCGGCAGCAGCGCCCGAAGCGGCCCGGTCGGCGTCCCCACCTCCCGCCACCGCTCCCGCGCCGCCAGCTGCGGATGCCCGGCCACCTCGTGCACGTCCCGCAGGCGCGCGCAGGCGATTCCCGCGCCCTCCAGCCGCGCCTGCGCCTCGTCGGCGCCCAGCGCGCCCAGTGCCTCGCCGACCAGTTCGTCCACGCGCTCCCGGCGCTCCACCCGCGCCGCGTTCGTCGCGAACGCCGGGTCACGAGCCAACTCCGGCCGCTCCAGCACCTGTTCGGCGAGCCTGCGCCACTCCCGGTCGTTCTGCACCGACAGCAGCACCCGCCCGCCGTCCGCCGTGCCGTACGCGTCGTAGGGCGCGATTACGGCGTGCGCGAGGCCGGTGCGCGCCGGGGCGCTCCCGCCGTGCATCGCGTGGTGCAGCGGATGCCCCATCCACTCGGCCAGCGCCTCCAGCATCGACACCTCCACCTGCCCGCCCCGCCCGGTCGTGCCGCGCCGCACCAGCGCGGCCAGCACCCCCGAGAAGGCGTACATGGCCGCCGCGACGTCCGCCGCCGGGATGCCCGCCTTCACCGGCTGCCCGGGCGTCCCGGTCACCGACACCAGACCGGCCTCGCACTGCACGAGCATGTCGTACGCCCGCTTGTCCGCGTACGGGCCGCCCGCGCCGTAGCCCGAGATGTCCACGGCGATCAGCCGCGGGTGCGCGGCGCACAGGGCGGCCGCGTCCAGGCCCAGCCGGGCGGCGGCGCCCTGGGCGAGGTTCTGCACGAACACGTCCGCGTCCGCGACCAGCCGCCGCACCACCGCCAGGCCCCGCGGGTCCTTCAGGTCCAGCGCTATCGACTCCTTGCCGCGGTTGCACCACACGAAGTGGGAGGCGAGACCGCCGGCCGCGGTGTCGTAGCCGCGCGCGAAGTCGCCGCCGTCGATCCGCTCGACCTTGATCACCCGGGCGCCGAGATCGGCGAGCTGCCGGGTGGCGAAGGGGGCCGAGACGGCCTGTTCGACGGCGACGACGGTGATGCCCTCCAGGGGCGGGGGAAGCTGGTCCATGCGCTGGATCATGACCCGCGCGCGCCCGCCTTGTCAGCAGCGTCCGCCCCCGGCGGGCCGCGGCTCAGCGCTCGCCGCGCGCGTACCGGCGCACGGCCAGGGGCGCGCACAGCGCGATCAGCAGGACGCTCCAAGCCAGCGTTCCGGCGACCGGGTGCGCCACCGGCCAGGCGGCGCCGTGCGGGACGGGGGAGCCGCCGAACAGACCGCGCAGGGCGGCCGTGACCGCGCTGATCGGGTTCCACTCGGCCAGGGCGCGCAGCCAGCCGGCCAGGTTGCCGGTGGGGATGTAGGCGTTGGACAGCAGCGGCAGGACGAACGTGGACGCGCCCAGCTGACCGGCCGCCTCCTCGCTGCGCGAGAGGAGTCCCAGCAGGATGCCGGCCCAGGTGCACGCGAAGCGGAACAGCAGCAGCAGGGCCACCGCGCCCAGCGCCCGCACCGCGCCGCCCTCGATCCGCCAGCCCACCGCCAGCCCGACCAGCAGCAGCGGCACCGTGCCGAGCGCGGTGACGACCAGGTCGGCCGCCGCCTGCCCGAGCGGCACCGCCGCCCGGCTCACCGGCATGGCGCGGAAACGGTCCGCCACGCCCCGGTGCGTGTCCTGCGCCGCCTGGAACATCCCCGTCATGATCCCGCCCGCCGCCGTCGCCGCCAGCAGCCCGGGCACCAGGAAGGCGCGGTACTCCCGGCCGGGCATCGCCAGCGCGCTGCCGAAGACGTAGCCGAAGAACAGCAGCATGTTGATGGGCATGATCTGGGTCAGGATCGCCAGGCCCGGGTTGTTGCGGACCCGGCGCAGCTGCCGGCCCGTCATCGCCAGGCCGTCGTACGCGAGCGCGCTCATGCCGCGGTCTCCTTCACGGGGGTGTCTTCGGTCAGCCGGAGGAAGACGTCGTCCAGGGTGGGCGGCCGGAGGCGGGCGTCGAGCAGCAGCACGCCCGCCGCGTCGAGTTCGCGCACCAGCCGGGGCAGGGTGAGCGTCGGGTCGGCACAGACCGCGCCGACGGTGGCCCGCTCGTGGTCGAGCACCGGTCGCGCGCCGGTGAGCCGGTCCAGCACGGCCGCCGCCCGCGGCAGCTCGGCGGCGTCGGCGAGGACGGCCTCGGCGTGCGTGCCGATCAGCGCCTTGAGCCGGGCCGGGGAGCCGGTGTGCGCGACCCGCCCGCGGTCCACCACGGCGATCTCGTCGGCCAGCTGGTCGGCCTCCTCCAGGTACTGGGTGGTCAGCACCACCGTGGTGCCCCGCTCCTTCAGCTCGCGCACGGCCTCCCGGATGCGGTTGCGGCTGGCCGGGTCGAGGCCGGTGGTCGGCTCGTCCAGGAACAGCACGGCGGGCCGGCGCAGCAGACTGGCCGCCAGGTCCAGCCGGCGGCGCATCCCGCCCGAGTAGGCCGAGGCGCACCGCCCGGCGGCCTCGGTGAGGCCGAACCGCTCCAGCAGCTCGTCGGCGCGCGCCGCCGGGTCCGGCACGCGGTGCAGCCGGGCGAACAGCCGCAGGTTCTGCCGACCGGTGAGATCCACGTCGACGGAGGTGTCCTGGCCGGTCACCCCGATCGCGCGGCGCACGGCGGCCGGCTCGCGCACCAGGTCGAACCCGGCCACCCGGGCCGAGCCCGCGTCCGGCCGCAGCAGCGTGGTCAGCAGCCGCACGGCCGTCGTCTTGCCGGCGCCGTTGGGCCCGAGCACCCCGCAGACCGTGCCCTCGGCGACCGCCAGGTCCAGGCCGCGCACGGCATGGACCCGACCGAACCGTTTCTCCAGACCTTCACTCAGTACAGCGTACGTAGAAGTCATGGCCCGACCATAGCGCACTACGTACGCCGTACGTAACTACGATGGTGGGGCGAGGTGGTGAACCATGGCCGGCCGTACGGCCCGACCCGAAGTGATCTGGGCCCGTCCGGAGCGGACCGGCCGGGGCCCGAAGCCCGCGTACACGCGCGCCGACGTCGCCGCGGCGGCCGTGCGGATCGCCGACGCCGGCGGTCTGGACGCGGTCTCGATGCGGCACGTCGCCGCCGAACTGGGCTGCGGCACCATGTCGCTGTACAACTACGTCCCCCGCAAGGAGGACCTGTACGAGCTGATGGTGGACGCCGTCAGCGGCGAGCACGAGCTGTGGGAGCCGAGCGGCGACTGGCGCGCCGACCTGCGCCGGGTCGCGCACCAGTCACGCGAGCTGATGCGCCGTCACACCTGGCTGCCCCGCCTGATGTCCGGGATCTACGGCTTCAGCCCCAACGCCCTGCGCTATCTGGAGCACTGCCTGACCTGCCTGGACCCCCTGGAGGCGGCCTCCGGCACCAAGATGGAACTGATCGCCATGCTCAACGCCGTGGTGACCATGTACGTCTCCAACGAGCTGGCCACCGCCGAGCGCACCCGCTCCCTGCCCTGGTCGGAGGCGGAGGAGACCGCCGTGCGGATCGCCTACCTGGGCGGCCGGGTCGCCACCGGCGCCTACCCGCGCTTGGCGGCGGCCTTCACCGAGGACGCCGGCCCCATCGACCTGGAGGCGGTGTTCGAACGGGCGGTGACGCGGGTGCTGGACGGCTTCGCGCCGCGCGGCTGAGGCGCGCGGCGCCGCGCCGGGGACGCCCTCAGATCAGGGCGAACTGGCCCTCGGGGCCCTCCTCCTGGTGGTCGAGGACGGTGGCCGGCCGGCGCGCGGACTCCGGCGCCGGCAGCACGCCCGCGGCCCGCAGCTCGGCGGCCCCGACCGGGTCGGGCACCGCCTGCGGCGGTTCGGGCCGGGCCTCGGCGAGCAGCGCCAGGACCGTGATCAGCTCCAGCAGCTCGGAGGTCCACGCCTGCGGCCAGGCGGCCGGACCGATCGCCGCGAGGCCGTCCGCCCCGGCGGGCCCGGTGCGGGCCGCGAACCACTGCTCCAGCACCCGGCCGGAACCGGTCTCGAAGTCCCAGGCCGCCGCCGGCACCGGTGAGACGCGGCCCTCGTCGAGGTACAGCGCCTCCTCGTCGCGGTCGTAGCGCAGGGCGAGCGGCCGGGGCGGCAGCGGCGCGCGGACGTAGGGGCGGCGGCCGCCGGGCAGCTTGGGGCGCTCGCCGTCGCGCCGCATCAGCCACAGGGCGCGGCGGCCCGCCGCCACACCGGCCGCCCAGCGCTCCGCGTCCCCGGTCAGCGGGACGACGGGGCCGTCCGGCGCCGGCCGGGCCGCCGTCAGCGTCCAGGCGAGCAGGTCCTCGGGCGCGGGCGCGTGCCCGAGGCGGGCGGCCAGGTGCTCCAGCAGACCGGGCGCGAGATTCGGCTCCCGGCCCGCCGGGCGGCGGTACAGCGGGCGGATCCGGGCCGGGCGGACCAGCGGGACCAGCGAGGTGGCCAGCAGCGGCGGCTGCCCGGCGCCCGGGGCGGCGGGCGTCTCCACCACGAACACCTGCCGGGCGTCCGCCACCCGCCACAGCTCCGGCCGGGCCGCGTCGATCAGCCGGTGGTCGGGGATCAGCCACCGCTCGTCGAAGGGCGCCGCCAGCACCCGCACCGGCTCCGGGCACGGACCCGAGGCCCGGATCAGCTTCTCCGTGCCGCCCGGACGGCCCGGCAGCTGGCCCACGGCCGAGTACGCGGTGCGCGCCCGAGTCGGCTCGAACAGGGCCGCCCGCTCCGCGCCCGCGGCCCGCAGCAGAGCCTCCCAGCGGGCCCGCAGACAGGCGTCGTCGGGAGCCGTCGGCCAGCCCCGCCCGAGTCGCGGCGGTGCGACGGACCACGGCATGAGGTCCGCCAGCGGCGGAGCGTCGTCGTCGTACGGCACGCCGGGAATCGTACGGCCTGCGCGCTTCGGGCGGGAAAGGGGCGGGGGCGCGCTCAGGTGGCCTCCAGGGTGACGGTGAACGAGAAGCGGTCGCCGCGGTAGTTGATGACCACCACGTCCAGCGGGCGGCCCGCCGTGTCGTAGGTGACGCCCGTGTAGTGCAGGATCGGGCTGAGCAGCGGCACATCGAGCAGCCGGGCGGTCTCCGGGTCGGCCAGCCGCGCCTCCACGGTGTCCGTGATCCGGCTGATGTCCGCGCCCACCACGTCCCGCAGCACCTTGGTCATCGGCCAGCGCACCAGATCGCCCGGGGATATCCGCCGCGCCAGCTCCGGACGGACGTAGTTGCGGGCGTGGTTGGTCGGCTCGCCGGTCTTCTCGTCGCCGCGCAGCCGGTGGTACGTCGCCACCTCGCCGAGATCCGGGAAGAACTCGGCGAGTTCGGCGGGCACCGGCGCCGTGCCGTGCGCCAGCAGCTCGGTCGTCATGCCCGACTGCTGGGCCACGATCGCGTCCACCGAGCCCAGCAGCCGCACGGGCGCGCCGCGCAGCGCCGCGGGCTCGATGAACGTGCCGCGCCGCCGGTGCCGGCTGATCAGCCCCTCGTCCTCCAGCTCCTTCAGCGCCTGCCGCATGGTCAGCACGCTCACCCCGTAGTGCCCGGCCAGCTGCTCCTCGGTGGGCAGGCGCAGCGGATCGCGGGACGAGCGGCCGAGGATCGAGGCGCGCAGCGACTGCGACACCTGGTACCACAGCGGCAGCTTGCGGTTCAGGACGATCGAATCCGGGGCGAAGGAGGTCACGGGGCCATCCGTACCGGTAGGGGCCGGTCAGTGCAAGGTCGGCGCGGGATCAGCGCGCGGGGCGGAAGTGCCGCTCCATGCCCTGCCAGACGTCGTCGTAGGCCCCCTGGAGATGGTCGGCGCGGGCCGCGTGCGGGGTCAGCGTCACCGGCCAGCGGGTCTCGAACATGAACGCCAGCCCGTCGTCGATCTTCTGCGGCCGCAGCTCGGCCGCGCTCGCCCGGTCGAAGGTCTCCCGGTCCGGCCCGTGCGCCGACATCATGTTGTGCAGCGAGCCGCCGCCCGGCACGAAGCCCTCCGCCTTCGCGTCGTAGGCGCCCTCGATCAGGCCCATGTACTCGCTCATCACGTTCCGGTGGAAGTACGGCGGCCGGAAGGTGTCCTCGCCCACCAGCCAGCGCGGCGCGAACACCACGAAGTCCACCCCGGCGAGCCCCGGGGTGTCGCTCGGCGAGGTCAGCACCGTGAAGATCGACGGGTCCGGGTGGTCGTAGGAGATCGTCCCGATCACGTTGAAGCGGCGCAGGTCGTAGACGTACGGCAGGTAGTTGCCGTGCCAGGCGACGACGTCGAGCGGGGAGTGGTCGTAGGTGGCGGTCCACAGGTTGCCGCAGAACTTGTTCACCACCTCCACCGGCCCCTCGGCGTCCTCGTAGGCGGCGACCGGCGCGCGGAAGTCCCGCGCGTTGGCGAGGCCGTTGGCGCCGATCGGGCCGAGGTCGGGCAGGCGGAAGGCGGCGCCGTAGTTCTCGCAGACGTAGCCGCGCGCGGTGGCGTCGAGGAGCTCGACGCGGAAGCGCACGCCGCGGGGGATCAGCGCCACCTCGCCCGGCTCGGCGTGCAGCCGTCCGAACTCCGTGTGCAGCAGCAGCCCGCCGCTCTCCGGGACGATCAGCAGCTCGCCGTCCGCGTCGCTGAAGACGCGCTCCATCGAGGAGTCGGCGTGGTAGAGGTGCACCGCCATGCCGGTGCGCTGGGTGGCGTCGCCGTTGCCGCCGAGCGTCCACAGGCCCTTGACGAAGTCGGTGCCGGGCTCCGGTTCCGGCAGCGGGTTCCAGCGCAGCCGGTTGGGGTCGGGCACCGCCTGGTTGAACGGCGCGGTGCGCAGCCGGCCGTTGCCGGTGCGGACGAACTTCGGGTGCGCGGCCGAGGGGCGTACGCGGTAGAGCCAGGAGCGGCGGTTGTGCGCCCTCGGCTCGGTGAACGCGGTGCCGCTGAGCTGTTCCGCGTAGAGCCCGAGGGGCGCGCGCTGCGGCGAGTTGCGGCCGTCCGGCAGTGCGCCGGGAACGGCCTCCGAGCTGTGCTCATTGCCGAATCCGGAGAGGTAGGCCAGTGCCTCGGCCCTCTTGCGTGCGTCCCCGCTCATCTTCGCTCCCTTGCGGACTGATTCCTATGGAACACCGTAGGATTGCGTTTTCGCCGGCGCAAGAGGGCCTCGGTCGCCCTTCGGGCGGAACCGGAACCCGACTTCAGGGGGATTCGGCTCGTCGCACCGTTGTTCTACCCTCCGGTCATGACGTCGAGGACGCGCGGATCTCTCGCCGCGCTCGCGGTCTGCGCCCTGCTGTGGGCCGGACCGGCCGGCTGCGGTGCGGGCGGTGCGCGGGGGAGCGGTACGCAGGAGAAGTCGCCCGCACCCGTGGGCAAGGTCATCGATCACACCGACGAGGAGGGACGCCCCTACCGCGAGGTGGCTCGGCAGGAGGCGCCCGAGGTCGGCGTGGAGGTACGGCCCGACGCCGACGGCAGCTGGGACGTGCGGCTGACCGTCCGGCGCTTCCGCTTCTCGCCGGCCGGCACGGCCGCGCGGGCGGCGGCGGGCCGCGGTCTGGCCCGCCTGCTGGTGGACGGCCGCCCCGTCGGCCGCCTGCGCGCCCCCGACTACCGCCTCTCCGCCCGCCTCGTCCCACGCGGCACCCACCACGTCACCGCCCGTCTCTACGCCGACGACGACACGGTGTGGGCGGTGTCGGGCAGCGCGGTCCAGAGCACGGCGGACATCACGGCCTCGGGACCGGCCTCGGGACCGGCGCCGGGTGCGGGGGCGTCCTCGGCTGCTGGTCCGTCGTCGGGGGCAGGCGCGTCGGCGGGAGCGGGGCCGTCGGCGGGTGTGGGCTCGTCCTCGGGTGCGCCGGGTGCCGGCTCGTCGGCGGGTGCGCCGGGTTCGGGTGCGCCGGGTTCGGTCTCGTCGGGCGGCGCGCGGAGTCCGGGCTCGTCGTCGGGTGCGCCGTCCAGGGCGATGGGGGCGGGGCCGGGCGTGCCGGGGGTGGCGGCGGAGCCGGGTCCGGTGCCGGGCTCGTCGGCCGGAACCGCCGGGACGGGGGCCGACGGTGGGCGGGCCGCGGGGTCCGCCGGAGCGTGGGGCACCGGTCGTCCGGACCTCGCCCCGGCCTCCGTACCGCCTCTCGCGGCCGTCCGCGCCGTCCTGGCCGCCACGTCCCCGGACCCGGCGGGGACATGGACACGCGCCGCCGGACCGGCGCCGGGATCCGCCCCGGCCACGGCGATCGCCCGGGCGCCGGCCGCCGACGTGACGCCAGGTCAGGTGCCGGACGTGACGCCAGGTCAGGCGCCGGCCGCCGGTCCGGCGGCGGCGCGTGCGGCGGGGTGCGCGGCGGCGGGTGGCGGAGGGCGCGGTTCACCCCGGGGGCCGGGGGATGCATCATGATGCCCGTGCACCAAGCGACCTCGCTCCGTCGCGCGCCCGTGCAGCGGCGCAGCGCCGAACGGCTGACCAGGATCCTCGACGCCTGTGCCGACCTCCTCGACGAGGTCGGCTACGACGAGCTGAGCACCCGCGCCGTGGCCCAGCGCGCGGGCGTGCCGATCGGCTCCGTCTACCGTTTCTTCGGCAACAAGCGGGCGATGGCGGACGCGCTCGCCCAGCGCAACCTGGAGCGCTACACCGAACGGGTGCTGGAGCGCCTCCAGCGGACCGCCGACGAGGCGGCGGGCGAGGACGCGGACCCGTCGGCGGGGGCGGGCGGCGGGCACTGGCACATCGCCGTGGACGCCGTCCTCGACGAGTACCTGGCGATGAAGCGCACCGCCCCGGGCTTCTCCCTCGTCGACTTCGGCAACCAGATCCCCCTCGGCACCCGCCACACCGAGCCGAACCACCGGGTGGCCCGCCGGCTCACCCAGTTGCTCTCCGGCTACCTGCGCCGGGAGCCCGACGAGAACCTGCGCCGGGTCTTCCTGATCGCCGTCGAGACCGCCGACACCCTCGTCCAACTCGCCTTCCGCCTCGACCCCGAGGGCGACGAGAAGGTCATCGAGGAGACCCGGGAACTGCTGCGGGCCTATCTGAGCCGCGTACTGGACTGAGCCGGGCGGGTGATCTTCGGCGGCGCGTCGGGCGGGGTTGCCGTGGCGGAGGGCGCGGGTGTGAAAGAGAGTCAGGTGAAAGAGCGATTTGTATGAAAATCGTCTGACTCGGAGGAGCGCGCATGCCCACCCTGACGATCCCACGGACCCTCGGCTCCCGCGCCGGCGCCGTCGCGGCCCTGACGGCCCTCACCGCGGTGGGCGCCTCGTGGCTGGCCGCGCCGGACGCCATGGCGCAGGGGGAAGCCGGCGACATCAAGATCCACCGCGCGGGCGTGCCGTTCGGCGTCTCCAAGGACGACCCCGTCGTCTGCCGGTTCTACCTCGACGCCGTCAACTTCGACGTCCTGCCCACCATCGGCTACACCATCCAGGCCCAGCCCCCGCTGCCCACCCGGGCCACCGTCACCGGCACCATCCCGCTCGCCAACGGCGCCGGCCACACCGACCCGCTGATGCTCTCCGACGGTCAGTACAAGCTCATCTGGACCGTGGCGGGCATCTCCAAGGAGAAGCTGTTCCGCGTCGACTGCCACGACGAGGAGCACCAGCAGGGCGCGCAGGGGCCGGGCCGTCAGATCGACGACCAGGGGCGCGACGACGGCGACCAGGGGCACGACGACAACGGCCAGCGCGGCGGCGGCGCGTCGGGCCATGACGACCGGCAGGGGCCGAAGGGCGGCGTGCACGCGGGCGGCGGCGGTCTGGTCAGCGCGGCCGACGCCTTCTCCCCGGTCGCCGGGGCCGCGGCCGTCGGCCTGGTCGTGGTCGGCGGGGTCGCGTACGTCCGGCTGATCCGCCGGCGCCCCCATGGCGCCGCGTAGGCGCCGACGCAGGCCCTGGTACCGGACCCGCGCCTACCGCCTGGTCAGGACGGGCGCCCTCGCGGCCGTCCTGGTGACGGCGGGGGTCCGGTGCGGGGGACACCACGAGCGCGACGCGCCGCACCGCGCGGCCGGCTCCACCGCCCCCGCCCGTCCCGGCGCCG
>NZ_BAABKC010000075.1:0-42347 GCF_039543625.1 Streptomyces similanensis | reverse complement strand
GCGGCCAGCGCGGGCAGGGTCGGGGCGGGCGCGGCGTGCGCCAGCAGCGCCGCCTTGCCGATCGCCCGGGCGACCGCCCGCCGGTCGCCGACCGCCTGGGCCGCCGCCTCGTCGGCCCACCGCTCGGCGGTGTAGAGGACGGCGGAGCGCAGCGGGCGCAGGAACGGGTTGGCGCGGGCCGCCAGGTGCACGGCGAGCAGATGGCGGTGGTGGCGGGAGGCGAGGTGGGCGCGTTCGTGCGCGAACAGGGCGCGCCGCTCGGCCGGCCCGAGGGCGGCCAGCAGGGCGGTGGTGACCACGACGCGGCCATGGCCGTGGCCGTGGCCGCCGGGCAGCGCGTACGCGTACGGCGCGCTGTCGGGCAGGACGACGACCCGGGGACCGGGCAGCCCGGTCAGCGCCCGGCGGGCCCGCCGGATGACGCGCCGGTGGCGCCACAGGGTGCGCCCGCAGGACGCCGTGACCGCCGCGAGGGCGGGGATCGCCGCGCGCCCGGCGATGCCGTCGCAGGGCACGGCGGCCCGGACCTGGGGGTCGGACCAGCCGTCCGGCAGCGGGTTGCCGGGCAGTTGGGCGGTGCCGACGACCATGAGCAGGGCGAGGCAGAGCGTGCTGCACACGGACATGACCACCGCCACCGCGGTCAGCAGCCGGGTGGCGGTGCGCGGGTGCAGGTGGAGTGCGGCCAGCCGGGCCACCGGCCAGGCGGTCAGCGGCAGCACCAGCGGAAGGAAGACGAAGACACCCATGCCGCGTCAGCCCTTCGCGCCGCCGCCCGGCGCGGGCGGCGCGCCTCGTCCGGTCACCGGTCCTCCCCGCCGCGGTCCGCCGTGTCCTCGGCCGTTTCGAGCAGGGCGCGCAGCACCTGTTCGTCGCCCGGGGGCAGGGCGGTGACGAAGCTGGCGAGGACGGCCTCGCGGTCGCGTTCGCCGTCCAGCAGCCGCCGCATCCGCAGCGCCGCGAGCCGGGCGACGTCCGCGGTGGGCGTCCACGCGAAGGAGCGGCCCCGGCGTTCGCGGGAGACCACGTCCTTGGCGAGCAGCCGGGTGAGGATGGTGACGACGGTGGTGTGGGCGAGGTCGCCGCCGAGCCTGTCCCGCACCCAGGCGGCGGTGACCGGGCCGTCCGCCGCCCGCAGCGCGCCGAGGACCTGGCTCTCCAGTTCGCCCTGCCCGCGCCGGGCCCGCCGGTGCTGCGCCACCATGTCCGTGTCCCCTTCCGGCGTCGGCGTGTCGCACCACGCTACTTCACCCGGCCGGCGCTCCCGCCGGGCGGCGACGGTACGTGGCATGCTGGCGCGATGGCTTCTCCCCGTGCGCGTACGCCGCTTGCCGAGCAGGTCACCGAACTCCTCGCTCCGGGCGGTCCGTTGCCCATCGTCGCGGCCGGCGACCCGGTGCTGCGCCGCCCCGCCGAGCCGTACGACGGGCAGTTGGCGCCCGAGCTGCTGGCCCGGTTCGTCCAGGCGCTGCGGGACACCATGCGCGCCGCGCCGGGGGTGGGGCTGGCCGCCGTGCAGGTGGGGGTGGGGCTGCGGATCGCGGTGATCGAGGACCCGGCGCCGGTGTCCGAGGAGGTGCGGATCGCCCGCGAGCGGGTGCCGCAGCCGTTCCGGGTGCTGGTCAACCCGTCGTACGAGGCGGTCGGGGCCCGCCGGGCCGCGTTCTACGAGGGCTGTCTGAGCGTGCCGGGCTGGCAGGCGGTGGTGGCGCGGCACGCCGAGGTGCGGCTGCGGGCGTGGGACGAGCACGGCCGTGCGGTGGACGAGGTGTTCACCGGGTGGCCGGCCCGCATCGTGCAGCACGAGACCGACCACCTCGACGGCGTCCTCTACGTCGACCGCGCCGAGCCGCGCTCGCTCGCCTCCCACGAGGCCATGGCCGCGCGCTGGACGCAGCCGACGCCGGAGGCCGCCGCCCGCTCCCTCGGCTTCGAACTCCCTTGACCTGCAAGGGCGTTCAGCCTCGGTACGCCTCCAGCAGCCGCAGCCACACCTCGCTGATCGTCGGGTAGGACGGGACCGCGTGCCACAGCCGGTCGACCGGGACCCGCCCGGCGACGGCGACGGACGCGGAGTGCAGCAGTTCGCCCACGCCGGGGCCGACGAACGTGACGCCGCGCAGGATGTTCTCGTCCAGGTCGACGACCATGCGGGCGCGGCCCCGGTAGCCCTCCCCGTACAGTCCCGCCCCGGCCACGGAGGACATGTCCACGTCCACCGCGCGGACCCGGTGGCCGGCCTGTTCCGCCTCGGCCAGCGAGAGGCCCACGGCGGCGGCCTCCGGGTCGGTGAAGACGACCTGCGGGACGGCGTGGTGGTCGGCGGTGGCGGCGTGGGCGCCCCACGGCTCCGTGTCCAGGGAGGCGCCGGCGGCGCGGGCCCCGATGGCGTCGCCCGCGATCCGCGCCTGGTACTTGCCCTGGTGGGTGAGGAGCGCCCGGTGGTTGACGTCGCCGCACGCGTACAGCCAGTCGCTGCCCTCGACCCGCAGCGTGTCGTCGACCGGCAGCCAGGAGCCCGGTTCCAGGCCGACGGTGTCCAGGCCGATGTCGTCGGTGCGCGGGGCGCGGCCGGTGGCGAAGAGGATCTCGTCGGCCTCGATCCGGTCGCCGGACCCGGTGACGGCGACGACGGCGCCGTTCTCGCGGCGCACCGACTCCACGGACGTGCCGGTGCGGATGTCGGCGCCCGCCTCGGTGAGGGCGTCGGCGACCAGTTCGCCGGCGAAGGGCTCCATCCGCGCCAGCAGCCCCTTGCCCCGGACCAGGACGGTGACCTGTGAGCCGAGGGCCTGGAAGACGGTGGCCATCTCGGCGGCCACCACACCGCCGCCGACCACGATGAGCCGCCCCGGCACCTCCTTGGCGCTGGTCGCCTCGCGGCTGGTCCACGGCCCGACGTCCTCGATGCCGGGCAGGTCGGGCAGCTGGGCGCGGGTGCCGGTGCACACGGCGACGGCGTGCCGGGCGGTCAGCGTCCTGGTCGTGCCGTCCGGTCCGGTGACCGTGACGGTGCGCGGCCCGGCCAGGCGGCCGTGCCCGCGGTACAGGTCGGCGCCGATGCCGTCGAGCCAGCCGACCTGGCCGTCGTCGTGCCAGTGGGAGGTGTACTCGTCCCGGCGGGCGAGGACCGCCGCGGTGTCGAGGGGGCCGCGCACTGCCTCGCTCAGGCCGGGCAGGCGGCGGGCGTCGGCTCGGGCGATGATGGGGCGCAGCAGGGCCTTGCTGGGCATGCACGCCCAGTAGGAGCACTCGCCGCCGACCAGCTCGCTCTCCACGATGGCGGTGCTCAGTCCGGCCGCGCGGGTGCGGTCGGCGACGTTCTCCCCCACGGGCCCGGCGCCGAGCACCACCACGTCGTAGGCGATGTTTTCCGTTTCCGTCATGGGGTCAGTCTGGAGGGTGGTGTGCGCGGAGGCCACACGGGTACGCGCGCGGGACAGCATCGTGCGCGCACGGAATAGTCCGTGGGGTCGGCCGTGTTGTGCCGACGGCTCACCCGACAGCAGGAAGAGGGATCACGCCATGAGCAGCACCAGCAGCACCGTGGAGCTCACCAAGGAGAACTTCGACCAGACGGTCACGGACAACGAGTTCGTGCTCATCGACTTCTGGGCGTCGTGGTGCGGGCCGTGCCGTTCGTTCGCCCCGGTCTACGAGAAGGCCGCCGCGGACAATCCCGACCTGGTGTTCGGCAAGGTCGACACCGAGGCGCAGCCGGAGCTGGCGGCGGCCTTCGGCATCCAGTCCATTCCGACGCTGATGATCGTCCGGGACCAGGTGGCCGTGTTCGCGCAGCCGGGCGCGCTGCCCGAGGCCGCCCTCACGGATGTGATCGGGCAGGCCCGCAAGCTGGACATGGACGAGGTCCGCAAGGCGGTCGCCGAGCAGCAGCAGGCGGAGGCCGAGCAGAACGGCCGGTGAGGCCGCGTCGGCGACGGCGGCACACCGGCGCGATGACGCGAGCAGCGGGCGGCCCAGTGGCCGTAGAGCGGGGTCCCTTCCGAATCCGGGAGGGACCCCGTTTTCGTGTCGGCGCTCCGAGGGTGTGGCCTGGGGCGGGGTGCGTACCGCTCGCGCGGGGCTGTGTAAGGGGTCGCGCGGGGCTGTGTGAGGGGGCAGGGCTTTGGTGGTGGGGGGGCGCGGGGCCGTGTAGGGGGGCGGGTGCCTCGTGGGGGGGCGGGGCGGTGTGAGAAGTGAGAGTGGGGGCGCGGAGCGCGGGGGTCAGCTGGATTCGCGGTGGACCATCGTGGCGCCCAGCACCGGACGCCGCTCCGGTGCCGCGGCGGGATCGCGTACGGCGCGGTCGACCAGGTCGGCCAGGTCGCGGCCGGCGGGCAGGTCGACGTGCACGGTGCTCAGCCGGGGCCGCAGCAGCCGGCCGAGCATCAGGTCGTCGGCGCCGACCACGGCCGTCTCCTCGGGGATGCGGACGCCCTCGTCCTGGAGGGCGCGCATCAGCAGCATGGCGTACTCGTCGTTGTAGGCGAACACGCCGTCCAGGCCGAGGCCGCGCCAGCGGGCGGCGAGCCGGGCCGCGGACTCCTCGTCGTAGCCGAGGGGCAGTTCCGTGACGGTGCCGTCGGCGCCGTCCAGGGCGCGGCGTACGCCGGCCAGGCGGGGCCGGGAGAACGGTTCGAGGCCGCGTTCGGCCGGCATGACCACGCCGATGCGGCGCCGGCCCCGGGCGTACAGGTGGGCGCCGGCCCGGTGGCCGACGCTCTCGTGGTCCATGAGCAGGGCGTGGGCGCCCTCGACGGCCTCGGGGCCGAGGGTGACGACGGCGCGGGCGCCGGAGCGCCGGAGCACCGCGACCCCCTCGGCGCCGATCGCGGAGCCGGGCGCCAGGACCGCGACCGGCCGCAGTTCGGCCCAGGCGCGGGCGGCCTCGACGCCGTGCAGGCCCACGGTGCCGTGCTGGACGACGGTGTAGTCCAGCCGGCCGAGCGCCCACTGGAGATCGTTGATGAACCTGCTGTAGAGCGGGCCCACCGGGACGGCCGGGGCGGGCATCAGGACGATGCGGCTGTGTCCGGCCCGGAGGCTGCGCGCGGCGGCGTGCGGCACATAGCCGAGTTCCCTGGCGGCCTCGCGGACCCGGCGGCGGGTCGGCTCGCTGATGCGTACGGCGTCGGTGTTGTTCAGGACGTAGGAGACGGTCGCGCGCGACACTCCGGCCAGACGGGCCACATCGGCACTCGTGGGGACCGAGTGCGGTGCGCTCGACGCGGGCGCGGCGGGTTTCGGTATCTGCACCATGACGTACCGCATCTTGGCAGAAGCCCCGGCGGGCCGGACGGGCGGGGCGGAACGGGCCGGTCCTGCGGACCGCGGGGCCAACTCCCTTGCCCGTACGGGCTGGTGAGCCGACTCGCACGGGCCGGCGAGGGGCTCGGGCCGGCCCGCGGAGCGACCGCCGGCGGCTCCGTCAGGTGCGGGTCAGACGGGCGACCAGGTCGTGCCAGCCGGCCTGGAGCCGTTCCATCGGCATGTGGCACTGCCGGGTGAGGTGGTGGATCAGGGCGGGTTCCAGGTAGCCCATCAGCGTCTGGGCGAGGAGTTCGGCGTCCGCGTCCGGGACGGCCTGCCGCAGCAGGAGCACCACGTGACCGTGGCGGACCCGGCGGGCGGGCACGACGAACCGGCGGTCCGGGCACGGCTCGGCGGCGAGCTGGAGCTCCAGGTCGGCGTCGGCGCGGCGCAGCGCGGCGCAGCCGAACGCGCGCAGGCGTTCCACCGCCGGCGCGCCGGGGCCGAGCGGCGGCGGGCCGCTGAGGAAGGACGCCTGGAACTTCTTCTCGGAGTGGTCGAGCAGCGCGGTCAGCAGCCCGGTACGGTCGCCGAAGCGGCGGAAGACGGTGCCCTTGCCCACCTGGGCGGCGGCGGCCACCGCCTCCATCGTGACGGCGGCGGCCCCGTGCTCGGCGACCAGGCGGGCGGCGGCGTCCAGCAGTCGTGCGCGGTTGCGGGCGGCGTCCGCGCGCAGGCAGGGCCCGTCGGCGTCACCGGCCCCGAACTCGACCATCACCGGCGTCTTCGCCGCGGGCCCCTGCGAGGCGGGAAAGGGCGGCAGGGTGCTGGACATGAACACAGCGTAAAGCATCGGGACTAAACTGGACCACGGTCCGGTTGTGATGGTAGAAAATTAAACGGACCTTGGTCCGTATCGTTGGTCCGGCAGCGCTGCCGCGCTGTCATGGTCCTCACGTCCCCTTTTCCACTCTTGGAGTCCCCCAAATGTCTGTTCGCATCCTCGCCCTCGTCGGCAGCCTCCGCGCCGGTTCCCACAACCGCCAGCTCGCCGAGGCCGCGGTGAAGCTCGCCCCCGAGGGCGCCGAGGTGGAGGTGTTCGACGGTCTGGGCGACGTGCCGTTCTACAACGAGGACATCGACGTCGAGGGCAGCGTCCCCGAGGCCGCCGCACAGCTGCGCGCCGCCGCCCAGGCCGCCGACGGCTTCCTCTTCTTCTCGCCCGAGTACAACGGCACCATCCCGGCCGTGCTGAAGAACGCCATCGACTGGCTGTCCCGCCCCTACGGCGCCGGCGCCTTCGGCGGCAAGCCCGTCGCCGTCGTGGGCACCGCCTTCGGCCAGTACGGCGGCGTGTGGGCGCAGGACGACACCCGCAAGGCCGTGGGCATCGCCGGCGGCAAGGTCATCGAGGACATCAAGCTGTCCATCCCCGGTTCCCTGACCCGCTTCGCCGAGACCCACCCGGCCGACGACGCCGAGGTCGCCGCGCAGCTGACCGAGGTCGTCGCCCGCCTGCACGGCCACGCCGGCGAGACCGTCGCCGCCTGATCCTCCGCGGCCGTGCCGCGCCGCCCCGGCCCGTCCGGGCGGGGGCGGCGCGACGGCCGGTGAGGGGGCCGGAGCCGCCGTGGCTCCGGCCCCTTCGCGCTGCCGGACCGCTGCCGGACCGGCGCTCGCTCGACGCCGTCACCCGACGCCGTCGCCCGATGGGCCGCAGGCCGGTGGCGTACGCGGCCGGACCGGGTAGGCGCTTGCATGGCCGTACGCCTCCGCGCACGCGCCGCCGTACGCCGCGAGGCCACGTGAGGGAGACAGCCATGACGCCGGTACCGCCGCCGTTCGACCCGGAGCTCGCCGCGGCGCTGGAGCAGGTCGGGGACCGGACGCGGCCGCGCTTCACCCCCGCCGACATCGAGCCCGCCCGGCACGGTCCGGCCGCCGAGCTGCCCGAGCTGCTGGACCTGACCATGGACGGCGCGTTCGAGGTGACGGACCGCACGGCGCCCGGCCGGCCGGGCGCGCCCGGCGTCCCGCTGCTGGTCTGCCGGCCCACCGCGCCGGACACCGGTGCGCCGCGGCCCGTCCTCTACTACGTGCACGGCGGGGGCATGGTCCTCGGCAGCAACAAGGTCGGGATGAACACGGCCCTGGACTGGGCGCGGGAACTGGACGCGGTCGTGGTGTCGGTGGAGTACCGGCTGGCGCCCGAGCACCCGCACCCCGCGCCGGTCGAGGACGTCTACGCGGGGCTGCTCTGGACGGCGGAGCACGCCGGGGAGTTCGGCGCGGACCCGGAGCGGATCGTGCTGGTCGGCGCGAGCGCGGGGGGCGGTCTGGCCGCGGCGCTGACGCTGCTGCTGCGGGATCGTGAAGGGCCGCGTCCGGTCGGGCAGTTGCTGATGTCCCCGATGCTCGACGACCGCAACGACTCGCTGTCCGCGCGCCAGTTGGCCGGGGTCGACATGTGGGACCGTACGGCCAACGCGACCGGGTGGGGCGCGCTGCTCGGCGACCGGCGCGGCGGCCCCGACGTGTCGCCGTACGCCGCGCCGGCCCGCGCCGAGGACCTCTCCGGCCTGCCCCCGGCCTTCCTCGACGTCGGCTCTGCCGAGACCTTCCGCGACGAGGTCGTCGCCTACGCCTCCCGTATCTGGCAGTGCGGCGGCGTCGCCGAACTCCACGTCTGGCCGGGCGGGTTCCACGGTTTCGACGCTCTCGCCCCGCAGGCGGCGCTGTCGCGGTGCGCGGCCGCCGCCCGTCTGGCCTGGCTGCGCAGGCTGCCGACGGCCGACCCCGCGGGCTGACTCCACGGGCTGACTCCGCGGCGTGCGCGATCGCGGACGGCGGGCGGGTCGGGCCCGTAGGCTGGGGTCATGGGCGATGCGTCGTTGGTCGGGCTCGTGGGTCGGGTCACCGGAACGGTCGGGCCGGGGCTGGTCGGCGAGGTGATCGTCCGGGTGCGCGGCGGCGCCGAGCACTTCCTCGCCCACCCGGCGGACGGTGCGGCCCGCCTCGAGCGCGGCACGGTGGTGCTGGTGGTGGAACACCTGCCGCCGCGCACCGTGTACGTCGAGGCCGTGTACGGCGGTTGAGCACGCCTCCGCGCAGGTGAGGGCCGTGAGCGTCAAGATTGCGGCAAGGACGCGCCGGTGTCTTCACGGTGGGCCGGGCGAGGAGCACACTCCCTTCGTTCGGTGCCGGACGGGCACCAACCCGAAGGGGGCGCATGCCGATGGTCGTCGGCGTCGTGGCGGGAGCGGCGGTCGCCGCCGTTCTCGTCCTGATCGGTCTGTTCAAGATGATGTGGCGGGTCGCCGAGCCCAACGAGGCTCTGGTCATCTCCGGTTCCACGCACCGCACCGAGGGCCTTGAGGAGGGCATGGGGTTCCGGATCGTGACCGGGCGGGGCACGCTGGTGCTGCCCGGGGTGCAGGCGGTGCGCAAGCTCTCGCTCGACCTCAACGAGACCGAACTGCAGGTGGACTGCGTGACCCACCAGGGCATCCCGCTGAAGGTGCGGGGCGTGGTCATCTTCAAGGTGGGCGACGACTTCGTGTCGATCGCCAACGCCGCCCGCCGGTTCCTGGACCAGCAGAAGCTGATGTCGGAGCGGGTGCACAACGTCTTCGCCGGTCATCTCCGTTCCATCGTGGGCGGGTTGACGGTGGAGGACATGATCCGCGACCGGGAGAAGCTGACCGGCCAGACCAGGGCGGCCTGCGGTACGGAGATGGAGAAGCTCGGTCTGATCGTGGACTCGTTGCAGATCCACGAGATCGAGGACCCGACCGGCTACATCCAGAACCTGGCGATGCCGCACGCGGCGGCGGTGCAGCGGGACGCGCGCATCGCGCAGGCGGAGGCCAACCGCCTGGCCACGGAGGCCGAGCAGCAGTCGTTCGCGCGGATGGCCGAGGCCACCCGGGACAGCGAGATCCTCCAGGCCGGCTACCAGGCCGAGCGGGACAAGGCGGCGGCCAAGGCCAGGCAGGCCGGTCCCCTCGCGGACGCGGCGGCCCGGCAGGAGGTCGTCGTCCAGGAGACGCGGGTCGCCGAGCTGGAGGCGCACCGGCGCGAGCAGCAGCTCCAGGCGGACGTGCGCAAGCCGGCCGACGCCACGGCGTACGAGAAGCGCACGCTGGCCGAGGCCGAGCGCGACGCGCGGATCTCGGCCGCCCAGGCGAAGGCCAAGGAGACGGAGCTCGCGGCGGCGGCCGAGGCGACCCGGGTCAAGACCGCGGCGGGCGCGGAGGCGGAGGCCACCAAGACCCGGGGCACGGCGTCGGCGGCGGCGACCCGGGCCACCGGTGAGGCCGAGGCGGCCGCGGCGCAGGCGAAGGGCCTCGCGGACGCCGAGGCGCTGCGGGCGAAGGGACTGGCGGAGGCCGAGGCCATCAAGGCGCGGGCGGCGGCCCTCGCAGAGAACCAGGACGCGGTGGTCGCGCAGCAACTCGCCGAGAATTGGCCCGAGATCGTCCAGGCGGGCGCCTCCGCCTTCAACAACGTGGACAACATGGTGCTGCTCAACGGCGCCGACGGGATGGCCGACCTGTTCGCCAAGGCGCTCACCATGGGCGGCACCGGGCTGGGCCTGGCCCGCCAGCTCCTGTCCTCCATGAACCACGACGGCCAGGGGCACGACGGCCCGGCCGGGACGGGGAGTTCGCCCGCGCCGGGCCCGGTCGTCGCCCCGGGCCCGGTCGTCGCCCCGGGCCCGCCCGTCTCACGGAAGGTGCCGGTGGACGAAGGGTGAGGGCCGACCGGCCCGGACGAGGCCCGTCGGCCACCCGGACGGCCCGGGGATGACCGTCTGCCCTGGAAGAATGGCGGGCGAGCCGAGCGAGAGAGGGGTGGACCATGACGTCGCCCTCCGGAGACGAGCCAGGACCGACAGAGCCGACGGGAGCGACAGAAGCCACGGAGCCGACGGGACCGACGGGACCGACGGGACCGACGGAGCACTCCGACCCTCGCGTAGGGCCGGAGCCGGCCCCCGAGCCGCGCGTCCTGTGCGACGCCCGGGCGCTGGCCGCGGACCCGCCGTTGCCCGGCGGTGTGCTGTGGAAGCTCGCCGAGGCCGGACGCCAGCTCGACGCCAACCTCGTCCGGCTCGCCCCGGGCGGGCGCGTCGCCCCGCACGCCGAACCGGACCTGGACGTGCTGCTGTTCGTGGTCGGCGGCGACGGCGTCCTCGGCGCGGGCGCGGCGGACGAGCCCCGGCGCCTGACCGAGGGCGCGACCGTCTGGCTGCCGCACGGCTCCACCCGCAGCATCGCCGCCGGCGCGGACGGCCTCTCCTACCTGACCGTGCACCGTCGCCGCCCCGGCATGCGGATCCGCCCGCACGGAGGGGCCTCCTGACCGTCGCGCGCCGAGGACACGGCGGGCGTACGGCAGTTGGGCGTCGTACGCCCGCCGTACGGCCGTGCGCGCGCACGTTCTAAGGTGCCGGGATGACTGCCTTCACCGATGAGAACGTCCCCGGCCGCTCCGGCCCCGGCGCCACCACCGAGGCCGACCCGCGCGAGGTCGGCCGGGTGCGCACCGAGTACGCGCCCGCCCACGACGGCGACCCGGACCCCGGCGAGATCGTCTGGACCTGGGTGCCGTTCGAGGAGAACGACGGGCGGGGCAAGGACCGTCCGGTGCTGGTGGTGGCCCGGGAGGCCGCCGGCACCTTCCTCGCGGTCCAGCTCTCCAGCAAGGCGCACGCCGGCGAACGGGAGTGGGTGCCGATCGGGAGCGGCCCCTGGGACCGGTCGGGGCGCGACTCCTGGGTGGCCGTGGACCGGGTGCTGCGGCTGCACGAGGAGGGCATGCGGCGGGAGGCGTGCGCGCTGGACCGGATGCGGTTCGACTCCGTGGCGCACCGGCTGCGCGAGCGGTACGGCTGGCGCTGACCGGCCGGGCCGGACCGCGCCGCTCGACCGCACCCCGCCGCCGGGGCGGGCGTCGGCCGCATGGGTGACCGGCGTCAGGCGAATGTGCGTTCGAACGCCGAGCGGATCTCGCTCCCCGGGGTGCGGTCCAGCACGCCGAACACCACCTGTTCGAAGGCGTCCGCGAACCGCCCGCCCGGCGCGAGCTGGGCCCGGAAGGCCTCCGCCACCCGCGCCGGATCGTTGCGGAACACCCCGCAGCCCCACGCCCCGAGCACCAGCCGCCGGTAGCCGTGCGCGGCGGCCGTCTCCAGCACCCGTTCGGCGCGGACCGCGAGCACGCGCGGCAGTGCGGCGGCGCGCTCCGGCGCGGTGCGCAGGACCACTCCGGCGTTCGGCGCCGCCGCGGTCAGGAAGCCCGCGGTGTACGGCTCGTCCAGCAGCCGGCCGCGGTCGTCGCGGAAGACGGGGACGGCGGGCGAGTGAATCACCCGGTCGGAGTAGAACGGGTCACGGTGGGCGCGGTGGTGGTCGTAGAACCGCCGGGCCCCGAGCAGGCAGGTGTACAGCGCGGAGGCCCGGCACAGGGCCTCTTCCTGGGCCTGCGCGCCGTTGAGGTAGCCGCCGCCGGGATTGCGGGCGGAGGCGAAGTTGAGCACCGCGACCGGGCCGGGGAGCCGGCGGGCCGCCTCCAGGCTGCTCTCCCCCGTGACCTCCACGGACGTGGTGACCGGCGTCCACCGCGGCACGGCCACCGGGTCCGGCCCGTGCAGACGGGTGCCGGCCCGCGCGGCCTCGACGGCCGCGGCGAGCCGCACCGTACGCCCGTCGGCGGCGCGGTAGGAGCCGGCCATGACGATCTGCTCCGTCTGCTGTGCAATGCCGCGCAGGCGAGCGCTCATGGCGCCACCCCCGTGCGCGCCATGAACGCGGCCCACGCCGCCTCCCCCGTGGTGCTCATACCGGCATGGTGATCCATTGCGCCGCCGGGCCGCAACGGGGTTTCCGCGCCCCCGCCGCCGGCCCGGCATCCCGTCGGCCCGCCGACCCGTCCGTCCGTTCGGCGCCCCGACCGGCGTCGGCCGGGAACTCTCCGCGACTGTCCCGGCACACCCCGGGTACCCGGGCGCGAGCTGCCCCGGAGCACCGTGAAGCACCGTGAAGCGTCGGGAAACTTCGCGGAAACGGCGATTCCGAGGCAGGATTATCCCGTTCTGCACCCTTGTGCGAATCGGCTGAAGGGTTTTGGGTGGGACGGTGCGCGACACCGGCCGACCGTGGACCCGGGGCCGGTGGCATGGTGGAATCTCAGGAGGATCCCGACATGTCCGATTCGGCAAGCGGCTGTACGGAGCCCCGTACCGCCCTGACGGAAGCCGAGGTCGAGGCTCTGGTCAGCGGCATCTGCTTCAAGACCGGCCCGCCCCGCACCCTCGGCGTCGAAGTGGAATGGCTCGTCCACGAGCTGCGCGATCCGCGGCTCCCCGTCACACCCGAACGTCTCGAAGCGGCCTACGCCGCGCTGCGGACCGTGCCCCTGGAGTCCGCGCTCACCGTCGAACCCGGCGGCCAGCTGGAACTGAGCTCGCCGCCCGCCGCGTCCCTGATGGAGTGCGTCGGCACCGTCTCCGCCGACCTCGCGGCCGTCCGCGCCGTACTGGCCCGGCAGGGTCTGCGGCTCGTCGGCCTCGGCCACGACCCCTGGCACCCGCCCCGCAGGTTCCTGCGCGAGCGGCGCTACGACGCCCTGGAAGCCTCCCTCGACCGGGGCGGCCCGGCCGGCCGGCGCATGATGTGCACCTCGGCCTCGGTACAGGTGTGCGTGGACGCCGGTCACGAGGAACCGGGGCCGCTGGGCCATGTGCGGCGCTGGTGGCTCGCGCACCAGCTGGGCCCGGTGCTGGTGGCCGCCTTCGCCAACTCGCCGCTGCTGGCGGGCCGGCCCACCGGCTGGCTGTCCACCCGGCAGCTGCTGTGGACGGAGATAGGTCCGGGCCGGGCGGGCGCTCCCCCGCTGGACGACGCCCCGCACACCGCCTGGGCCCGGCACGTGCTGGACGCACCCGTGATGTGCGTACGGCGCGCGGACGGACCCTGGGAGGTGCCCGACGGGCTCAGCTTCCGCGAGTGGGTCCGCACGGGCGTGCCCAGGCCGCCGACGAAGGAGGACCTCGACTACCACCTGACCACGCTGTTCCCGCCGGTGCGGCCACGCGGCCACCTGGAGCTGCGCATGATCGACGAGCAGCCCGGCGACGATGGCTGGATCGTGCCGCTGGCGGTGACGGCGGCGCTGTTCGACGACCCGGCCGCGGCGGAGAGCGCGTACCGGGCGGTGAAACCGCTCGCCGAGCGGGACCTGCCCCGGCCCGCGCCGCACAATCCGCTGTGGGTGACGGCCGCCCGCTCCGGGCTCGCCGACCCGGAGCTGCGCGAGGCGGCGATCGCCTGCTTCCTGGCGGCGCTGGAGGCGCTGCCCCGGCTCGGCGCGACCGACGAGGTCACCCGCGCCGTCCAAGGCCATCTGGACCGCTACGTCCTCAAGGGCCGCTGCCCCGCCGACGATCTGCTCGACCGCCTGCGCGGCCCCCAGCCCTCCCGGCCCCGCCCCCGCCCGACGGGTCCGGGCCCCTTCGCCCACGGGAAGGACATCCGCACATGACCGACCCCGCACTCGACACCGCGACCGGTCCCGCCGCCGGCCCCGCGGGCGACACGGAGACCGACGCGGAGGCACTGCGCGCGCGTGCGCTGAGCACGCTCACCGCCGCCCGCGACCGCACCACCCTGCTCACCTCGTGCGTCGAGGAACCCGACCTCACCGCACAGCACTCCCCGCTGATGTCGCCGCTGGTGTGGGACCTGGCGCACATCGGCAACCAGGAGGAGCTGTGGCTGCTGCGGACGGTCGCCGGCCGGGAGGCGATGCGCCCCGAGATCGACAGCCTCTACGACGCCTTCGAACACCCGCGCTCCGCACGGCCGTCGCTGCCGCTGCTGGCCCCCGAGGAGGCCCGCGGGTACGCGGCCGAGGTGCGCGGCCGGGTGATGGACGTACTGGAGTCCACCGCCTTCCACGGGACCCGGCTGACCGAGGCGGGCTTCGCCTTCGGGATGATCGCGCAGCACGAGCAGCAGCACGACGAGACCATGCTGATCACCCACCAGCTGCGCACCGGCCCGCCGGTCCTGACCGCGCCGGATCCGGAGCCGGCGCCCCTGTACACCGGCCCGGCCGAAGTCCTCGTCCCCGGCGGCCCGTTCACCATGGGCACCAGTGACGAACCGTGGGCGCTGGACAACGAGAAGCCCGCACACGTGCGCGACGTGGCGCCGTATTGGATCGACACCACCCCGGTGACGAACGGCGCGTACCAGGCGTTCCTCGCGGACGGCGGCTACGGTGACGCGCGCTGGTGGGCGCCGGAGGGCTGGGCGCACATCCGGCGGCACGGCATCGAGGCGCCGCTGTTCTGGCGGCGGGACGGCGGCCAGTGGCTGCGCCGCCGCTTCGGCGTCACCGAAGTGGTCCCGCCGGACGAACCGGTGCTGCACGTGTGCTGGTACGAGGCCGACGCCTACGCCCGCTGGGCCGGACGGCGGCTGCCCACCGAGGCCGAGTGGGAGAAGGCGGCCCGCCACGACCCGGCGGACGGCCGCTCCCGGCGCTACCCGTGGGGCGACGCCGAACCGTCCCCGTGCCACGCCAACCTCGGCCAGCGGCATCTGCGTCCGGCCCCGGCCGGCAGCTACCCGGCCGGTGAGTCCCCGCTCGGCGTACGGCAGTTGATCGGGGACGTGTGGGAGTGGACGGCGAGCGACCTGCTGCCCTACCCGGGCTTCCGGGCGTTCCCGTACAAGGAGTACTCGGAGGTGTTCTTCGGGCCCGAGTACAAGGTGCTGCGCGGCGGTTCGTTCGCCGTGGACCCGGTCGCCTGCCGGGGCACGTTCCGCAACTGGGACTATCCGATCCGGCGGCAGATCTTCTCCGGGTTCCGCACCGCCCGCTCCCAGGCGGCTACCTGATGTGCCGTCACCTTGCCTTTCTGGGACCCGAGGAGCCGCTCGGCCGGCTCCTCGTGGAGCCGCCGCACGGCCTGTACCGGCAGTCGTGGGCGCCGCGCCGGCAGCGGTACGGGACGGTCAACGCCGACGGTTTCGGAGTGGGTTGGTACGCCCAGGGCGACCCGGCGCCGGCCCGGTACCGCCGGGCGGGGCCGATCTGGGCGGACCTGTCCTTCGCCGACCTGGCCCGGGTGGTGCGCGCCGGCGCGCTGCTCGCGGCGGTACGGGACGCGACGCTGTCGGGCGCGGACGCGGAGGCCGCGGCGGCGCCGTTCGCCGCGGGCCGGTGGCTGTTCAGCCACAACGGCGCCGTGACCGGCTGGCCCGGCTCGCTGTCCGCGCTGTCGCGGACCCTGCCCCCCGAGGATCTGCTCGCGCTGGAGGCCCGCAACGACTCCGCGCTCGTGTGGGCGCTGGCGCTGGCCCGGCTGCGCGGCGGCGACGACGCCGGGCAGGCGCTGGCCGACACGGTGCTGGAGGTGGCCGCGGCCGCCCCCGGCTCCCGGCTCAACCTGCTGCTCACCGACGGCGAGACGATCACCGCGACCGCCTGGGGCGACACCCTGTGGTACCTCGCCGGGCCCGGCCGCCGCACGGTCGTGGCCTCCGAGCCCTACGACGACGATCCGCGCTGGCGGGAGGTCCCCGACCGCACGCTGCTCGCGGCGAGCCGCACGGACGTCCTGCTGACCCCGCTCAAGGACCTCACCGAGGACCTGGCATCCGCACCCTCCAAGGAGCCCCGCCCTTGAGTCCCTTCCGTCTGACCCGCATCCTGCCCGAGGACGCCACGGCCGCCGCGCTGCGCGCCGACGTCCGGCACGGGCTGACCACCGCTCCCAAGTCGCTGCCGCCGAAGTGGTTCTACGACGCGTACGGCAGCGAACTGTTCGAGCGGATCACCGAGTTGCCCGAGTACTACCCGACGCGCGCCGAACGGGAGATCCTCGCCGACCGGGCCGGCGAGATCGCCGCCGCGCTGCCCGCGCGCACCCTGGTCGAACTGGGCTCCGGCTCCTCGGAGAAGACCCGGTACCTGATCGACGCCCTCGCCGATCTGCACACCTACGTTCCCGTCGACGTCAGCGAGAGCGCGCTGCGGCAGGCCGGGCAGGCGCTGACCGCCGAGCGGCCCGCCCTCGACGTGCACGCGCTGATCGCCGACTTCACGTCCGGGCTGACGCTGCCCGACACGCCCGGCCCGCGGCTGCTGGCGTTCCTCGGCGGCACCATCGGCAACCTCCTGCCGGCCGAGCGCGCCGCGTTCCTGGGCGGGGTGCGCGCCCTGCTCTCCCCCGGCGACGCGCTGCTGCTGGGCACGGACCTGGTCAAGGACGAGGGCGTACTGGTCCGGGCGTACGACGACGCGGCGGGGGTGACGGCCGAGTTCAACAAGAACGTCCTGTCCGTCGTCAACCGCGAACTGGGCGCCGACTTCGACCCGGACGCCTTCGAGCACGTGGCGCTGTGGGACCCGGGGGCGGAGTGGATCGAGATGCGGTTGCGCTCGCGTGCCGCCCAGAGTGTGAAGGTGCCGGCGCTGGACCTCGCGGTCGACTTCGCGGCGGGTGAGGAGCTGCGCACCGAGGTGTCGGCGAAGTTCCGCGAGGAACGGGTGGCGGCGGAACTGTCCACGGCGGGCCTGCACCTCACCCGCTGGTGGACGGACCGCGAGGGCCGCTTCGCGCTGTCGTTGAGCGTGGCGCGGTAGGGGCGACCCCGTTCCCCAGGACGCCTGGCGCGGCCTCCGGGACCCCGGGCAGCTCGGCTGCCCGGGGTCCCGTGCGGTCCCGGACGGTACGTGGTACGGGGCGGTGCGGGGCGGTCCCGGGCGGCGCGGGGCGGTCCCGGGCGGCGCGGGGCGGTCCCGGGCGGCGCGGGGCGGTCCCAGAGGGTGCGGGGCGGTCCCGGGCGGTGCGGGGCACCGGCGTCCTGCCCTCCGGCCGCCTTCCGCTCTCAGCCCAGGCCGGGGGCCAGTTCCTCGGTGATGCGCTGGGAGGCGCGGCGTGCCGCGGTCTGCGGGTCGTCGCCGGACAGCACCTTCGTCATGTAGGGCTTGATCGGGTTGTCCGCCTCGACGGCCGCCCACAGCGACGTGTTCGGGGTCGCCCGGCCGTGCGCGGCGCCCGCCGCCATGGCCGCCACCCCCTCCTCGTCGGCGACGGCCGAGGCGAGGTTCGTCTTGTTCGGGACGTAGTTCATCGTGCGGGCCAGGTCGGTGTCCCACTTGGCGCCGGTGAGCGCCGCCACGACGGCGACCGCCGCGTCCCGGTCGTCGGTGTTGCGCGGCACGATGAGGTCGGAGCCGCCGGTGAAGACGGAGCCCGGCCGCTCGGCGGTCTTGCCCGGCACCGGGAAGAAGCCCAACTGGTCCTTGAGCGCGGGGTTCTTCTGGATGATGGCCTGGGCCAGTCCGGGCGGCGCCACGATCTGTGCCACCTTCCCGCCGGCGAACACACCGGCCTGCGGCGGGTGTTCCTCGTCGGCGCCGGCCGGTCCGTCGCCGAGTGCCTGCAACCGCCGGTAGAAGTCCATGCCGCGCAGGGCGGCCGGGGTGTCCAGCGTGCCCTTCCAGACGCCGCCGCTCTGCTTGGCCAGTTCGCCGCCCTCGTCCCAGATGAACCCGGAGAGCGTGTACCAGTCCTGCCCGGCCAGGTAGATGCCCTGGTTGCCGTCCGAGTTCAGCTTCTCGGTGGCGGCGAGCCATTCGTCGCGGGTGCGCGGCGGGTTCGTGACGCCCGCCTTCTCGAACAGGTCCTTGCGGTAGATGACGACGCGGTTCGCCGCGTACCAGGGGATGCCGTACTGCGCGGAGTTGTCCTGGCCGGGCTCGGCCAGACCGGGCAGCCAGTCCTGCATCCGCCAGTCCCGCATCGACTCCAGCGTCAGGTTGGTCAGCCGGCCGTCCTGGACGTACTGCGCGACCTGGGTGTTGCCGACCTCGATGACGTCGGGGCCGTCCGCCGCCTTGCCGCTGAGCGCGGCCTGCACCTTGGGGCCGATCCCCGTCCACTGCTGGACGCGGATGTCGAGGCGCAGATCGTCGTGGCTGCTCTCGAAGTCCTTCTTGAAGCGGTCCAGGAAGTCCTGCGAGGCGCTGTTCTGCATCACCCAGACGGTGACGGTGTGCCGTTCGCCGTCGCTGCCCGGCAGCACACCGCACGCGCTGGTCAGGGAGGCGGAGGCACAGACGAGGGCAAGGAGACGACGTCTCACGAGGGGGCCTGCTTTTCTGTCGGGGAACTCAGGGCACAGGGGGAAGGTCCCGACGTGGGGGGCCGAGCAGGGGCTCGTACGGGCGTGCTGGGATTTTGGTATGGACCAATGCCCAGGTCAAGTCACGCAGCGGTCACGGTCCGCACATCTCGCGCCGCGGGCCGGGATACGGCACGGTGGAGTGACGTGTGACACGCGTGTCACCGCCGGACGGACGCGACGTCCCCGCCACCGGCGTCACCGGCGCCACCGCCGAGAGGAGCACCCGCATGACCGACCACACCTACCGGGTCACCGAGATCGTCGGCACCTCGCACGAGGGGGTCGACGAGGCGATCCGCAACGCCGTCTCGCGCGCCTCGCGGACCCTGCGCAACCTGGACTGGTTCGAGGTGACCCAGGTCCGGGGCCAGATCGAGAACGGGCAGATCGAGCACTACCAGGTAGGACTGAAGGTCGGCTTCCGCATCGAGGACGCGGACTGAGACACCCGACGGCGGCGCGGCGAGGCCCGTCAGGTCCGCCCCTGCCCCTCCTGCGCGTCCTTCAGCTCGGCGGACGGCGCGGCCCAGCGGGCGCGCAGGACGGGGAAGCCGGCGGCCTCGGCGTCCGCGCACACCAGCTCGTCGTCGTCCACCAGGACGCGGATCTCCCGGTCGCGGGCGAGCCGGCGCAACGTCTCCAGCTTGGTGCGGCGGGCCGGCCGGCGGTCGGCGTCGCGCCGCATGTGCACCTCGCCCGGGGGCAGGCCGTGGGCGGCGAGCCAGTCGAGCGTGTCCCGGCGGCACCGCTCCGGCCGCCCGGTGAGGTAGACGATCTCGCACGCGCGGGCGCGCTCCCGGGCGAGCCGTACGCCCTCCTCGATCGGCGGGTCGGCGGGCGCGGCGGCGAAGAAGGCGTCCCAGTCGCGGGGCCGCCGCCGCAGGAAGCGCTGCCGGTGCGCCGTGTCGGCGAGGGTGTTGTCCAGGTCGAACACGGCAAGGGGCCGTCCGCTGCGCTCCGTCACACCGCACAGCGTAGTCACCCGCACGCACGCGAGCCCCGGTCCGGGCCGCCGTCCGGATGCGCGCCCGGGCGCGCCCCCCGATGCTGGGAACATGTCCGGACCGATGCCCGTGACCGTGCACCCGCCCTCGCCGACGGGCGGACGGCGCGTCCGTGTGAACGGCGAGATCCTGGGGCTGGCGTACAGCACCGCGGACGTCGCCGAGTTCCTGCGCCGCGCCGGCCTGGAGGTCGACGCCGTGGAGGTCTCCGTCTCCCCGCTCATCGACTGGCGCGGCGGCGGCCCCGAGTACTGGGGCCCGGACCCCGACGACCACGCGCCCTGAGACACCCGCGGCCCGCACGGCGCCCCGGCCACCGGCACCGGCCCCTCCTCCCCCCGCCGCGCGCAATCCCGGTCACCCGCACGGCGGCGGGAATCACCGGCGCGCTGCCGCGTTGAACCCGGTGTGAGTTCAGTGATCGCCGCCACCCGCTTCTCCGTGCTCGACCGCTCCCGGACCCGCGAGGGCCGCCCGGCCGCCGAGGCGCTGCGGGACACCGTGGAGCTGGCGCGGGCGGCCGAGGCGCTCGGCTACCACCGCTTCTGGGTGTCCGAGCACCATGGCGTGCCCGGTGTCGCCGGGTCCGCGCCGACCGTGCTGGCCGCGGCCGTGGCCGCCGCGACCGGGACGATCCGGGTGGGCACGGGCGGGGTGATGCTGCCCAACCACCGGCCGCTGGTGGTGGCCGAGCAGTTCGGGGTGCTGGAGTCGCTGTTCCCGGGGCGCGTCGACATGGGGCTGGGCCGCTCGGTCGGCTTCACGGACGGCGTCCGCCGGGCCCTGGGCCACGGCAAGCGGGACGCCGACGACTTCGAGGCCCAACTGGCCGAGTTGCTGGGCTGGTTCGAGGGAACGTCGCCGACGGGTGCGCACGCCCGGCCGGCGGAGGGGCTGCGGGTGCCGCCGTTCGTCCTGGCGATGGGCGAGGGCGCGCTGATCGCGGCCCGCGCGGGCCTGCCCATGGTCATCGGCGACCTGCGCGACCGCGAGAAGCTGCTGCGCGGCGTCGACCGCTACCGCGCCGCGTTCCGCCCCTCCTCCCGGGCGCGCGAGCCGTACGTCGTGCTCTCCGGCACGATCGCGGTGGCGGCCACCCCCGAGGCGGCCCGCCGCCTGCTGCTCCCGGAGGCCTGGTCCATGGCCCACGCCCGCACCCACGGCGCCTTCCCGCCGCTCCCGCCGGCCGAACGCGTCGAGGGGCTGCCGATGACCGCGAAGGAGCGCGTCCTCTACGAGTCCGGCCTCGCCGGCCACCTCGCGGGCACCGAGGAGCAGGTACGGGACGCCTTGGAGACGCTGCTGAAGGAGACGGCCGCCCAGGAGGTCCTGGTCACCACGAGCACGTACGACCGCGAGGCTCTGCTGGACTCGTACCGCCGCCTGGCGGCGCTCTTCACGGGACGAGCCGCGCAACACCGAGGACGCGGCGAAGGCGGGCGGCCGACTTGACCCTCCACCAGGTCGAGGGCGCAGGGTCGCGGATGTGGAGAACGACATGCACAGCATCGGCGAACTGGCCCGGGACAGCGGGCTGAGCGTCAGCGCCCTGCGCTTCTACGACCGCGCGGGTGTGCTGGTCCCCGCCTGGGTGGACCCGGTGAGCGGCTACCGCTGGTACGGCGCCGCGCAGTGCGCGGAGGCGGAGGTGCTGGCGCGGCTGCGCCGGGCCGGGATGCCGCTCGCCGACATCCGTCTGGTGCTGGCCGGCTGGTCGAGCGCCGACACGGATCTGGTGCGCGGCCTGCTCCAAGCGCACTTGCGCCGCCTGGAACGGGACCTGTCCGACGCGCGCGAGGAGTTCTCCGCCCTCCGGACCCGACTCGACCACAGGGAGACCCTCGTGACCACGCCCCGCACCGCCGCCGTCCGGCTGACCGTGTCCGCACCGCGACTGGCCGCCGCGCTGGACGCGGTCCGCTTCGCGGCGGGCACCGACCCGGAACTGCCCATGCTCGCCGCCGTCCTGTTCGACGTCGAGGACGGGATCCTCCGCCTCGCGGCCACCGACCGCTACCGCATGGCGGTCGCCCGGACGCCCGTCACGGGCCACGACGGCCCCCGCGCCCAGGCCGTCACGCCCCTCCCGCTGGTGGACGCGATGCGCGCGCTGCTCGACGGCGAGGCGGCCGTCCAACTCGCCTTGGACGGCGACCGCGTGACCCTGGAAGCAGGGGACCGCCAGGCGGCCGGCCGCCGCCTCGACCACGACTTCCCCGACTACCGCCGCCTGGTCGACCTGCCGGCCGGACGCCGCGTCCACGTCGACACGGCGGGCTTCCGCAAGGCGCTGGAGACCGGCCCGGTCCGCCCCGGCGAGCCGCACGAACGGACCGGCACGCCCGGCGTCCTCAGCGTGCTCAGGGTGACGGACGACGGCGAGGTGACCGTGTGCGAGGACACCGACGACACCCCCGACCGCATCGCCTTCGACCGCGACCTCCTGCTCGACGCCCTGACCGCGGCGCCCCACCCCCACCTCACCCTGGACTTCGGCGCCCCCACCACTCCCCTGGCCATCCGCCGCCCCGACGACGAGCACACCTTCTCGATCCTGATGCCGGTGCGGCTGGACAACTGAGCGAAGGGGGCGTGCATGGGCTGGACACCACGGGTCCGTCCCCTTGACCGACTCTCAAGTCGTAGGTGAGGTGGGGGCAGGGTTCAGACCGGCCTGGGGCTGGCCGCCGTCCACGGGAATGTGGGCGCCGTTCACGGCGCCGGAGGCAGCCGAGAGGAGAAAGGCGATGACCCGGGCAACCTCCTCGGCGTGCAGGAGGCGGCCGCTCGGGTTGCGCTCCGCGTAGGCGGCGTAAGCCTCAGGGTCCCGCAGGCGGAGCCGGTCCCAGCTCTTGCCCGGCAGCAGGATGGAACCGGGACTGACGGTGTTGACCCGCACCCGCTGAGGGGCCAGCTCCTGGCACAGCGCTCCGGCCAGATAGATCTCGGCGGCCTTGGCGGCACCGTACTGAGCGGGGAACCTTGCCTTCCAGCCCGAGATGGAGGAGACCAGGACGACGGAACTGCCCGCCCGGAGGTGGGGCAGTCCGGCGCGCAGGGCCCGCACCGCATGGCCGCCGTTGAGTTCCCATGTCGTCTGCCAGTCCTCACGTGTGGAGTCGAGCAGCCCGGCTCCGCGCTTGCCGCCGACGTTGGCCACGATCCCGTCGAGCCCGGCGAACGCGTGTCCCGCCTCGTCGGTGAAATCCTCCAGTTCGTTCGGTGCCAGGACGTCCACCGGCGCGGTGAACACCCGTGCCCCGTACGTCTGCTCCAGTTCGGCCGCCGCGCGCTCCAGCTGCGCGGTGTCGCGGCCGCAGATGGCCACGGACGCGCCTTCCGCCGCGAGGAGTCGCGCGGTCGCGAATCCGAGGCCGCGGCTGCCTCCGGTCACCACGAACTTGCGTCCCCGAAGCCCGTACGCGACAGCGGGCTCTGTGCTCTCTTCCATGCCCTCACCTTGTCATCCGGTGCCGCGAAGCCGTCACCTGACCAGTTTCCGGATGACGATGCCCACGATGAGCGTGGTGAACAGCAGACCCGCGGAAGTGAAGGTGACGGCGAGCGCGGTCCACTGTGCGGTTTTGAGTTCCGACGGCAGACCTGTGCCGACGTTCAGCCACAGGGCGAACGCGAGATCCAGGGACTTGGCCGCGGCCGTCATGTTCGTCACGCTTTGGCCAGTGTTCCGTAACGGACCCGCCAGTTGCAGACCGACAGCCGTGAGGAGGATGCCCGCCACCAGCACACGAGCGGGGTTGCGTGCGCGCACACCCCAGCCGAGGACACCGCCCAGCACGCCCCGGGAAACGCTGCGCCGGAGCGGCGGCAGCATCCCTGCCTCGCGTTGCCGGGTGAGGTAGTAGAGCTGATCCACTTCACGGTTCCTGTTCCGCTTGGCCAGGGCCGAGCGGACCGCTTCCAGCGCCGTGCCCGTCACCTCGGTGAAGGAGCGCTCCACGAAGGACACGACCTGTCCTCCGTCGCGGAACACCTGACCGGCGAGTTCCATGTCGCCCACGCTTGAGGCCGCGTCGAGGCTGTACCGCAGGCCACCGCCGGGCAGCCCCAGGGTGTCGGTCACCGAGGAGCCACGGAGACTGATGACGGTGGGTTGCGCGGACGCCGCCGTCAGCCGCGTCACCGTACTGTTGTCCAGCGACAGACGGGCCGTCGCTTCGGGGCGGGCCCGGTCGCTCTCGCACACCTTGAGATCGCGTACCTCCAGGGGGCCGCGTACGGTGCTGTCGGTGATCGTGCTGGAGTCGCCTGCCGGAATCACCAGTCCGTTGACGCGTACGGTTTCGCTGCAGCGCAGTTCCGTGGCTCTCAGTGGCTGATCCAGGCGCACCCGCTGGAGGTTCAGTTCCTTGGCCTCCACGTCGCGAAGGTCGAGACCGGACAGCCAGAGATCGTCCAAGGTGATGTCCTCGCGGACCCGCAGGGCCCGGGCGTCCACCCGCGGCCGGCCCAACCGCCCCGCTGTCACCTGGCTCCTCACCGCCAGCGCCGACAGTCGGGCGTGCACGATGCGCACGTCACCGCGCAGGGTGTTGAGCTGAGCCAGCTCTTCGACGCGGACGCGTTCCAGCCGGGTGTCACCGCAGGAGTGCACCGCGAGGGAGACGAGGGAGGTGTCGGTGACGATCACCTCACATCCGACCGGGGCATTGCGAACGGTCAACCGCCCCACTCTGCAGTTCGCCACCAGGACGGCGTCAGCCTCCACGTGGTCGATGACCAGTTCGTCGATGCGGCAGGACCGGATGGTCAGGGTGCCGTCGACGCTGACGTGTTCCAGGGTGACACTGTCGGCGGAGACGGAGTCCAGCAACAGGTCCGCCTCCACCCCTTCCTGACGTAGGTGGACACTCCGGTCGGCGACGGTTCGCTGCCGGCCGATCCTCGCCAGTTCCTCCAGTGTGCGAACGGCTCCCACAGGCATCCCCCTGCTGCTTGCGGTGGCGGCTTGCGTCTGGACAGCGGGGCCCCGACCAAGCCCTGACAGGCGTCATCGGCTTGGGTGCCGGAAGCGTCACGGGGCGCTGTCCAGGACGGCCCGCACCTCTCCGGGAGGGCGGGCAGACGTCTGAACGTCCAACACGGCGACGATCTTCTTGGCCGCCGTCTCGGGCTCCACCGCGTCCGTGCGCACCACCACGTCGAAGAGGTCGCGCAGGTCGGAGTCGAGGAGGTCCCGCGCCGTCTCGTCCCACGCTGTCAGCCGCTTCGCGGTGTCGCGATCCCCTCGCCGTCGGGAGCGGGCCTCGCACACGTCCTTGGGCACCCACAGCAGTACGCGCAGCCACTGCGTGGTCGTGGCGGCCAGCAGGGCACGGAGGTCGGCCACGTTGCCCATGTGCACCACCGGCACCAGGCCACGTCTCTGGGGGGCTTCGACGGAGTCGCGGTCGACGGCGTAGACGTTGCCGTACCGCCGTGTCTCGACCAGGAGGCGCCCCTGCTCGCGCAGTTCGCTCAGTTCGTCCTCGGTGACGAATCGGTAGCCGGTGGAGCGACCCGTGCCCTGCTTGAGCTTGGTGAGCAATCGGAACCGCGGGTCGGCGGCGGACAAGGCGGCGGTGAGGGTGTCCTTGCCTGCGGTGGGCGGACCGTAGAGGACGACGGCGGTCACGGCCTCTGCACCAGTCCGTGGGCGACGGTTTCCACCTGTTCGGCCAACGGGCGCGAGGCGGTGATGCGGTTGTCGATCAGGTGGTGCGGAGTCACCGGGCGCAGATCCAGGTCGATGCCGCCGGCGTACGTCGCCCAGTGTGCGAGCTTCCACGTGTCACGTGAGGCGTTGCGGGAGATCAAGCGCTCCCGCATGGACTCCGCGTCGCTGTCCACCCAGAGCGTCTCGAATCGGGCTCCCAGTCGGCGACACCGCCTCATCGCCCGGCCGGTCCACTGACTGTCGGCGGCCTCGGACAGGAAGGGCGCCACCAGGACCACGGAGATGCCGCACTCGAGGTTCTCCCAGGCCGCCTTCATCAAGCACTCGTACTCCAGCGGCCTGGCGTGATCCAGATAGGTGGGGCTGTGCCGGTCGTCCGGATCGCTGCCCATGGCCTGAAGCAACCGCTCGGTCAGGGGCCGGCTGATCGTGTCCTTGTCGAGCATCGCCCAGCCCGTCGCCGCGGACAGCAGCTTGCCGGCTTCCGACTTACCCGACCCCGCGTAACCCGCGACCAGAGCAAGGGTGAGCGAGCTGCCTTGGCTCGTGGGTGCCACTCGGCCCTCCGTGAGTGTCGTAGGCGCACATTCTAGGAGGTGGGCAGGTTCACCAAGAGGTGAATAATTCTTCACAGCAGAGGAGTTGGCTGGATTCGCCCCATGAATGGCGGATGACCGACTGACAGAGGAAGCGTGGTGATCGTCGAGGCAGTCCGCGCGTTCCGGACGCCGAGACCCGCTCACGACCCTCGGCGCACGGAGTCATGCATCGCCTACGGCCCGAGAGAGACCGTGGCACGCATTTCCTCGCCGTCAGATGAGAGGGACAGCCGTAGGAACGTAGAATAGTGGGGTTTGTCCGCCCCTTCTTCTCCTTTCCTTGTTCGGAGTGTTGCCATGTACAGCGCCCATGATCCGTACGTCCGTGTGCGGGGGGCTCGGGAGCATAATCTGCGGGGGGTGGATGTCGACATTCCGCGGGATGCGCTGGTGGTGTTCACCGGGGTGTCGGGGTCGGGGAAGTCGTCGTTGGCGTTCGGGACGGTGTACGCGGAGGCGCAGCGGAGGTATTTCGAGTCGGTGGCGCCGTACGCTCGGCGGCTGATTCATCAGGTGGCGGCACCGAAGGTCGGGGAGATCAGCGGGCTGCCGCCGGCCGTGTCGCTGGAGCAGCGGCGGGCCGCGCCGACCTCGCGGTCGTCGGTCGGGACGGTGACCAATCTGTCCAACTCGCTGCGGATGCTGTTCTCGCGGGCCGGGACGTATCCGCCGGGGGCGGAGCGGCTGGACTCGGACGCCTTTTCGCCGAACACCGCCGCCGGGGCCTGTCCGGAGTGCCACGGGCTGGGGCGGGTGCACCGCACGAGTGAGGAACTGCTCGTTCCCGACCCGTCGCTGTCGATCCGCGAGGGGGCGATCGCCGCGTGGCCGGGGGCCTGGCAGGGCAAGAACCTGCGGGACGTCCTGGAGGCGCTCGGTCATGACGTCGACCGGCCCTGGCGCGAGCTGCCCGCCGAGCAGCGCGAGTGGATGCTGTTCACGGACGAGCAGCCGGTGGTGACCGTGCACCCGGTACGGGACGCCGACCGGATTCAACGGCCTTACCAGGGGACGTACATGAGCGCGCGGCGGTACGTCATGAAGACGTTCGCCGATTCGAAGAGTCCGGCGCTCCGGGCGAGGGCCGAGCGGTTCCTCGCCTCGGCGCCCTGCCCGGTGTGCGGCGGCGGCAGGCTGCGGCCCGAGGCGCTGGCCGTGACCTTCGCGGGGCGCACCATCGCCGAGCTGGCGGCGCTGCCGCTGTCCGAGCTGGCCGGGATCCCGCACGGCGGCTCCGAGGCCGCCCGGGTGCTCACCGACGACCTCACGTCCCGTGTCGCGCCCGTCGTGGAGCTGGGCCTCGGCTATCTCAGTCTGGACCGGGCCGCGCCCACCCTGTCGTCGGGCGAGCTGCAACGGCTGCGGCTCGCCACGCAGTTGCGCTCCGGGCTGTTCGGGGTGGTGTACGTGCTGGACGAGCCGTCGGCGGGGCTGCATCCGGCGGACACCGAGGCCCTGCTGACCATGTTGCGGCGGCTGAAGGCGGCCGGGAACTCGGTGTTCACGGTGGAGCACGACCTCGACGTCGTGCGGGGCGCCGACTGGGTGGTGGACGTGGGGCCGCGGGCCGGGGAGCACGGCGGGCGGGTGCTGCACAGCGGGCCGGTCGCCGACCTCGCCGGGGTCGCGGAGTCGGCCACCGGACGGTTCCTGTTCGGGCGTACCGCCGGTTCTCCGCGGCAAGTGCGTGACGGACACGGCGCGTTGAAGGTCGGGCCGGTGAGCCGGCACAACCTGCGCGGGGTGACGGCCGAGTTCCCGCTCGGCGCGTTCACCGCGGTCACCGGGGTGTCCGGGTCGGGGAAGTCCACGCTCATCGGGGAGATCGGCGAGGATCTGCCGGGGGTCGGGCGGCTGGTGCGCGTCGACCAGCGGCCGATCGGGCGCACCCCGCGCTCCAACCTGGCCACCTACACCGGTCTGTTCGACACCGTGCGGAAGGTGTTCGCCGCCACCGACGAGGCCCGCGCCCGCGGGTACGGCGTCGGGCGGTTCTCGTTCAACGTGTCCGGCGGGCGGTGCGAGACCTGCCACGGCGAGGGGTTCGTGAGCGTGGAGCTGCTGTTCCTGCCGAGCACGTACGCGCCGTGCCCGGACTGCGGCGGCGCCCGCTACAACCCCGAGACGCTGGAGGTGACGTACCGGGGGCGGAGCATCGCGCAGGTGCTGGATCTGACGGTGGAGGCGGCGGCGGAGTTCTTCGCCGACCACCCGGCCGTCTCCCGCAGCCTGGGCACGCTCCAGGACGTGGGGCTCGGCTATCTGCGGCTCGGGCAGCCCGCGACCGAGCTGTCCGGCGGCGAGGCGCAGCGGATCAAGCTCGCGAGCGAGTTGCAGCGCGGGCGGCGCGGACACACGCTGTATCTGCTCGACGAGCCGACGACCGGGCTGCATCCCGCCGATGTCGAGGTGCTGATGCGGCAGTTGCACGGGCTGGTCGACGGCGGGCACACCGTGATCGTGGTCGAGCACGACATGGCCGTCGTCGCGGGCGCCGACCATGTGATCGATCTGGGGCCGGGCGGCGGTGACGCGGGCGGGCGGATCGTGGCGGCGGGGACTCCGGCGGAGGTGGCGCGCGCGGAGAGGAGCGTGACGGCGCCCTATCTGGCGCGGGCGCTGGACGGCACACCCGACAATCCCGGCACGCCTGGCACGCCCGGCGGATCGCGCTGACCCGGCGGAGCCGGCTGCGGCTCCGGGCGGTCCGGTGTGATGGGATCGGCGGGTGGAGAGTGAGAGCGTCCAGGGAGTCGGCGGCGGCGCGCCGTATGTCCGGTCGAGGGCCGAGCGTGATCTCGGCGCGTGCGTCGAGGTGCTCGCGCGGGTGCACGAGGACAGCGGCTATCCGGTGAACTGGCCCGAGCGGCCCGCCGACTGGCTGGCGCAGCCGGGGGCGCTCGGGGCCTGGGTCGCGGAGCTGGACGGCCGGATCATCGGTCATGTCGTGCTGTGCCGCGCCGGCGCCGGGGACGTGGCGCCCGGGTTGTGGAGCGCCCGTGCCGGGCGGGGCGCCGACGCGACCGCCGTGGTCGGGCGGCTGTTCGTCGCTCCCTCGGCGCGGGGGCGCGGGGCCGGGGCGTCGCTCATGGCGCGCGCCGTGGCGCACGCCCGCGCGCACGGCCTGCATCCCGTGCTCGACGTGGCCGCCACGGACACGGCCGCGGTGGCCCTGTACGAGCGGCTCGGCTGGCGGTCACTGGGGACGGTGCCGCAGCGGTGGGGCGAGCAGGAGGTCGCCGTCCGGTGCTTCGCCGCGGGCGGCGACGCCCCGCTCGGCTGACGGTACGGTCACCGGGCCCGCGGGCGTGGCGGGCGACGGCCGTGCGGGTGGCCCCGCTTGCCCCACAGCCGCTGCCCGCCTCACCGCCGCTGCCGTCCCCACCGCCGCTGCCCGCCTCACCGCCGCTGCCGTCCCCACCGCCTCTGTCTGTCTCACCGTCCCCGCCGAGTTCACCGGCTCCGGCGGCCTCACCCGTACCGGTGGCGCCTCCGGCGCCGGGTGTGTCCGCTCCCCCGGCGCCGTACCCGGGCCGTCGCCGTCGTCGGGGTCGGCCGCGCGGGCCAGGGCGCGGCGGTCGGGGTGGGCGCCCGGCGGCACGGCGGGTCGCACCTCGACCTCGGCGGTCAGGCCGCGGGCCGTGACCACCCGCCACACGGAGGCGAGCAGGGTGTCGTCCCCGACGAAGGCCGGCGCGGTGCTGGCACCTCCGCCGGGGCCGCCGTAGCGGACGCGGACCGGCTGGACCGGTACCCGGGCGTCCAGCGCGGCCTGGAACACGGCCCGGTGGAAGCGGCCCCGGGCCCTGCCGCACCAGGTGCTGCCCTCGGGGAACGCCACGACCGCGCGGCCGCCGCGCAGCGCCTCGGCGATCCGCGCGACGGTGTCCGGCAGGGCGCGCAGCCGGTCCCGTTCGATGAACAGGACGCCGCCGCGCGTCGCGAGCGCGCCGGCCACCGGCCAGCCGCGGATCTCCGCCTTGGCGAGCATCCTGGCCGGGCGCACCGCCGCCAGCAGGGGGATGTCGAGCCAGGAGACGTGGTGGGCGACCAGCAGGAGGCCGCCGGTGGGCGCGGCGGCGCCGGTGACGCGGACGCGGACTCCCGCCGCGCGCACGATCGCCCGGCACCACCTCCGGGTCCAGCCGTCCGGGACGCGCCGGCCGAGCGGCGACAGGGCCACTCCGGCCAGCAGCAGCGTCAGGACCGCGGCGAGCCGCAGTACGGCGCGTGGCAGGGCCGCCGCCGAGCCCGCCGCCTGCACGCACGCCCCCGGGGTGCAGGGGGCGCTGGGCAGCCAGGCGCTCATCAGGCCGGGACGAGGGAGAGGAAGTGCCGCAGGTAGCGCGGGTTGACCCGGCGCATCGACAGCAGCACGTACAGGTCGGCGACGCCGAAGTCGGGGTCGTGCGCGGGTTCGCCGCACACCTGGGCGCCCAGGCGGAGGTAGCCGCGCAGCAGGGCGGGCAGTTCGGTGCGGGCCGCCGGCGCGGCCGAGGCGGCGGACTCGGGGCGCGGCAGCCACGGCAGCAGCGGGCGTACGCGGTGCTCCGGCGGCGCCAGGTGTTTGGCGCTGACCCGGTTCCAGGTGGCGGTGGCGAGCGCGCCGCCGTCGGCGAGGGGTATGGAGCAGCAGCCGGCGAGCCATTCGTGGCCGCCGTCGACCATGTAGCGGGCCAGGCCGGCCCAGATCAGGCCGATCACCGTGCCGTCGCGGTGGTCGGGGTGCACGCAGGAGCGGCCGACCTCGACCAGGCCCGGGCGGATGGCGTCGAGGCGGGTGAGGTCGAACTCGCTCTCGGCATAGAGGCGTCCGGCGACGGCGGCCCGTTCGGGCGGCAGCAGGCGGTAGGTGCCGACGACCTGTCCGGTGTGGGTGTCGCGCACCAGCAGGTGGTCGCAGTACGCGTCGAAGGCGTCGATGTCGTGGCCGGGCAGCGGGGTGGTGAGGAGGGCGCCCATCTCGCCGGCGAAGACGTCGTGGCGCAGCCGCTGCGCGGCCCGTACGTCGGCCTCGTCCCGGGCCAGGCCGACGGTGTAGCGGGTGGGTTCCGTGGGCTGCGGGGGGCTGGCGAGTACGGTGCTGCCGCCGGTCATGGGTGCCTCCTGGTCGCGGTCCGGGTGCGGGGACGGTAGGGGACGGCGGACCGGCGGTGCGGTCCGTCGTCCCTGTTCTCCCGATGCCGGCTGTCCTTCGCGTGACCGTGGCCAAGAGGGCGGGTGTGCGGTTGTTGAATGCCCGGGGTGCTTGGCGGGACCGGGGATGAGCACCACTCCCGGTCCCGCCCGTCCGCACCCTGTCGGCGAACGTTCGTCGGCGGCGGCGCCTACCTCTTGGCCACCTTGCGGGTGGCGCGCAGCCACTCCTTGTTCATGGCGGTGATGGAGACCAGCGGGATGCCCTTGGGGCAGGCGGTGGCGCACTCGCCGGCGAGGGTGCAGCCGCCGAAGCCCTCCTCGTCCATCTGGGCCACCATGTCCAGGACGCGGGTCTCGCGCTCGGGCGCGCCCTGCGGCAGGACGCCCAGGTGGTTGACCTTGGCGGAGGTGAAGAGCATCGCGGCGCCGTTGGGGCAGGCGGCGACGCAGGCGCCGCAGCCGATGCACTCGGCGTGCTCGAAGGCGAAGTCGGCGTCGGGCTTGGGCACGGGTGTGGCGTGCGCCTCGGGCGCGGCCCCGGTGGGGGCGGTGATGTAGCCGCCGGCCTGGATGATGCGGTCGAAGGCGGAGCGGTCGACCACCAGGTCCTTGACCACCGGGAAGGCGGCGGCGCGCCAGGGTTCGATGTCGATGGTGTCGCCGTCCTGGAAGGACCGCATGTGCAGCTGGCAGGCGGTGGTGCGCTCGGGGCCGTGCGCGTCGCCGTTGATGACGAGGCTGCACGCGCCGCAGATGCCCTCGCGGCAGTCGTGGTCGAAGGCGACGGGGTCCTCGCCGGCCAGGATGAGGTGTTCGTTGAGGACGTCCAGCATCTCCAGGAAGGACATGTCGGGCGAGATGTCGTCCACCTCGTAGGTGGACATGGCTCCGTCGGCGCCGGCGTTCTTCTGCCGCCATAGGCGCAGGGTGAGCTTCATGCGTAGCTCCGCTGGGTGGGGTGGACGTACTCGAAGACCAGGTCTTCCTTGTGCAGGACGGGAGCCTCGCCGGTGCCGGTGAACTCCCAGGCGGCGGCGTAGCCGAACTCCTCGTCCCGGCGGGCCGCCTCGCCGTCGGGGGTCTGGGACTCCTCGCGGAAGTGGCCGCCGCAGGACTCGGCGCGGTGCAGGGCGTCGAGGCACATCAGCTCGGCCAGTTCCAGGTAGTCGACGACGCGGTTGGCCTTCTCCAGCGACTGGTTGAACTCCTCGCCGGTGCCGGGGACCTTGATGCGCCGCCAGAACTCGTCCCGGATCCGCGGGATGCGCTCCAGGGCCTCGCGCAGTCCGGCGTCCGTGCGGGCCATGCCGCACAACTCCCACATGAGTTCGCCCAGTTCGCGGTGGAAGGAGTCGGGGGTGCGGTCGCCGTCGACGGCCAGCAGCAGGTTGAGGCGGTCCTCGGTCTCGGCCAGGATCTCCTGGACGGCCGGGTGGTCGTCGGTGACGGGGTCCTGGTGCGGGTGGCGGGCCAGGTAGTCGTTGATGGTGGCCGGCAGGACGAAGTAGCCGTCGGCCAGGCCCTGCATCAGCGCGGAGGCGCCGAGGCGGTTGGCGCCGTGGTCGGAGAAGTTGGCCTCGCCGATCGCGAACAGGCCGGGGACGGTGGTCTGGAGGTCGTAGTCGACCCACAGGCCGCCCATCGTGTAGTGCACGGCGGGGTAGATCCGCATCGGCACCCGGTACGGGTCCTCGTCGGTGATCCGCTGGTACATGTCGAAGAGGTTGCCGTACTTGGCCTCGACGGCCTTGCGGCCCATCCGCTCGATGGCGTCGGCGAAGTCCAGGTAGACGCCCTGGCCGCCGGGGCCCACTCCCCTGCCCTCGTCGCACACGTTCTTCGCGGCGCGGGAGGCGATGTCGCGCGGGACCAGGTTGCCGAAGGAGGGGTAGACGCGCTCCAGGTAGTAGTCGCGCTCGTCCTCGGGGATCTCGTTCGGCGCCCGGGTGTCGCCCTTGGCCTTGGGCACCCAGATGCGGCCGTCGTTGCGCAGCGACTCGCTCATCAGCGTCAGCTTGGACTGGTGCTCGCCGGTGCGCGGGATGCAGGTGGGGTGGATCTGGGTGAAGCAGGGGTTGGCGAAGTAGGCGCCGCGCCGGTGCGCCCGCCAGACGGCGGTCGCGTTGGAGTTCATGGCGTTGGTCGACAGGTAGAAGACGTTGCCGTAGCCGCCGGAGGCGAGGACGACCGCGTCCGCGACATACGTGTCGATCTTCCCGGTGATCAGGTCGCGGGCCACGATGCCGCGGGCCCGGCCGTCGACGACGACCAGGTCGAGCATCTCGGTGCGCGGGTGCAGCTCGATGTTGCCGGCGGCGACCTGCCGCGACAGCGCCTGGTAGGCGCCGAGCAACAGCTGCTGGCCGGTCTGGCCGCGGGCGTAGAAGGTGCGGGAGACCTGGACGCCGCCGAAGGAGCGGGTGTCGAGGAGGCCGCCGTACTCGCGGGCGAACGGCACGCCCTGCGCCACGCACTGGTCGATGATCTCGACGGAGATCTGGGCGAGCCGGTGCACGTTGGACTCGCGGGAGCGGAAGTCGCCGCCCTTGACGGTGTCGTAGAACAGGCGGTGCACCGAGTCGCCGTCGTTGCGGTAGTTCTTGGCCGCGTTGATGCCGCCCTGGGCGGCGATGGAGTGGGCGCGGCGCGGGGAGTCCTGGTAGCAGAACTGGACGACGCGGTAGCCCTGTTCGGCGAGGGTGGCGCCGGCCGAGCCGCCCGCGAGGCCGGTGCCGACGACGATCACCGTCTGCTTGCGCCGGTTGGCGGGGTTGACCAGCTTGGCCTCGAAGCGGCGCTTGTCCCAGCGCTCGGCGACGGGGCCGGTGGGGGCCTTGGTGTCGGTGACCGGGTCGCCGGTCGGGTATGCGGCGTAGGAGGTCATGTCAGCTCACCACTCCGGTCATGACGCCCACCGGTACGGCGATGAAGCCGGCCGTGAGCAGCAGTGCGAGAACGTTGGCGGCGGTCTTCAGGGCGCGGTCGCGGGCGCGGCTGCCGACGCCGAGGGTCTGGGCGGCGCTCCAGAAGCCGTGCCGGATGTGCAGGCCGAGCGCCAGCATGGCGACGATGTAGATCACGTCGCCGTACCAGGTGGAGAAGGTGTCCACGACGTTCTGGTACGGGTGGCCCGCCTGGAAGCCGCCGGAGTGCACGGTGCCGGTGGTCAGGTCGAGCAGGTGCCAGACGATGAACAGGCCGAGGATGATCCCGCCCCAGCGCATGGTGCGGGTCGCGTAGCTCGCCCGGGGCCGCTGGTGCACGTACTTGCTCGGGCGCGCCCGGATGTCGCGGCGGCTGAGCTGGTACGCGCAGACGGCGTGCGCCACCACCGCGACGACGAGGACGACCCTGATCAGCCAGAGCGTCCACTCGTAGTGCATGAACGGCTCGCCCACGGTGCGCAGCCAGTGGGCGTAGTGGTTGAACTCGGTCGGCCCGAAGAAGATCTTCAGGTTGCCGATCATGTGGGCGACCAGGTAGAGCAGCATGATCAGGCCGCTGACCGCCATCACGGTCTTCTTGCCGACGGTCGAGTCCCACACGGTACGCGCCATGGACGGCCGTCGGTCCGTCCGCGTTGCCAGAGCCATGGGAATGACGCTAGGGCCGAAGGACCCGATCGGTCCAAGACATGGTCCGCCTCGTTTCGATAGGGGCGGACTATCATGGCTGGGTGCAGTTCCAGCAGCTCCAGTACTTCGTGGCGGTGGCCGAGACCCGGCACTTCACCCGGGCCGCGGAGTTGGTCCATGTGGCCCAGCCGTCGCTGTCCCAGCAGATCAAGGCGCTGGAGCGGGAGCTGGGCGCGGATCTCTTCCTGCGGGCGCGGGGCAACATCGCGCTGACCGACGCCGGGGAGGCGCTGCTGCCGCTGGCCCGGCGCATCCTCGCCGACGCGGACACCGCCCGGCACGAGGTGCAGGAGCTGGCGCAGCTGCGGCGCGGGCGGGTGCGGCTGGGGGCGACGCCGAGCGTGTGCACCGGGCTGCTGCCGGATGTGCTGCGCGCCTTCCACGACCGCTATCCCGGCGTGCACCTGCTGGTGGAGGAGAGCGGCTCGCACGACCTCGTACGGCATCTGGCGCGCGGGGCGCTCGATCTCGCCCTGGTGGTGCTGCCGCTGCCGACGCCGTCGCCCGCGCTGACCACGGTGGAGCTGCTGCGGGAGGACTTGGTGGTGGTGTCCTCGCCGGAGGCGCCGGCGCCCGGTGGGGCGGGGCGGCGGACGGTGCGGATCGCCGATCTGGAGGGGGAGCGGCTGGTGATGTTCCGGCACGGGTACGACCTGCGGGAGCTGACGGTCGCGGCGTGCCGGGCGGAGGGGTTCGAGCCGGAGTTCGCGGTGGAGGGCGGGGAGATGGACGCGGTGCTGGGGTTCGTGCGGGCGGGGCTGGGGGTCGCGGTGGTGCCGCGGATGGTCGCTGCGCGGGCGGGGCGGGGGGTGCGGGTCACGGCGTTGGCTCGGCCCGGGTTGTTCCGGACCATCGCGTTGGCGCATCGCAGTGACGTGGCGCCGCCTCGGGCAGCTCGGGAGTTGCAGCGGATGTTGTTGGAGCGGTGAGGGGAGCTTTGGGGGGCGTTTCGTTCTCGGGTGCGGGTCGGGTGGGGCTGGGCGCGCAGTTCCCCGCGCCCCTAGGGGTGGACCGCTGCGTGGTCGGGCGCGGGAGCGTTGGGGTTGAGCGCGCAGTTCCCCGCGCCCCTTAGGGGTGGATCGGTACGTGGTCGGGTGCGGGTTCGTGGGGGTTGAGCGCGCAGTTCCCCGCGCCCCTGAGAGGGCCCCTTCGGGGCCTCTCCAGGGAATCTTCGGGGTCAGCCTGTTGCGTCTGCCAGGGCCAGGTGGTGGAGGCGGTCCGGGGGGCCCGGGCGGGCGTAGTACCAGCCCTGGGCCGTGTCGCAGCCCAGTATGCGCAGCTGCTCGGCCTGGGCGCCGGTCTCCACGCCCTCGACGGTGACCGCGAGGTCCAGGCTGTGCGCCAGGGCCACGATGCCCTCGACGATCTTGAGGTCGACCGGGTCGGCCGGGAACTGCTGCATGCTCCGGGTGAAGGAACGGTCCAGCTTGAGCACGCTCACCGGCAGCCGGCGCAGATTGGCCAGGTTGGAGTAGCCGGTGCCGAAGTCGTCCAGGGCGATGTCCACGCCCATCTCGGCCAGCCGGTGCAGCGGCTTGAGCACGTCGTCGTCCGCGCCGATCAGCGCCGACTCGGTCACCTCCAGGCACAGCGCGTCGGGCGCCACCCCCGTGCGCTCCAGGATGTCCACGGTGTCCTGGACCAGGCCGGGGTGCTGGAGCTGGCAGGGCGAGAGGTTGACGTTGATGCGCAGCGAACCCTCCGCGCCGTCGCCGTACAGGTCGCGCCACTTGCCGGCCTGGCGGACCGACTGCTCCATCACCCAGCGGCCCAGCGGCACGATCAGCCCGGTGTGCTCGGCGAGCGGGATGAACCGGTCGGGACCGAGCACCCCGTGCTGCGGGTGCAGCCAGCGCACCAGCGCCTCCGCGCCGCGCACGCTGCCGTCGCCGAGGCGCACCAGCGGCTGGTACTCGATGAAGAACTCGCCCCGGTCCAGCGCGGCGGGCAGCGCCGTGGTCAGTCCGTGCCGGGTGATGGCGCGGGCGTCGGCCTCCGGGTCGGCCAGCTCGAAGCGGTTGCCGCCGGCCGACTTGGCCCGGTACATGGTGATGTCGGCGCTGCGCAGCACCTCCGCCGCGCTGCGCTCCCCCACCGGGCCCTCCACGACGCCGATGCTGCCGCGCACGGTCAGCTCCCGGCCGTCGATGCGGATCGGCGCGACGAGCGCGTTCATGATGCGGGCCGCGAGTTCGTCGACCTCGCGCCGGCTGTCGGGGCCGGTGGTCAGCGCCACGAACTCGTCGCCGCCGAGGCGGGCCACCATCTCCCCCGGCGCGGTCGCGCACGACTGGAGCCGGTCGGCGACCTCGACCAGCAGCCGGTCGCCGGCCGCGTGCCCGAGGCTGTCGTTGATGGTCTTGAAGCCGTCGAGGTCGAGGTAGCACAGGCCGAAGCGGCGGCCCTCGCCGGAGTTCAGCGTCTTCTCCAGCCGCTCGAAGAACAGGGTGCGGTTGGGCAGCCCGGTGAGCGCGTCGTGGGTGGCCTCGTAGCGCAGCCGCAGATTGAGCAGCCGCCGCTCGGTCGTGTCCTCCATCAGGGCCAGCTGGTACTGCGGGTTGCCGTCGGGGTCGCGGAGCAGGGAGACGGTCAGGTTGGTCCACAGGACCGTGCCGTCGGGCCGGTAGAAGGCCTTCTCCACGTGGTAGTGCTCGCGCTCGCCGCGCACCAGCTCCTCGTACAGCCGCCAGATCTGCGGCGCGTCCTCGGCGTGCGTCCACTCCTGTACGTTGCGGCCGCGCACGTTCTGCTCGGAGCCGCCGAACATGCGCAGCAGCGCGCCGTTGACCTGGAGGATGTTGCCCTCCAGATCGGCCATGCCGATGCCTATGGCGGCGCCCTCGAACACCGCCCGGAAGCGGGCCTCGCTGGCGTGCAGCGCCTGGGCGACCACGCCCTGGGCGCGCAGCGCGGCCTGGGCGATGGCCTCCTGCTCGGCCAGGGTGCGCTCGCGCAGCGCCCGGGCGAACCCGGCGGCCATCGCGTGCTGGAGCCGGGAGGAGCGGGCGCGCAGGTCCTCCCGGTCGCCGTCCTCGCCGCAGTAGAGCACCAGGTAGGCGTCGACGCAGTCCAGGGAGCGGCTGAGCGCCTCGGGCGCGGTGCAGTGGGCGCCGATCAGCGCGGCGCCGACCGCCTCGCCCTCGGCCGCGTCGAAGGCTCTGGCCCGCAGCGCGTGGCTCAACCGCCGGGCGAGCGGCAGGAGTCGTTCCTCGAACTCCGGGCGGGTCAGCGAGGTGGAGGTGACCGGGAAGACCGCCCGGCTCCAGATCGTCGTGAGCCGGCGCAGTCTGTCCTCCGGCCCGTCCGGCTGCGCGCTCACGCCGTACGTCCCACGCCGGCGAAACCGGAGAAGGCGTAAGGATCCTCGTCCTCCGGCGCCGTCTCGGGCCGCCAGAGCGGCATCGGCACCAGTCCGGGCTCCACCATGTCGTACCCCTCGAAGAACCGCGCGATCCGGTCGCGCGAGCGCATGATCAGCGGGTTGCGGATGTCCTTGTACACGTCGACCGCGCCCTCGCTGCGCTCCGGCGGCAGCGGGATCCCCTCGTAGGAGGCGTGCGTGAGGACGAGCAGGCTGCCGGGCGCGAGCGCGTCGCGCAGCTCGGCGACCGCGGCGTACGGGTCGTCCGTGTCTTCCACGAAGTGAAGTATGGCAACGAGAAGCAGTGCCACTGGCCGATTCAGGTCGATCAGGGCGCGCAGTTGGGGGCTTTCGAGTATGTCCCGGGGCTTGCGCAGGTCGGCCGCGACCACGTCGGTGTCGTCGTCGCCGGCCAGGACGGCCTGGCTGTGGGTGACGGCCACCGGGTCGTGGTCGACGTAGACGACGCGGCTGCCGGGACGGGCCGCCCGGGCGACCTCGTGGACGTTGCCGAAGGTGGGAATGCCGGAGCCGATGTCCAGGAACTGGGTGATGCCCTCGTCCACCGCGAAGCGCACGGCCCGCCGCGTGAACGCCCGGTTCGCCTGCATGATCTTGGGCAGTCCCGGCAGGAACTCCATGGCCTTGCGGGCCGCTTCCCGGTCCACCTCGAAGTTGTGCGAACCGCCCAGGTAGTAGTCGTAGATGCGGGCGACGCTCGGCACCGAGATGTCGATGCTCCGCGGCGCCCAGGCGGGACGCTCCATCTTCTCTCCACAACGTAGGCGATCCGGTGTTCGAGCTGAGGCTACTGATCGCCTGCCAAAGGGGCGAGCCGAAACGGAAATTGACCATCCGTTCCCGGTCACCACCTGCGTGCTCGCGCCCGTCCGGTCCGGCATCACAGCGGATTGCCGCCGATGTGCGGGCATGGTGCGGCACGCGCCGGTACGTCGCCGAACATGGCGAACCGCCCCCTCCGTGCGGTGCGGAGGGGGCGGTCCGGTCCTTGGCGTGCCGTCGTGCTCGTCCGGTGCTCAGGCGTCCCCGGCGGTCCTGCCCCGGCCGTGCCGGGGGCGGGCGGCCGGTTGCGGGGAGGCGCTCACTTCTTCGGCGCGCCGACCGGCTTGCCGTCCGGGGAGACGGCGTACCACGTGCCGCCGATGCCCTGGCCGTTGGTGTCGCCGGGGATCTTGTCGCCGGAGTAGGTGTAGACGGGCCAGCAGTTGACGGTCATCTGCTTGACTCCGTCGGGCCGGGTGAAGCCCATCAGGCCCTTCTTGCGCACGCCCTTGGTGGCGTCCGCGGGCACGGGCGCCACGGCCGGCCACTTCTCCAGGCAGGCGCCGGTGCAGGCGGAGACCGACGTGGGCCAGGCCTGGTCCTTGAGGAAGCGGTAGACGGTCATGCCGTTCTTGTCGACGACGATGTCGCCGAGTTCGGTCTTCTTGACCGACAGGCCCGGCAGGCTCGCCAGCGTGGCCTTCTTGCCGTCGGGGGCCAGCGCGTACCACTTGCCGCCCACGCCCTGGCCGCTGATCTCGCCGGCCTCGGTGTCCTTGGCGTAGCGGTACGCGGGCCAGCCGCCGATCGTCAGCTGCTTGCTCCCGTCGGCGCGGATGACCTCGCCCAGCATCGCCTTGTCGACGCCGGCGCCGGCGGTGGCGTCGGCGGCGGGGACCGGCGGCCAAGCGGTGGCGCAGTCGCCGTCGCAGTGGGACCTGGGCGGCTCGGCGGTGTCCTCGTCGAAGCGGTACAGGGTCATGCCGGAGCTGTCCGTCAGCACCCTGCCCAGCTCGGCGCTGTCGGTCACGGCGAGCCGCCCGGCCGACTTGGCGGCGGAGCCCTGCTGCCCGTCGGCGCCGTACCCGTTGCCCGCGCCGGTCCCGCCGCCGGTCCCGGCGCCCACGCCCGCGCCGCCCAGACCGTCGGCCGCGGCCGTCGCGCCCACGTTCTGGCTGCCCGCCGCGGGGGCGCCGTCCTGACCGCACGCCGTCGTCAGCGCCAGAACGGCCGCGGCCGTCGCCACGAGTGAGGCGCTCCGCCAGGAGGTCTTCATCGTCAACTCCCCATGATCACAACGGTGTTGCGACACCCTGCTGCGCCGCCGCACGGCACTGGGTACGGACCGCGGGGGTGGTCGCGTTCAACGGCGGCGGGAATTTCCCCGGCACAGAGCGTGGCGTGTTTCGGCCGACTCGGCCGAGCCCGGGCCACGGGGGGCCCGCATACGCCGGGGACGGGGCGTACGCGTGTACGGTTCGGCGGCGGACGCACGCTCCTCCGGACAAACCCCCGGCCGCCGCATTTCCCCAGTTCGGAGCAATCCTCGGACAGCGTGGCGTACCCCGCGTCCGCAGCGCCCATGATCTCGCTCGTGCATCGACCGAATCCGACCCGATCCGCCCGGGCGCTGCGGGCGTTGGCGCCGGTGGCCCTGGCCTGGGCCTGCGTGGGCGTGCCGGCGGCGCCGGCCTTGGCCGACGCCTGCGCCTACGCCGTCACGGGCCCGGACGAGACGGTGGCGGTGGCGGCGGCCGGCGGCGGCCTGTGGCCGTCCTTCCCGCCGTGCCCGAAGCCCACCCCGTCGTCCCCGCCGCCCAGCCCCACGCCGACACCCACCCCCACTCCCACACCGACCCCTTCGCCTTCTCCCTCGCCCTCGCCCACCGAGCCCCGGCCCACTCCCCGGCCCACACCGCGGCCGACGCCCTCGCCGACGCCGTCACCGACGCCGAAGCCCACCGCGAGGCCCGAGCCGCGGCCCGCGCGCCCGGCCCCCGCGGCGGCGCGGCCCCGGCGGACACCGCCCCCGTCGCCGAAGCCCTCGCCGACGCCGACCCCCAGGCCCCGCCCCTCGGCGCAGCCGGTGACGTACCCGCGGTACCACGCCCGGCCGCACCGTTCGACGCCGCGGCGCGCGCCGTCGCCGCTCACCTACGTCCTGCTCATCGCGGTGCCCGCGCTGGCCGCCGTGGCCGCGCTCCGCCCGCGCTGACCCTCTGGAGGAATCCGTTGTCGGAATGGCTTGTTCTGCTCCTTGCGATGCTGGCCGCCTGCGCCGTGGTGGTCGTCATCACCCTCCTGCGGCACCGCACGGCGGCCGAGGACGACGATCCCAGCGAGACCCCGGACGTCATCGAGTACATGACGATGTGGATCGGCGTGGTGTACGCCATCGTCCTGGGCCTGGCCATCGCCGGGGTCTGGGAGGCGCGCGTCGCGGCCCAGGACCACGTCCAGGCCGAGGCCCTGGCGCTGCACGAGATCTCCGAACGGGTCCGGGTCTACCCGCCCGACGTGCGCGACGGCATCCGCTCCGACGTCGACGCCTACGTCCAGCACGTCGTGAAGACCGAGTGGAAGACGATGGCCGAGCACGGCCGGGTCACCGCGCAGGGCGACCAGTTGCTGGAGAAGGTCCGCGCAGACGTCACCGACTACCGGCCGAAGTCGGACTTCGAGGCGCAGGCCTACCAGCCGCTGGTGGACCAGGTGACCGCGGCCGACCAGGCCCGCGCCGCGCGCGCCGACTCCACCGGGGCGACGATGCCGGGCGTGGTGTGGTTCGGGCTGATCGCGGGCGCCGTCGTCACCGTCGGCATGGTCTTCGTACTGCAGATCCGGCGCACGACGCGCGAGCTGGTCCTCGCCGGGCTGTTCTCCGCGCTGATCGCCTTCCTGCTCTTCCTGATCTGGGACTTCGACGCGCCCTACAGCCGGGGCGTCGGGACGTCGGCGAGCGCCTTCCTCGACCTCTTCCCGCACCTCACGGGGTGACCCGGCTGACGCCCCCTCACCGGCGCGGTCGGCACGGCTCCTGACAGCGCCTCATGCCGGCCGCTCCCCCGCCCGCGGGAGCGCCGTCCCCTGTGCGGGGCACACCGTTGCCCCGTTCGCCCGAGAGCGATCGCGCCGCGGCGCACATGTTCCTAGCGTTTCGATCATCGAGGCGCATTTCCGGCGTCCGCGGAAAAGGTCCGCGGCTGCTCCTCGGGGACCGGAGGAACCATCATGCGCGTAATAGGCGTCGTTTCGGCCGCGGTGCTGGGCGTCTGCGCCCTCACCGTCGCCGCGCCCGCCGCCGTGGCGAGCGGCGGTGACGGCCGCTCCTACGGCGGCGACAGCCGCTCCGAGGACGGCGGCGGCCGGTCGGGCGGCGGTGGCGGCGGCGGCGGCGACAGCTCCTGGGGCGGTGGCGGCGGTGGCGGCGGCCGCTCCGAGGAGGGCGGCGACGGCGGCGGTGGCGGTTACGGCGGCGGCGGTGGCGGCGGCAAGCCGGAGCACTTCCAGCACGGGGTCCGTGCGGGCGAGGGCGGCACCATCGCCGGCTTCGACCTGAAGGAGATCGGGCTGGGCACCGCGCTGATCGGCGGCTCGGTGGGCGCGGCGTACTGCCTCTCGCGCCGCCGCACCGGCGAGGAGGGCACCGCCTGACCGCGTTCACCGCCTCGGCACACGGCTTTCGCCCCGGACC
>NZ_BAABKC010000074.1:0-10613 GCF_039543625.1 Streptomyces similanensis | reverse complement strand
GCCGACCGCCTCGGCCACGGCGCGCTTGGCGGCCTCGCCCGCCTGCCGGGCCTGAGCGGCCGTCAACTCGCCCTTGTCGGCCTTGGCGACGGTGTTCAGCAGCTGGGTGACCGGCGCGAGCACGTCCGCGGTGTCGCGGACCTTCCCGGCCTGCGCGCGCAGCGCGTCCGCGACGGGCTGCCGCAGCTGGGGGGCGACGGGGTGGCCGGCCGCGCGGACCGGGCCGGCGGCCATGGCGGCCGTGCCGGCGATGCCGGTCAGCAGGGCGGCGCACAGGGCGCCGGCGGCGATGCGCCGTACGGGCAGGGAGCGCATGGGGATTCCTTTCGACGGGCGACTGATCTTGAGCCCACCGTGGGAGCGGCTCCGCGCGCCCGCAACCGATCATGCGCTTTCTGGCTGTCGCCCGATTCCCTCCGTTGCCGCGTCGGCCCTGGTCGGGCGGTGTCTCGCGGCGAGAGGGCCGGCCTCGTCCGGGGGACGGCGGCCCACGGACGGTCCACGGACGCCCCCCGGACGGCCCCCGGACGGCCTCCAGGCGGCTTGCGGCCGCGCCCCCGGGCGGGCGGGGGTGCGGCCGATGAGGTGGTTCACCGGGGAGGACGTTTCACCATTCCGACACACATGCCCGGATTCGACATGTTTGTCCCGCCGACAACTAGAGTTGCGGCTCTCCCCAGGCAACTCTCCCGGCGGACGCATCGCACGCATGTCGCTGCTGTCACCGCCGCCTTCGAAAGGCAACGACGGTCATGCCCCATTCCCTGGGCCCGCTGCTGCGCCGTGCCACGGTGGGCGTCCTCGCCCTCACCGCCCTGTGGCTGCCCTGCGGGTCCCCCGCCGCCGCGTCGGCCGCCCCGCCCGCGCCGGAGTCGGGCGGCATCGCGTTCGCCGAGCGCTACCACGCGCTCCAGCACGGCGGCATCGTGCGCGCGGCCAACTCCTCCGTCACCTGCCGTCCGGCCCCCGGCCAGGGCGGCCCCTCGTGCCCGGCCGCGCAGGCGGGCGAGCAGGGGACCAACGGCGACTTCGACACGTCGTACGTCGACGTCGACGACGACCCGAACACCTACAACTCCTCCCGCGCCCAGGTCCGGCTGCCGGCCGGCTCGCGGGTGACGTACGCGCGCCTGTACTGGGGCGGCAACCTGCGGGTGGGTGAGCAGAAGCCACCGCAGGACGACGGGCGGGTGCTGATCGCCGAGCCCGGCGGGTCGTACAAGGAGGTCCTCGCCGACACCGTCGTCGGGCACCGGGTCGCGGACGGCGCGGACGCCTTCCAGGCCTCGACGGACGTGACCCGGCTGGTGCGGGAGAGCGGTTCGGGTCCGTACACCGTGGCGCAGGTCAACGTGGCCAGCGGCCGCTCCGAGGCCGGCGCCTGGGGCGGCTGGACGCTGGTGGTGGCGTACGAGAACCCGGCCGAGCCGCTGCGCAGCCTCGCGCTGTGGGACGGCTTCGCGCCGCTGCGCTCCGGCGCGCAGGAGATGCGCCTGGACCACCTGGGTTACCCGGCGGGCGCGGGCGGCCGGGTCGGCCTGGTCGCGTACAACGGCGACCGCGGCACCACCGGCGACTCGCTCACCCTGACGGCCGGCCAGGCGCCGCCCGTCGACCTCTCCGGACCCGGCAACCCGGCCGACGACGTGCTCAACTCCACCATCAGCGACCCCGGCGACGCCCCGGAGCGGGTGCCCGCCTACGGCAACACCCTCGGCTACGACTCCGACGTGTTCGACCTCGCGGGACTGCTGCGCGACGCCGGCGACCGGGCCACCTTCCGGCTCCGTTCGCAGCGCGACGCGGCGTGGGCCGGTGTGCTGTTCGCCGCCGTAGACGCCCGGCGGTGAGCGCGCCGCAGCCCGCCGCGGCCCGGCCGGCCACGGGCGCGCCCGTGGCCGCGGGCCGCCCGCCGCGCGTCCTGCACCTCGCCCAGCCGGTGGAGGGCGGGGTCGCGCGGGTCGTGGCGGACCTGGTCCGGGCGCAGTCGGCGGCCGGTCTCGACGCCGTCGCCGCCTGCCCCGACGGCCCGCTGCCCGAGCGGCTGCGGGCCCTCGGCACGCCCGTACGGCGCTGGCCCGCCACCCGGTCGCCCGGTCCCTCGCTCGCCGCGGAGGTACGGCGGCTGGCCCGGCTGATCGACGAGGTGCGCCCGGACCTGGTGCACGCGCACAGCGCCAAGGCCGGACTGGCCGGACGGCTCGCCGTGCGCGGCCGGATCCCCACCGTCTTCCAGCCGCACGCCTGGTCGTTCGAGGCGGTCGGCGGCGCCACCGCGGCCCTCGCCCTGCGCTGGGAGCGGTGGGGGACGCGGTGGGCGGCGCGGACGGTGTGCGTCAGCGAGGCCGAGCGCGCCACCGGTGAACGCGCCGGGATCGACGGCCGGTGGGCCGTCGTGGCCAACGGCGTCGACACCGACCGCTTCCGTCCGGCGCCCGCCGCCGCCGTACGGGCCCGCCTGGCGCCGTCGGCCGGACTCGACCCGGCCGCGCCGCTCGTCGTGTGCGTGGGGCGGCTGTGCCGGCAGAAGGGACAGGACGTGCTGCTGCGGGCCTGGCCGGCCGTGCTGCGCGCGGCGCCCGGCGCCCGCCTCGTGCTGGTCGGCGACGGCCCGGACGGGGACCGGCTGCGCGCGGACGCCCCGCCGTCCGTGCTGTTCGCCGGGGCCGTCGCCGACGTACGCCCCTGGTACCAGGCGGCCGATCTGGTGGTCCTGCCGTCCCGTTGGGAGGGGATGGCGCTGGCGCCGCTGGAGGCGATGGCGTGCGGGCGGCCGGTGGTGGTCACCGACGTGGACGGCGCCCGCGAGAGCCTGCCGCCGGCCACGGCCGACCGCTGCCTGGTGCCGGCCGAGGACCCGGCGGCACTGGCCGGGGCGGTGACCGGGCTGCTGCTCGCCCCGGACCTCGGCGCCGGACTCGGCGCCGGGGCCCGGCGGCACGTGCTGGCCGCCCACGACGTACGGCACACCGCCGAGGCGGTCGCGGGCGTCTACCGCGACCTGCTCGGCCACCGGCCCGCGGCCTCCCGCCCGGCCCTGCCCGGAGCGGGTGAACGCGCCGGGCACGGCCGGGCGTTCGGCCCGGGCCGCGACACCGGGGCGCGCCGGACCGCAGCGCGTGTCCAGCCCACCGAGCACAGGGAGTCGAACCACCCGTGACCGCCGAACGCACCGACACCGTCCCCTTGCCAGCCTCCCCCGCGTCCACAGCTTCCCCCGCGGCTCCGCCACGGGACGGTCAGTTCACCCCCGTCTCGGTCGTGCCGCCGCGCGGCGCGGCCACCGCCTTCCGCTTCCCCGCCGTCCACCGCCCCGTCGTGCCGGGCGTCCGGACGGCGCTGCTGGTCGCGGACTGCGTCGCCGCGCTGCTGGGCGCCCTGGCGCTGAGCGAGGGCCGGCGCCACCCGCTGCTGGTCGCCCTGCTGGTCGCCGTCTCGCTGCTGGTGCGCCCGCGCGGCGGACGGCGGCCCGCGCCGGGCCTGCTGGACGAACTGCCCGCCGTGTGGGGCCGGACCGCGGTGGCCTGGCTGGCGCTCGCCGCGCTCGCGGCCGCGTACGGGCCGGGGCACGTGCTGCCGACGCGGACCGTGCTGACCGGCCTGGTCGTGCAGGCGGTGGCGTGCTGCGCGCTGCGCGGCGCGGTGCACGGGCGGCGGCGCGCCGCGCTGCTGCGCCATCCGCACCCCGCGCTGGTCGTCGGCCCGGTGGCGACCGCGCAGCGGGTGGCCGCCGCCGTGCTGCGCAGCCCGCGCAGCGGGGTGCGGCCGGTGGGGATCGTCGGGCAGCCGGACGGCGTGGAGGGGCTGCCGGTGCTGACCACCGGCGAGGAGGTCAAGCGCGCGGTCATCCAGAACGGGGTGCGCGCGGTGCTGGTCGTCGGCGGCGCGGCCCGGGCCGAACAGGAGTCGCTGCTGCGGGCGTTGGCCGAGTCGGGCTGCCGGGTGTGGGAGCTGGACGCCGGCGGCCCCGGCTGTCCGGCGGACGAGCGGCTGGCCGGGTTCCCCTGCCGGCGGCTCGACCTGGCCCCGGCGCGGCGCGAGGACCTCGGCAAGCGGGCGCTGGACGTGCTGGTGTCGGGGGCGCTGCTGGCGCTGGTCAGCCCGCTGCTGCTGGTGTGCGCGACGGTGCTGCGGCTCAGCGACGGGCCGGGCGTGGTGTTCCGGCAGGAGCGCATCGGCCGCGACGGGAGGCCGTTCACGCTGCTGAAGTTCCGCACCCACCGCCCGGTGGACGAGCGCGAGTCCGCGACCCGGTGGAGCGTGGCGAACGAGCACGAGATGCGCCGCTTCTGCCGGATGCTGCGGCGCACCTCGCTGGACGAGCTGCTCCAGCTGTGGAACGTGCTGCGGGGCGACATGAGCCTGGTCGGCCCGCGCCCCGAACGCCCCTATTTCGTCGCCCAGTTCAGCCAGACCTACCCCGGCTACGCGGCCCGCCACCGGGTGCGCGCCGGGCTGACCGGACTCGCCCAGGTCCACGGGTTGCGCGGGGACACCTCGATCGAGGACCGCAGCCGGTTCGACAACGCCTACATCGACGACTGGTCACTGTGGCAGGACGTGTGCATCCTGCTGCGCACCGCCGTCGCGCTGGTCCGTCCCACGGGGAGCTGAGCGACGTGAGCCTCGCCCTGACAGCGCTCCCGCGCCGGGCCGGCGCGCCGGCGCCGGTCACCGCCGCGGTGGCCGTGGTCGCGCTGCTGGCCCTGCCGGTGTCGCCGGGCGGCGCGGAGCCGGCCGACGCCGCCTCCGCCCTGATGGTGCTGTACTGCCTGATCCTGGTGCTGCGCGAGCGGCGGCGCCCGCTGCCGCGCACGGCGGCCCTGGTGCTCGGCCTTCCGGTGGTGGGCCTGGCACTGGCCGCCATGGGGGCGTCCTCGGCGGCGGCCGGGCTCGCCGGGCTCGGCCGCTACCTCCAGATCTTCGTGCTGGTCCCGGCGGCGGTGCTGCTGCTGGTCCGCGACCGGTCCGGATTCCGGCTGCTGGCCTGGTCGTTCGTCGCCCTCGCCCTCGTCCAGGGCGCTGTCGGCGTGCACCAGTACGTCACCCGGACCGGCGCCTCCTACCAGGGCGAGGACGTCCGGGCGGTCGGCACGTTCGGGCCGCAGGACGTGATGGGCATGGCGACGGCGGTCGCGCTCGGCCTGGTCTGCGCGGTCGGGATCGCGCTGGGCCGCTCCTCGGTGCGGCAGCGGGCGGCGGCCGCCGGGTGCGCGCTGGCCCTGCTGGCGCCGCTGGCGTTCTCCTTCAGCCGGGGCGCGTGGATCGCCACCGCCCTGGCGTGCTCCGCGCAGCTGGTGCTGGCCGGGCCGCGGCGGGCGCTGCTGACGGCGGCCGCCGTGGCCGCCGCCGGGGTGGTGCTGGTCGGCGGGTTCGGGCTCGGCGACACGCAGTTGCGGCAGCGGCTGGGCAGCATCGCGCAGGTCACCGACGCGCCCGACCAGTCGGTGATCGACCGGTACACCCTGTGGGGGTCCGCCGTCGGCATGTGGCGCCGGCACCCGGTGACGGGGGTCGGTCTGAAGGGCTTTCCCGAGTACCGGGACGGCAACGCCGGTGTGGCGCTGTCCTCGGGCGCCGAGGTGGCGGGCGCGGGGGCGTCCTACCGGCGTCAGCCGCTGCTGTCGCCGCACAACATGTATCTGCTGGTGCTGAGCGAACAGGGCCTGGTCGGGCTGGCCGGGCTGGCCAGCGGCTGGCTGGCGCTGCTGGTGTGCGCGGTGCGGCGGCTGCCTCGGGTCCATGACGGGGGTGGCGGGGCCGGTGTCGGTGTCGGCGGTGATGGCGCTCATGGTCTCGTCGGCGGCGGAAGCGGGGGCGGTGGCGGGGGTGACGGAGCCGGGCTCGACTGCGGGCTGGTCGCCTGCGGGCTGCTGGTGTGGCTGCTGACCGACTTCGCCTACGGCGACATCGGCGGCCCCTCGACCCTGCTGACCGGCCTGGCCCTCGGCCTCACGGCGTGGTGGGCCCTGTCCGGCGACGCCCACGCACCGCGCACCCGCGCTCGGGCGGGAGCCCCGGTTCACGCCGAGGAGGCGGTGACGCGATGACGGTGAAGCCTCCGTCCGTTCCGGACCCCAAGGGCGGGGCGGGCTCCGGCCTGCCCGGGGCCGTCCCCGGCGTGCCCAAGCCCGCCGCGGCCCCCCTCGACCTCGGCTTCGCCGACGACCTCGCGACGCCCCCGGACGGCCCCGGCGCCGCGCCCCGCACAGCCCCCGCGCCCGCGGTGGACCCGGGCGTGCCGCCCGCGCGCAAGGGCGGTGCGGGCGGGGGCGAGGCGGGGCCGGCGTCACGGGGGTTCCTGGCGCGCGCCGCGCTCGTCACGGCGTCGCTGTCGGTCGCCGGTTCCCTGCTCGGCCTGGTGCGCGACCAGGCGCTGGCCCGGCTGTTCGGCGCGGGCAGCGACACGGACGCCTTCCTGGTCGCCTGGACGGTGCCGGAGTTCGCCTCCACGCTGCTCATCGAGGACGGCCTCGCGCTGGTGCTGATCCCCGCGTTCAGCGTGGCGCTGGCCCACCGCGCCAAGGGCGCCAAGGGCGATCCGGTGCGCGCGCTGGTGGCCGCCACCCTGCCCCGGCTGTGCCTCGCCCTGGCCGCGGTCGCCGCGCTGGTGGCGGGCTGCGCCCTCTGGCTGGTGCGGGCCCTGGCGCCCGGCCTGCCCGATCCCCGCCTCGCCGCCGACTGCACCCGGCTCACCGCGACCTGTGTCCTGGCCTTCGGCCTGGCCGGCTATTGCAGCGCCGCCCTGCGCGCCCACCGCCGCTTCGTGGCGCCCGCGGCGATCTACGTGGCGTACAACGCCGGCATCATCGCCGCGATGTACCTGCTCGGCGCCGCCTGGGGGGTGCGCGCGGCGGCGGCCGGCGTCGCGGCCGGCGGCTGCCTGATGGTCGCCGTCCAGGTCCCCTCGCTGTGGCGGCAGCTCACCAGCCGCCGGCCCGCACCGCACGCGAGCGGCCCGGACGCCGAGGGCCGGCCGATGCGGCTCGCCCTGGTCGCCGCCGTACTGCTGTTCGCGCTGTGCCGCCAGTCGCAGGTCCTCGTCGAACGCTTCCTCGCCTCCACCCTGCCCGTCGGGGCCATCTCGCACCTCAACTACGCGCAGAAGGTCGCCCAGATCCCGATGACGCTGTCGCTGATGCTGTGCACCGTCACCTTCCCGGTGGTGGCGCGCGCCCTCGCCGACGGCGACACCGAGCGCGCCCGCACCCGCGTCCAGCGCGACCTGGCGCTCGCCTCCGCCCTGGTGCTGCTGGGCATGTGCGCGGTCATCGCCTGCGCCCCGCAGCTGACCGAACTGCTCTTCCAGCGCGGCGCGTTCACCGCCGAGGACACCGCGGCCACGGCCGCCGTCATGCGCGTGTACGCCCTCGGGCTGCTGGGCCAGACCCTGGTGGGCGCCCTGGTCCGCTCCTACTTCTCGGCCGGCCGGCCCCGCTGGTACCCGGTCGCCGCGATGGCCGCGGGCATCGCCGTCACCTCCTGGACCGGCGCCGCGGCCGTGGGCCCGTTCGGGGTGGCGGGCATCGCCGCCGCCAACGCACTCGGCATCACCGTCACCGCCGCCCTGCTCCTGACCGGCCTGCGCAAGGGCCGCCGCGCCGCCGCCGACGGGGTCTCGGTCCATCTGCGGCAGGTGCTCGCCGAGCTGAGCCGGCCGGTGCGCGCCGCGGTGGTCGCCACCGTCACCGGGGCGTTCGCCGCGAGCCGCCCGGACTCCGCGCCGGCCGGTCTGGCGGCCGGCCTGCTGACCGTGACCGCCGTCTTCGTCCCGCTCACCCTCGCCCTGGGCCGTCCCCAGGGCCGCACCTCCGCCCTGCGCTCCGTACGCACCGTCACACGAAGGCTCGCACATGGCCGCAAGCGTTGATTCCGCCGTCCCGGGCGCCGTGCCCGTCCCCCGCCAGGGGCCGTTCCCGTGGGTGGCGATGTACCACTCGGTGGGCGACTGCTCGCACGACCCGTACCGCGTCACGGTCACCCCGGAGCGGCTGGAGCGGCAGCTCTCGTGGCTGCGCCGGCGCGGACTGCGCGGCGTGTCCATGGGCGAGCTGCTCACCGCGCGCGCCCGCGGCGAGGCCCGCGGCCTGGTCGGGCTCACCTTCGACGACGGGTACGCCGACTTCGTCACCGACGCGCTGCCGCTGCTGCGCCGCTGGGGCTGCCGCGCCACCCTGTTCGTGCTGCCCGGCCGGCTCGGCGGCGACAACGCCTGGGACCCGCTCGGCCCGCGCAAGCAGCTGCTGGCCGCCGACGGCATCCGGCACGCCGCCGCCGAGGGTGTCGAGATCGGCTCGCACGGACTGACCCACGTCGACCTGACCCGCGCCGACGACCGCACCCTGCGCACCGAGGTCGCCGAGAGCCGCGCGCGGCTCACCGAGCTGACCGGCGTGCGCACCGACGGCTTCTGCTACCCGTACGGCACCGTCGACGCCCGCGTCGCCGCAGCCGTACGGGAGGCGGGCTACTCCTACGCCTGCGCCATCGACCCCGGCCCGCTCACCGGCCCGTACGCCCTGCCGCGCGCGCACGTCGGGCAGGGCGACACGGCCCTGCGCCTGCACCTGAAGCTGCGGCTGCACCGGCTGCGCCGGCGTCCGGTGGAGGGCCGCTAGATGACCACCCGCGTGCCCGCCGCCCCGGAGCGGGCCCTGCACATCATCACCGGGCTCGGAGTGGGCGGGGCCGAACAGCAGTTGCGGCTGCTGCTGCGCCATCTGCCCGTCGACTGCGACGTGGTGACGCTCACCCGGCCCGGCCCGGTCGCCGAGGGTCTGACCGCCGACGGGGTGCGCGTCGTCCACCTCGGCATGGGCGGCAACCGCGACCTGGCCGCGCTGCCGCGCCTGGTCCGGGTGATCCGCGCGGGCCGCTACGACCTGGTCCACACCCACCTCTACCGGGCCTGCGTCTACGGCCGGCTCGCCGCGCGGCTCGCCGGGGTGCGGGCCGTCGTCGCCACCGAGCACTCGCTGGGCGACACGCAGATGGAGGGCCGCCGGCTCACCGCGGGCGTGCGCGGGCTGTACCTGGCCAGCGAGCGGCTGGGCTCGGCGACGGTCGCCGTCTCCCCCACGGTCGCCGACCGGCTGGAGCGCTGGGGCGTGCCCGCGCCGCGCATCGAGGTCATCCCCAACGGCATCGATCTGGACCGCTTCCGCTTCGACCCGGCGCGCCGCGCGCGCACCCGCCGCCGCCTCGGCCTGCCCGCGGGCGCGTACGTCGTCGGCGGGATCGGCCGGCTGGCCCCGGGCAAGCGGTTCGACGTCCTGATCCGCGCCCTGGCCCTGCTCCCGGACGACTGCTGGCTGCTGCTGGTGGGCGGCGGTCCCGAGGAGCACGTCCTGCGCCGCACCGCGCACCAGGCCGGAGTCGCCGGACGGGTGCTGTTCACCGGCGAACGCCCCGGCCTGCCCGACGGCTCCCCCGGCCCCGACCTGCCGTCCCTCGCCTGTGCGATGGACCTGCTGGCGGCCCCCTCCGAGGAGGAGGCGTTCGGCCTGGCCGTCGTGGAGGCGCTGGCCTGCGGCCTGCCCGTGCGCTACGGCTCCTGCCCGGCCGTCGAGGATCTGCCGCGCCCGGCCGCGGCCGGCGCCCGCCAGGTGCGCGGCGGGGCCGAGGCGTACGCCCGCGCGATCACCGAGGCCCGCGCGGCGGGGCCGGGGCCGCGCACCGCACCGCAGGCCGCGCACCGCTACAGCATCGCCCGCAGCGCGGCCCGGCTGATGGACGTGTACGCGGCAGCCGTCTCCAGCCCGTCGTCCCCCTCACTCCTGGGAGCCAGCCCGTCATGACCACCGCCAAGAGCAAGTCCGCCGTCATGACGGACCCCGCCGGGGACAAGCCCGCGACGGCCTCCGCCAAGGGCAGGTCCACGACCGGCTCCGCCAGGGGCGGGTCCGGGGCGGCCCCCGCCAAGGGAAGGTCCGCAAAGGACGCCCGCGGCGAGTCCCGCGCGGCCGACGCCGCACCCGAGGGCGCGGGCGAGGGAGGCGTGGTCGGGCGGGGGCGGCTGCTGCTGGCCCGGGTCAGGAGGCTGCCGTCCGGGTCCGTGCTCGCGGCCGGCGCCCTGGCCGGGGCGCTGCTCGGCGGGGCGTACGGCTGGCTGACCCCGCCGGCGTACACGGCGACCAGCTATCTCGTCGCCGTGCCCGCCAAGAAGGCCGACGTGAACTCCGCCCTCGGTTTCGCCCAGGCCTACGGCCGGATCGCCACCCAGCCCGCGATCCTCGCCGGCGCGCGGCGGCAGGCGGGCGTGCCGGTGCGCACCCTCCAGCGGGCCGTGCGCGCGGAGACCTCGCCGGACGCCCCGATGGTCGCCGTCTCGGCCGCCTCCGCGCGGCCCGCGCTCGCCGCGCGGATGGCCAACGCGGTCTCCCGGGCGCTGGCCGCGCAGGCCAACGCCGCCGAGGCCAGCACCCAGGTGCGGCTGGTGCGGTTCTCCCCGGCGGTCCGGCCGACCGAGCCGACCTCCACCTCGACGCCGGTGACCGCCCTGGTGGGCGCCGGCGCGGGCGGGCTGCTGTGCGGGCTGGCGCTGCTGGCCCGTCCCCGGCGCACCGGCGCGCACGACGACGGGCCCGCGCCCGGCACCGCCGCCACCCCCGCCG
>NZ_BAABKC010000073.1:0-142755 GCF_039543625.1 Streptomyces similanensis | reverse complement strand
GCGCGGCCCGAGGCGGCTCCGCCCCCGCCGCCGCCCGGCGGCGCCCCGCTGCCGCACCTGGCGACCGCCGACCAGCTCGGCGGCGGCGCCGACTGGTGGCGCACGGACGGCAGCCCGTTCGGGATCGGCGACGACGTGCCCGGCTTCGTCGGCGGCGTGGAGATCGCCGACCTGCTCAAGGCCCCGCCGCCCAAGCAGCCCCCGGGGGCGCCGGACGCCGTGCCCGCCGCCCCGGCCGAGGCGGCCGTGGCCGAGCCGGAACCGGCCCCCGCCCGCAGGCGCTTCGGCCTGCTGCCCCGGCGCGGGGCGGCCGGGGCGGCCGGGGCGCGGCCGGCACGCGCCGCGTGGAGCAACCCGCTGCTCCTGCTCGCGGCCCTGCTGCTGGTCGCGGGCGCGGTGCTCGGCAACTGGTTCGCCCTGGTCCTGGGCTGGGTCATCGCCTACGGTTCACGCCGGCTCACCCCGGCGGAGACCAAGTGGGCGGTCATGGGCATGCCCGGCCTGGCGGTCGCGGCCGGTTTCGCCTGGCTGTGGGGCCGCGACAACGGCCGCTGGGGCGACCCCATCGCCCAGGACCACATGAACGAGGCCATCGCCCAGACCTGGCCCTGGGTGATCCGCGCGGCAGCCGTCCTCTCGGCCCTGTTCCTCCTCTGGCGCTCCCAACGCCGCAGGTAGTCCGCCGCAGGGCGGGGACGGGGGCGGCCCGGTCAGGGAAAGCGGCTCGGCACAATGGCGTACATGACTTCTCGCCCGTTGACCGTCGGCTTCGATCTCGACATGACCCTCATCGACTCCCGGCCCGGCATCCGCGCCTGCTACCTGGCGCTGTCCGAGCGGACCGGGACGTACATCGACGCCGACCTGGCGGTCACCCGGCTGGGGCCGCCGCTCCAGGACGAGCTGGTCAACTGGTTCCCGGCCGAGCGCGTCGAGGCCGTCGCGGACCTGTACCGGACGATGTACCCGGACTTCGCCGTCGCGGCCACGCCCGCCCTCACCGGCGCCCGCGAGGCGGTCGGGGCGGTGCGGCGGGCCGGCGGCCGGTCGATCGTGGTCACCGCCAAGCACGAGCCGAACGCCCGCCTCCATCTGGAGCACCTGGCCATCGGCCCGGACGCCGTCGTCGGCGGCCTGTGGGCCGAGCAGAAGGCCGAGGCGCTGCGCGCGCACGGCGCACAGGTCTACGTCGGCGACCACGTGGGCGACGTACGCGGCGCCCGCGCGGCCGGCGCCCTCTCGGTCGCGGTGGCCACCGGCCCCTGCGCCGAGGAGGAACTGCGCGCGGCCGGCGCCGACGTCGTCCTCGCCGATCTGACCGAGTTCCCGAATTGGTTTTCGGACTGGGCTCACGCCTTTTCGGCCGAAAATTCTCGGGCGGACTCCTACCCCGCTTCGCCCCGCGCCTGACGCCGCCCCGCGGCGATCGACCGGAGGACTCCGGCGCCGGCGATGAGGAAACCGACGGCCATCAGCATGCTCAGCCCGAACATGTAGGTGGGAAAAGGCTTCGCGCCGAAGAACAGCGGTGCCACCGTGACCATGGTGGCCACCGTGCCGAGGAAGAACACGATCGCGCCGGCACGGATCAGCCCGTCGCCCGGCGCGGTGGAATTCGGTTGGGTTTTGTCACGCACCGGACCAGGGTAGTTCCCAGCGCGAGGGAACGACCGGGCGACGTCTTGTCAGCCGCCCCAAGACCATTAGCCTGGGTAGCGGCGGGTCCGGGCGCGACCCGCCCGCGTGCTATCCAGAGCCGTTTTCCGAAGCAGTTTCCCGACGAGTACGAGGACGAGGACAGACGTGCCTACCGGCAAGGTCAAGTGGTTCAACAGCGAGAAGGGCTTCGGCTTCCTCTCCCGCGACGACGGCGGTGACGTCTTCGTCCATTCCTCGGTCCTGCCCGCCGGAGTGGACGTGCTCAAGCCCGGACAGCGCGTGGAGTTCGGCGTGGTCGCCGGTCAGCGCGGCGACCAGGCCCTGTCGGTGACCCTCCTGGAGCCGGCCCCGTCGGTGGCGGCGGCCCAGCGCAAGAAGCCGGACGAACTGCTGCCCATCGTGCAGGACCTGACCAGTCTGCTGGACGACGTGGGCCAGACCCTCAACCACGGCCGCTACCCCGACAAGCCCTACGGCAAGAAGGTCGCCACCCTGCTGCGCGCGGTCGCCGACCAGCTGGACGTGTGACCGCGGCCGGACCCGCGGCCGGACCCGCAGCCGGATCCGCCGCCGGACCCGCGCCCACGGCCCGGCAGGGGCACGGCCGCGCGGGCGCGCCCCTGCCGGGTCCGGTCGCGAGTCCCGTTCCGGGTCGTCTCAGGTCGTCGCAGGGAACGCCAGCGCGTCCGGGCCGAGGGGCGGCACCAGCCCTTCGGCCGCCGCCCGGGTGAGCAGCCCGCGGACCGCCGCGTAGCCGTCCTCGCCGAGGTCGGCGGTGAACTCGTTGACGTACAGACCGATGTGCTGGTCGGCGACGGCCGGGTCCATCTCCTGGGCGTGCGCCATGACGTACGGCCGGGACGCCTCGGGGTCGTCCCAGGCGGCGCGCACCGACGCCCGGATCGCGTCGGCGAGCCGGTTCAGCGCCGCCCCGCCCAGCGACCGCTTGGCGATGATCGCGCCGAGCGGGATCGGCAGCCCGGTGGTGGCCTCCCAGTGCTCGCCCATGTCGGCGAGCTTGTGCAGCCCGTAGTCCTGGTACGTGAAGCGCGCCTCGTGGATCACCAGACCGGCGTCCACCTTGCCGTCCCGCACGGCCGGCATGATCTCGTGGAACGGCATCACCACGATCTCCCCGACCCCGCCCGGCACGGTGTCCGCGGCCCACAGCCGGAACAGCAGGTACGCCGTCGACCTCTCGCTCGGCACCGCGACCGTGCGGCCCTTGAGGTCGCTCTCCGGCTCCTTGGTCAGCACCAGCGGCCCGCAGCCGCGCCCCAGCGCGCCGCCGCACGGCAGCAGCGCGTACGCGTCCAGGACGTAGGGCAGCACGGCGTACGACACCTTCAGCACGTCCGACTCGCCGCGCTCGGCCATGCCGTTGGTGAGGTCGATGTCGGCGAAGGCGACGTCGAGCGCGGGCGCGCCCGGGACGCGGCCGTGGGCGAGGGCGTCGAAGACGAACGTGTCGTTGGGGCAGGGCGAGTAGGAGATCCGCAGCCGCTCGGGCAGGTCGTGCCCGGCGGGCGTCTCAGGATTCGGCTGGCTCATGTGGGCTCCAACTCTCCAGTACGGGGGCGAGCTTCCCGAACGCCTCGGTGAGGGCGGCCAGGGCGTCGCCGATGCGCCAGGCGGCGCGGTCGCGCGGCCCGACCGGGTTGGAGACCGCGCGCAGCTCCAGCACGGGGACGCCGTGCGCGGCGGCGGCCTCCGCGACGCCGAAGCCCTCCATCGCCTCGGTGAGGGCGCGGGGGTGGCGCGCGCGCAGCGCGGCGGCGCGGGCGGCGGTGCCGGTCACGGTGGAGACGGTCAGCGCGGCGCCGACGGCCGCTCCGGTCGCCGCGGCGATAGCCCGTACGAGTGATTCGGGTGGGTGGTGGGCGGTGGTGCCGAAGCCGAGTTCCGTCACCGGCAGGAATCCGTCGCCGGTCTCGGCGCCCAGGTCGGCCGCGGTGATCTCGTCGGCGACGACGAGCGAGCCGACCGGCGCGCCGGGCGCGAAGCCGCCCGCGATGCCGGCCGACACGACGAGGTCGTAGGGCGTGCCGGCCAGCGCGGCGGCGGTGAGCGCGGTGGCGGTCGAGGCGGCGGCCAGGGCGGGGCCGACGCCGGCGGCGATCAGATCGCGGCGGCCCAGGCGGAGCAGGGTCGCGCCGGGCAGCGGCAGTTCGTCCGCCGGGCCGGGGAACGCCTGTGCCACCGCGTCCCGTTCGACGGGGACCGCGGTGGCGACGAGCACGCGCGGGGCCGGGGCGGGAGCCGCGGCAGGCACCGGGGACGTGGTCAGGAGTCCTTCTGGAGCTTGAAGGACCACACGCCCTTGGTGGTCTTGTCGCCCTCCTTGATGGAGACCTTCGTGGAGTTGCCGGTGGCTCCGTACTGGGCGTTGAAGAAGACGCTGCCCGGGATGGTGCGGTACGTCTTCTTGCTGGAGTCGGTGAGCTGCTGGTCGTTCATCAGGATCGTCCAGCCCTGGTCGGCGATCTTGGGATCGACGCCGAAGCGGACCGTGTCGTCGGGGTCGATCTTGATCGTCTCGATGCCCGAGGTGTCCTTGAGGCACTTGGTCAGATCGGCGGCCGTCAGGTCGTTGCCGTCCTTGTAGCAGATGGCTTCCGAGTGCACCGAGTTGTCGCCCGCGGTGATCGTGGCGATCGGCGTCGGCTTGTCGCAGGCCGTCAGGACGAGCAGTCCGGCGGAAACGGCGCCGGCTGCGGCGACGGCGCGGCGGCGTCGCACGGCGGATTGCAGCGAGGTCATGGCCGAAGGCTATCGGGCACGTCCAGCCCCCCGCCCACGCGGGGGTACGGCGTGCCGTGCGACGCGGGCAGGGCATCCCGATGGCCGAGGCGGGCCGGGGACGGCGGGGCGGTCCCGTAACGGGGCGAGTCGGGTGCCGTACCGGGGTGCGCTGGGGCGTACCGGACCGCACCGGACCGCACCGTTCCGGACCGGACCGGACCGCACCGGGTCGTTCGGCGCCGCATCGGGCCGTCCGGGCGGGCGCACGCGGTCAGGGGGTCGGCGGATCGGGGGGCGCGGCGGGGAGCTCGGAGCGGCCGGAGCGGCCGGAGCGGCCGGAGCGGCTGGAGCGGCTGAGGCGGTCGGCAGGGTCGGGCCGGTCGTGGTACCGGTCCCGGCCGCCGCACTCGTCCCCGTGCCCGCTGCCGTACTCGCCGCCGTACTCGCCGCCGTACTCGCCCTCGGGCCGGTCGCCGTGTTCGTGCTCGGGCTCGTCGTCGGTACGGCGTGGCGGGACCGGGCGGCGGGCGGAGGCCAGGAGGCCGCGCACCGTGCTCAGCCAGCCGGTCGCAACGATCGCCGCGCCGACCGCCATGCCCAGCACCCCGTTCAGCGGCAGCACGATGCCGATCGCGCCGCCTAGCACCCAGGCCACCTGGAGCAGCGTCTCGGAGCGGGCGAACGCCGAGGTGCGCACCCCCTCGGGCACGTCCCTCTGGATCAGCGCGTCCAGGGACAGCTTGGCCAGCGCCTGCCCGAACCCGGCGACCGCCGCCAGGCACGTCACCAGCACCGTGCCGAACAGCGCCGCCGCCCAGACCGCCGCGCCGAGCGCGATCGCGACGACCGTCACGACGATGATCTCCGGCGCCCGCGAGCGCAGCCACGCCCCGACCGCCGTGCCCAGCGCGTTGCCCGCGCCGGCCGCGACGCCCACCATGCCCAGCGACACGGCGGCGCTCTGCCCGGCCAGCGGGTGCTCGCGCAGCAGGAAGGCGAGGAAGAAGATCAGGAAGCCGGACAGGCAGCGCAGCGCCGCGTTGGCGGCCAGCGCGTGAGTGACGGCCGGGCCGACGGTGCGCAGGCCGGGCCGTTTGGGCGGGGTGCGGCGCGGCCCGTGCCGGCGCGCCTCGTCCGCCGCGAGCAGCGCCCGGCGCTCGCCCTTGGCGGAGTCCACCTTCGGCGGCAGGGAGAACGACAGGAACGTTCCCGCGACGAAGATCACAAAGGCGCCGTAGAGCGGCCAGCGCGGGCCGACGAGGTGCAGCGCGGCGCCGACGGGCGCGGCGGCGCCGGTGGCGAGCAGCCCGCCGAGGGTGACCCGCGAGTTCGCCTTGACCAGCGAGAACCGGGGCGGCAACAGCCGCGGCACGACGGCGCTGCGGACCACGCCGTACGCCTTGGAGGCGACGAGCACGCCGAGCGCCGCCGGATACAGCTCCAGACCGCCGCCGGCCGCCGCGCCCGCGATGATCAGCGCCAGCAGGGCGCGGGCCAGCATCGCGGCGGCCATCGCGGCGCGGCGGCCGTGCGGGAGGCGGTCCAGGAGCGGGCCGATCACCGGGGCGAGGAGGGTGAAGGGCGCCATGGTGATGGCGAGGTAGAGCGCGACGCGGCCGCGGGCCTCGTCGGTGGGGACGGAGAAGAAGACGGTGGAGGCGAGGGCGACGGTGACCATGACGTCGCCGGCGCCGTTCACCGCGTGCAGTTCGATCAGCTTGCCGAGGCCCGACTCGCCGGCGCCGTGCGCGTGGGTGGCCCGGCGGATGCCGCGCACCGGACCCGTGAAGGGCAGGCGCAGGGCACGGCCGACCGCGCGGACGGAACCGCCGAACCGGCCCGAACCGCTGCCTCGGCTGCTTCCCTCGGTCCCCTGGGGCTCGTCGGTCCCAGTGGGGGTCTCCGGGGGCGTCCTCGGGGCTGCCACTCCGTCATACTGCCCCGAGACGGCCGCCGCTAGCGTCAGGACGGCCCGGAACGGGCCACCCGGCCCCCGACGGACGCACCCGCGGACGGGGGAGGATGCCCTCCGGGATGCTCCGGACCGTTTCGCGGATCGGGCGAATCCATGCGCCGCGCGGCGTCGAGGGGCCGTCGGTGTAGGCCGAGCGGCGGTGAGAAGGTAGCGTGCGTAGCGCGCCGTGGCGAACGTTCTCGGCCGCGCGCCTTACGGGCATACCGCAGAATGGATGACGTAGGTGCGCCCGAGCGCGAGCGGGCGCGTACGTCGACGCGGTCCGCAGGTCCGCTCCGTTCGCACCGCCGCCTTCAGGCCGGCGCACCCGAGAGACGGCGTAGGAGAGAAGCGATACCTGTGAGCGCAGCGACCACGCGAAGCCGCACCCCCGACCGCCTGTGCGCCGAGGCCGTCGACCTCGCCCGCGTCGCAGCGGAGGAGGTGGCAGCGCCCGGCGTCGTCGGTGAGCACGCGGGCGTGGTGGCCGAGGGTGACCGCGTGGTCACCCACTTCTTCGAGTGCAAGGAGCTGGGCTACCGGGGCTGGCGCTGGGCCGTCACGGTGGCGCGCGCCTCCCGCGCGAAGATCGTCACGCTGGACGAGGCGGTGCTGCTGCCCGGCGAGGACGCGGTGCTCGCGCCCGAGTGGGTGCCGTGGAGCGAGCGGCTGCGCCCCGGCGACATGGGGCCGGGCGATCTGCTGCCCACGGACGCGGAGGATCTGCGTCTGGAGCCCGGTTTCTCCGGCGAGGACGCGCCGCCGAACTCCGCCGTCTCCGAGGAGATGGCCGAGCTGGTGGAGGCGGAGGACGCCGAGGTCACCGACGGCCCGCCGCGCAACCTGCCCGCCGCGCCCTCGCGGGGCTCGGTCGCGGCGGTCGCCGAGGAACTGGGGCTGCGGCGCGCGCGGGTCCTGTCCCGCTACGGCCTGCATGCGGCGGCCGACCGCTGGGAAGAGGCGTTCGGCGCGAAGACGCCGATGGCGCAGGCCGCTCCGGCGTCCTGTGTGAGCTGCGGCTTCCTCGCGCCGATCGGCGGCTCGCTCGGACAGGCGTTCGGCGTGTGCGCCAACGAGTTCTCCCCGGCCGACGGCCGCGTCGTCTCCCTGTCCTACGGCTGCGGCGGCCACTCGGAGGCCGCGGTCATGCCGACGCCTCCGCAGCCGGCCACCCCGGTCATCGACGAGACCCGCGTCGACCCCTTCCCGCTGCGCCCCGCCCCCGACTCCGGCTCGCTCCCCCCGGTCCCGGACGAGGAGACGGCGGAACTGGGCCACTCGTAGGGAGGCCGCCCCTCCGGTTCTCCGGACGCGGAGGGGCAACCCGGGTCAGCTCTCCCCGAAGATCTCCTCGGCCTTCGCCGCGGTGACGGCCCGGGTGAGCCAGGTCCGCAGAACGTCGTGATCCGCGCACTCGGTCACCCGCCGCCGTACCTCTCGGGAGACCTCGACGCCACGCTGCTCCAGAACGAGCAGAACGTCCTCGGCCCGGCCCTGGGCCCGGCCTTGAGCACGGCCTTCGTCGCGGATCTCCTCGGAGAGGTAGGACTTGTAGAACGAGAGGTCCACGGCCACCAGATTCCTCCAGAGGTGCTTGGCCGGGCGGTCGCCCAGACCCTGAGCGGTGAATTCGATGATGGGGTCTGCTACGTCTTCGGGGACGTCCCGAAGCGCGGTGGACAGGGCTTTCAGTATGGCACCGACCTCCGGACCGGCCGCGTGCGTGATGGCCGCCAGGGCGGTCAGGGCGAGGTCGGCACGGGCCTCTTCGGGATCGGTGATGACCGGCATGTTGTGTGGTCCGGCGACGATCGGCCGAACGGTCAGTGAGGGCCACGAGAAGAAGCCGATGGGCTCCGGCCGGGTCGCCCACTCGGCGGTGGCGCGATCCTGGCAGACCACTAGCAGCAGCGGCGGCAGACGGTATTTGCTGCGCAGGTACGCGAGGTAGTAGCCCCAGCTGGCCGGTTTCTCGGGGTCCTTCTTCTTCTGCGCTTCGACCGCGAGGAGAAAGGGTCCGTGGTCCTGTGTGTCGATGCGCAGCAGCGTGTCGATCCGCCGGTCGACGGGTTTCGTCTCGGTGACGTCGTTGGGCAGCACGCTGACCGCTGTGGCCCGCGGGAACGGGATGCTGAGCGCTTCGGACACGCGGGAGAAGAGCCCCGGGTAGTCCTGGAAGATCCGGTGCATCGCCTCATGGGACGAGCTGACCATGTGGTTCCTTGTCGTGATCAGGGGTGGGTGAGGGGATGCCCCGTCGGCGGGAGGGCTGGGGCGCGACGGGACCCTCTCGCCCCGGTTTCTCGATTCATGTCAGACAGAGTGGACATATCTGCTTAACGTGTGAAGTGACTCATTGGTTGCGCGCGGTCACCGCGCCGAGCGGTCGGATGCTGTCCAGGCTGTCGGTGCCGTTGCCACGAGCGGGGCGCCCCCGTGAACGAACGGGCGCCTCTGTCGGTGGACGGCGAGGCGGGACAGCACAGGCACGAGGCGGACGGCAGTCGAAGCTGCGGCGCGAGGCGGGGGAGACGCGCGTCGTCGAGTTCGCCAGGGCGGCGGGCACTCGATCTTCACCAGGCGCCGTGCGTGCCGTGTCGTGACCGCGCGGTACCGTCGATCTCACCCTCGTGAGGAGAAGCGACGTGAGTATGTTCGTGCAGCCGTCCGTCGGTGGCGATCCCTTCGGGACCGCTCGGCTGCGGCGGGGTGTGCTGGACGCCTGGGCCACCAGCCCGGCGCGGTTCCGGGAGGACGCCAACGCCGAGGAGGACCTCGTCCTCGGCGGCTACCGCGACCGCCTCGTCGTCGAACTGGCGCAGAACGCCGCCGACGCCGCCGCCCGCGCCGGCGTCCCCGGCCGGCTGCGCCTCACCCTGCGCGACGGAGTCCTCGTCGCCGCGAACACCGGCGCCCCGCTGGACGCCACCGGCGTCGAGTCGCTGTCCACGCTGCGCGCCTCCGCGAAGCGGGACACCGCCGGACAGGCCACCGCCGTCGGCCGGTTCGGCGTCGGCTTCGCCGCCGTCCTCGCCGTCAGCGACGAGCCCGCCGTCGTCGGCCGGCACGGCGGTGTGCGCTGGTCCCTGGCCGAGGCGCGCGGCCTCGCGGAGGAGACCGCGCGGCACAGCCCCGGCCTCGGCGACGAGATCCGCCGCCGCGACGGCCACGTACCGCTGCTGCGGCTCCCGTTCGCCGCCGAGGGCACCGCGCCCGACCCGTACGACACCGTCGTCATCCTGCCGTTGCGCGACACCGCCGCCGCCGACCTCGCCGAACGCCTCCTGCGCGCCGTCGACGACGCGCTCCTCCTGGCGCTGCCCGGCCTCGAAGAGGTCGTCGTGGAGGTCGGCGACGCCGCGCCGCGCACGTTGCGCCGCCGCACCGAGGACGCGCTCACCGTCGTGGCGGACTCCGCGGCCGGCGCCACCCGCTGGCGCACCGCCGACGCGCACGGCGACCTCACCCCCGACCTGCTCGCCGACCGGCCGGTCGAGGAACGGCTGCGACCGCGCTGGTCGGTGACCTGGGCCGTCCCCGTCGACGCCGACGGCGCCCCCGCCTCCCCCCGCACCAGCCCCGTCCTGCACGCCCCCACGCCCAGCGACGAACCCCTCGGCGTCCCCGCGCTGCTCATCGCGTCGTTCCCGCTGGACTCCACCCGCCGGCACACCGCGCCCGGACCGCTCACCGACTTCCTCGTCGAGCGCGCCGCCGACGCCTACGCCGCCCTGCTCGCCGACTGGCGCCCGGTGACCGAGGGCGTCATCGGCCTCGTGCCCGGCCCGCTCGGCAAGGGCGAACTGGACGGCGCGCTGCGCCGGGCGATCCTGGAGCGGCTGCCGCGCACCTCCTTCCTGCCGCCCGCCGCCGTCCCGCGCGCGGACGACGCCGACGAGCTGCCCGAGGCGCTGCGCCCGCGCGACGCCGAGGTGGTGGAGGGCGCGGGCGCCGAGACCGTGCGCGTCCTCGCCGAGGTGCTGCCCACGCTGCTGCCCGCCGGCCTCGAACGCCGCGCGGAGCTGCGCACCCTCGGCGTGGCCCGGCTGCCGCTGACCGACGCCGTGGACCGGCTGGCCGGCCTGGAGAAGGAAGCGGACTGGTGGCGGCGGCTGTACGACAGCCTCGCGGGCGTCGACCCCGACCGGCTCTCCGGCCTGCCCGTGCCGCTCGCCGACGGCCGCACCACGCTCGGACCCCGGCAGGTGCTGCTGCCCGCCCCGGACAGCGCCGCCGTCGCCGATCCCGAGGTGCTGGCCCGGCTCGGTCTGAAGGTCGCCCACCCGGACGCCGCCCACCCGATCCTGGAGAAGCTGGGCGCGCTGCCCGCCACCCCGCGCGCGGTGCTCACCACCCCGCAGGTGCGGGCCGCGGTCGCCGCCTCCCTCGACGCGGACGGCGGCGGGTGGGACGAGGACACCCCGGACGCCGACGAACTCGCCGACACCGTCCTCGCGTTGGTGCGGGACGCGGGCCTGGAGCCCGGCGACGAGCCCTGGCTCGGCGCGCTCGCCCTGCCCGACGAGGACGGCGAACTCGCCCCGGCCGGCGAACTCGTCTTCCCCGGCGGCCCGTTCGCCCGGATCATGCGGGAGGACGAACTGCCCTCCGTCGACTTGGAGCTGGCCGACAAGTGGGGCGAACAGCCGCTCGCCGCCTGCGGGGTGCTCGTGGACTTCGCCCTGGTCCGCGCCACCGACGTCGTCCTGGACCCGGACGAACTGGAGCCCCGCGAGAGCGACTTCCCCGAGCCCGACGACCCCGGGCTGCTGGACGCGGTGGACGTGTGGAGCGAGGACGTCCTCGACCGCTTCCCGGACAGCCCCGTCCCGCCGGTCGCCACCGAGATCGTCGCCGTGCGCGACCTGGACCTGGTGGACGACGAGCAGTGGCCCGCCGCCCTCGCCCTGCTGGCGCGGCCGCCGCTGCGCGACGCGCTCACCCAGCCGGTGCGGATCCTGCTGCCGGACGGCACCCACGAGGTCGTACGGCCCTACACCGCCTGGTGGCTGCGCGGGCACCCGGTGCTCGGCGGCCGCCGCCCGGCCGGACTGCGCGCCGCCGGCTCCGACCCGCTGCTGCGCGGCCTGTACGACGAGGCGGACGCCACCGGCTTCGACGACGAGCAGGTGCTGCGGGCGCTCGGCGTGCGCACCAGTGTGGCGGCGCTGCTCGCCGAGCCGGGCGGCGCGGCCGAGCTGCTGGACCGGCTCGCCGACCCGGACCGCCCGGTGGCGTCCGGCCAACTGCACGCGCTCTACGGCGCATTGGCCGAGCTGGACCCGGAACAGGTCACGCTGCCCGACGAGGTGCGGGCCGTGCTGGACGGGCGGGTGACGGTGGTGGACGCCGCCGACGCCGTGGTGTGCGACTCCCCGGACCTGCTCCCGTTCACCTCCGGCGTCCCGCTGCTGCCCGTACGGCCCGCCCTGGCCGCCGAGTTGGCCGAGCTGTTCCAGGTGCGGCGGCTGAGCGAGTCCGTCACCGGCGGGGTCGACTCGGCCGGTGCCGAGCACGACGTACCGGAGCCGGTGCGGGCGCTGCTCGGCCCGCGCACCCCCGAGACCTACGTCGAGCACGAGGAACTCGTGGTCGACGGAACCGAGTTGGACTGGCGCCTCACTCCGGACGGCGTGCTGCACGCGGCCACCCTGGAGGGCGTCGCCGCGGGCCTCGCCTGGGCCGCCGGCCAGTGGCCCCGCCGCTTCGAGGTGGCCGCCCTCCTGGAAGACCCGTCCCGCACCGAGGAACTGGCCCGCGACCGCTGGTTCGACTAGGAGTCCGGCCAGGAGGGGGGCGCCCGTCGCTCACCTGGTCGAGCCGGATGAGGCCGTCGGCGAGGGCAGTGGCCGCCACCGGATGCCGGCGGCTACTGGCCGGGGTGGACGGCCTGTACGCCGGTGCCCGCGTACGCCTTGGGGGTGAGGGTGAGCAGGAACCGGCCGGCGGGGTGGGCGGCCGTCGGCCGGGCGGCGTGGATGGCGTGCACGGCGGCCCAGGAGTGCCCGAACCGCAGCAGTTCGGTGGCGGTGACCGCGGCGTCCGTGTCGAACGCCTCGATCCGGATGAACCGCAGCCCCTTGATGTAGCCCAGCAGTCCGGGCCGCTCGGCGTCACCGGCTGTCAGCGACAGCACCGGCGCGTACAGATCACCGAGCCCGCCGGACGCCTGTACGTAGAACGCGGCGACCGCCTCGTTGAACGGGTCCTTCGGGTCGTACAGAGCGGTGGCGGTGGTGTGGTCCAGAACGACCGAGATCGCCCCCATCACGCGGCCGCCCGCGAGCCGGACTGAGGAGCGCCCAGGCGCTCCAGAAGAGCGCGGGCCTTCGCCTCGGCCTCCGGGCTGGGCGCCTGCCCCAGCGCGGCGGCGAGCTCCGAGCGGGCCAGCTCGGCACGCTCGGCGTACTCCGCCCTGGTCGGTGTGTCCTGCGCCAGCTCCTCCACCAGGTTCCGGATCGTCGTACCGCGCTCGGCGGCCAGCTGCGCCAGCCTGTCCCGCGCCGCCGCGCTCACCTTGATGCTCGTCTCGTCCGCCATGACCCGACTCTACCGCGATCCTCTACCGCCGGTAGAGAAACGCGGCTCCTGCCGGGGGAGGGACCGGGCACGGATCTCCACAGGCGGCCCGCGCCGCCGCGCGCGGGGCTACGCCGGGAAGCGGCGCCCCACCCACGTCCACAGCAGCTCCAGCACCGCCGACGCGGCCACGGCGATGCCCACCGCGAGCCAGGGCATCGTCGTGCCCACCAGGCGCAGCGCGAAGAAGTGCTGGAGCGCCGGGACGGCCAGGACGACCACGAAGGCCGCTCCCATCGCGGCCACCAGCGCGACCCGCCACCAGGTGTAGGGGCGGGCGATGATCGCCAGCACCCACATGGAGACCAGGAACAGGGTGAGCGTCGCCGCGCTGGTCTCCGCGTCGAGCGCGTCCGGACCGGTGTAGTGGGTCCGGGCGAGCAGGTACGTCGCGAAGGTCGCCGCCCCGGCCACCACGCCGCCGGGGATCGCGTACCGCATCACGCGCCGCACGAAGTGCGGTCTGGCGCGCTCGTTGTTCGGGGCCAGGGCCAGGAAGAAGGCCGGGACGCCGATGGTCAGGGTGGACAGCAGGGTCAGGTGCCGGGGCAGGAAGGGGTACTCCACCTGCGAGCACACCACCAGCACCGCGAGCAGCACCGAGTAGACCGTCTTGACCAGGAACAGCGTCGCGACCCGGGTGATGTTGCCGATGACGCGGCGGCCCTCGGCCACCACCGAGGGCAGGGTGGCGAAGCTGTTGTCCAGCAGCACGATCTGCGCGACCGCCTTGGTGGCCTCCGAGCCGGAGCCCATCGCCACCCCGATGTCGGCGTCCTTCAGCGCCAGCACGTCGTTGACGCCGTCGCCGGTCATCGCCACCGTGTGCCCGCGTGACTGGAGGGCGCCCACCATGTCCCGCTTCTGCTGCGGGGTGACCCGCCCGAACACCGTCGACCCGTCGAGGCGCTCGGCCAGCGCCGCCCGCTCCTCGGGCAGCTTGCGCGCGTCCACGGCGGGGCCGCCGTCCAGCCCGGCCTTGGCGGCCACCGCGCCCACCGAGACCGCGTTGTCGCCGGAGATCACCTTGGCGCGGACGTCCTGGTCGGCGAAGTAGCGCAGGGTGCCGGCCGCGTCGGGCCGCAGCCGCTGCTCCAGCACGACCAGCGCGGTGGGCGTCAGATCGCGGATGACGTCCGGGTCGTCCAGCTCCCGGCCGGCCCGGGCCAGCAGCAGCACGCGCAGCCCCCGCTCGTTGAGCCGCCCGGTCTCGGCGAGCGCCGGCGACTCCTGAGGCAGCAGCACGTCCGGCGCGCCCAGCAGCCACGTGCTGGACTCGCCGTCGCCCTCGCTGAAGCTGGCGCCGCTGTACTTGCGGGCCGAGGAGAAGGGCAGCGACTCCACGCAGCGCCACTCCTCGCTGTCCGGACAGGACTCGATGATCGCCTGGAGGGAGGCGTTGGGGCGCGGGTCGGACTCGCCGAGGGCGCCGAGGACCCGGCGGACGTACGCCTCGTCCCCGCCGTCCAGGAGGCGGACCTCGGTGACGTCCATGCCGCCCTCGGTGAGCGTGCCGGTCTTGTCCAGACACACGGTGTCCACCCGGGCCAGGCCCTCGATCGCGGGCAGCTCCTGCACCAGGCACTGCTTGCGGCCGAGCCGGATCACGCCGATGGCGAAGGCGACGGAGGTCAGCAGCACCAGCCCCTCGGGGACCATCGGCACGATGCCGCCGATCATCCGGGCGACGGAGTCCTTCAGGTCGTCGTCCTTGGCGACGAGCTGGCTGATGACGAGCCCGACCGCGGTCGGGATCATCATCCACAGCACGTACTTGAGGATGGTGGAGATGCCGGTGCGCAGTTCGGAGTGGACGAGGGTGAAGCGGGAGGCCTCCTCGGCGAGCTGGGCGGCGTAGGCCGCGCGGCCGACCCGCCGCGCCTGGAAGGCGCCCCCGCCCGCGACGACGAAGCTGCCGGACATCACCTGGTCGCCGCGGCGCTTGACGACGGGGTCGGCCTCGCCGGTGAGCAGCGACTCGTCGATCTCCAGCCCGTCGGCCTCGACGCAGACGCCGTCCACGACGACCTTGTCGCCGGGCCCGATCTCGATCACGTCGTCCAGGACGATCTGCGCGGTGGCGATCTCCGCGGTGGCGCCGTCGCGCCGCACGTTCGGGCGGGCCTCGCCGATCACGGCGAGCGAGTCGAGGGTCTTCTTCGCCCGCCACTCCTGCACGATGCCGATGCCGGTGTTGGCGATGATCACGAAGCCGAACAGGCTGTCCTGGATCGGCGCGACGAACAGCGTGATCAGCCAGAGCACGCCGATGATCGCGTTGAACCGGGTGAAGACGTTGGCGCGGACGATGTCGGCCAGGGAGCGGCTGCCGCGCACCGGTACGTCGTTGACCTCACCGCGGGCGACGCGCTCGGCGACCTCGCCCGCCGTGAGTCCGCCCGCCCGCGCCGGCGGTATGGGCACGGGGTGCACGGGGTCGAGTTCCGTACCGGCGTCGCTGTGGGTCATGCATTCGACGGTACGTGGGGACGGGGCCCTTTACTCGTTGGACCTGTACGCGTTACCCGTCGGACCTGTGCCCGGGCCCGTCGGGCCTACTCGCTGGACGGGACCGCGGTGGGCGCCGCCCCGCCGGCCACCGCGCGCTTGATCGCCGCGTCGCGCCGGCGCACGTACCAGACGCCGATCAGGCCGAGGCCGCCGCCGGCCAGGCAGGTCCACACCCACCAGGCGCGGTCGTGGTCGGCGTACCAGCCGTAGAAGGGGAGCTGGGCCAGGAAGAGGACGAACCAGACGATCGTGCCGCCGGTGATGGTGGCGACCACGGGGCCCTCCAGGGGCTCCGGCGCCTCGTGCTTGGGGGTCCACTTCGCCATGCGCTCAGCTTACGGCCCGGGGTGCGGAGGGGTGCCGTGGCGTCCCGGCCGGGGTCTACGCGCGGAGATGGCCTTTTTCTCCTTCATATGTTCATACTGAAACGGTCTGAGTCTGGCCGCTTCTCTTCGTAGGAAACACCAACCGCAACCTGGGGGAGACCTGTTGGTGACAGAAGACGGCGAGACTCGATCACGTTTGATCCCCTTCCCGGCCAGGTACTCCGGTACCTCCCGTCATCCCTGAGGTCATCCGCATGTCCACCTCGGCCACCGCCAAGGTCCCCGCCCCCGAGAAGCCCGGGACGCCGCCCCCGTACGGCGCCCTCGACCGCTACTTCAAGATCTCCGAGCGCGGCAGCTCCCTGTCCCGCGAGATCCGCGGCGGCTTCGCCACCTTCTTCGCGATGGCCTACATCATCGTGCTGAACCCGATCATCCTGGGCAGCGCGAAGGACATGTACGGGCACCAGCTCGACAACGGCCAGCTCGTCACCGCCACCGCGCTGACGGCCGCGTTCACCACCCTGCTCATGGGCGTCATCGGCAACGTCCCGATCGCGCTCGCCGCCGGTCTCGGCGTCAACACGGTGGTCGCGCTCCAGCTGGCGCCGCGCATGTCCTGGCCCGACGCGATGGGCATGGTCGTCCTGGCCGGCTTCGTCGTGATGCTGCTGGTGGCCACCGGTCTGCGCGAGCGGGTGATGAACGCGGTGCCGCTCGGCCTGCGCAAGGGCATCGCCATCGGCATCGGCCTGTTCATCATGCTGATCGGCCTGGTGGACTCCGGTTTCGTCTCCCGGATGCCGGACGCCGCGCACACCACCGTCCCGCTCCAGCTGGGCGGCGACGGTCACCTCAACGGCTGGCCGGTCCTCGTCTTCATCCTGGGCGCGCTGCTGACGCTCGCCCTCATCGTGCGCAAGGTGCCCGGCGCGATCCTCATCTCGATCGTCGTCATGACGGTCGTGGCCGTGATCGTCAACGCCGTCGCCAAGGTGCCCAGCTGGGGCCTGACCACCCCGAAGTGGCCGGGCAACCCGGTCTCCACCCCGGACTTCGGCCTGGTCGGCAAGGTCAGCATCTTCGGCGGCTTCGACAAGGTCGGCGTCCTGACCGGCATCCTGTTCGTCTTCACCGTGCTGCTGTCCTGCTTCTTCGACGCCATGGGCACGATCATGGGCATCAGCGACGAGGCGAAGCTGACCGACGCGCAGGGCCAGATGCCCGGCATGAACAAGGTGCTGTTCATCGACGGCATCGCCGTCGCCGCCGGCGGCGCCAGCTCCTCCTCGGCCACCACCTGCTTCGTGGAGTCGACGGCGGGCGTCGGCGAGGGCGCGCGCACCGGCTTCGCGAACGTGGTCACCGGCGCGCTGTTCGCCGTGGCCCTCTTCCTCACCCCGATCGCCACCATGGTCCCGTCCCAGGCGGCCACCCCGGCGCTGCTCGCGGTGGGCTTCCTGATCCTGTCCGGCTCGATCAAGGAGATCGACTGGGCGGACTACACGATCGCCATCCCGGCCTTCGTGACGATGCTGATGATGCCGTTCACCTACTCGATCACCAACGGCATCGGAATGGGCTTCATCACCTTCGTGGCGCTGCGGCTGGCCGCCGGGCGGGGCCGCGAGGTGCCCGTGGCCATGTACGTGGTGGCGGCGGTGTTCGCCTTCTACTACCTGATGCCGGCCCTGGGCCTGCTCTGACCCCCGCCCCCGAGGAGGCGGTTCACGGCACGCCGTAGAACCGCTCCGTCTCCTCCACGGCGGCGTGGAAGCGTTCGTCGAAGTCGTCTCGAATGAGCGTCCGGACCACATAGTCCTGGACGCTCATTCCTCTTTTCGCGGCGTGTTCCCGGAGCCGTTCGAGCAGCTCGCGGTCCATGCGCAGGCTGAGCACGCTGGTCCCCATGGAGACGAGGGTCGCGGCGACCCTTCGCGCCCGGGGAGCCCTTCCCCGCCTCAGTCACCCATATGAGTGACAGTGTTCGGCCAGTAGTGGCCAGGGTCACCTGGTGTGTGCGTGTTCCAGTTGGTCTTTAGCGAGAGTAATGAGTTACGCTAAAGAACATGCCGGACCTTACCCATGGCGACGACGTAGCCGCCGTGAACTCCCTGCGCTCCGCCGTGATGCGGTTGTCGCGTCGACTCAAGCACCAGCGCGTCGACGAGTCGCTCAGCCCCACCGAGATGTCGGTGCTGGGCACCCTGTCCAACTGCGGCAGCGCCACGCCGGGCGAACTCGCCCGCAAGGAGCATGTGCAGCCGCCGTCGATGACCCGCATCGTCGCGTTGCTGGAGGCCAAGGGTCTGGTGCGGCTGGAGCCGCACCCCGAGGACCGGCGGCAGAAGGTCGTCACCCGGACCGAGCAGGCCGAAGCGATGCTGGAGGAGAGCCGCCGCAAGCGGAACGCCTTCCTGGCCGGCCTGGTCGACGGTCTCGACGAGGACGAGTGGGCGAAGCTGCGCGACGCCGCCCCCGTACTGGAGAAGCTCGCGCACCTGTAGAGCCGGCCGAGCACCTGTCGAGCCGGTGGAGAACGTCAGCAGCCGCGAGGAGGCGAACCCTTTTGAGTACGGGATCCGGAGCAGCTTCCGCCCCCGCACCGACCGCCCACGACACCCAGCCCGCCCACGACACTCAGCCCACCCCTGACTCCCGGACCGCCCCCGACCCCGGGACCGCCCCGGAGTCGCCGACCGCCCCGGAGTCCTCCGTGGCCCCGGAGTCCGCCATGGCGCTGGACTCCCCGACCGCCCCCGAGTCCCCGGCCGCCCCGGACGCCCGGTCCGCCGCCGAGGCGCGGCCGGTCGCCGAACCGCGGACCGCCGCCACCGGGAAGCCGTCCGCCGCGCCGCGCGGGACGGGCCGGCGCTCCTCGATGTTCAGCTCGCTGAAAGTCCGCAACTACCGCCTGTTCTTCCTGGGCCAGGTCGTCTCCAACACCGGCACCTGGATGCAGCGCATCGCCCAGGACTGGCTGGTCCTGAGCCTCACCGGCTCCTCCGCCGCCGTCGGCATCACCACGGCGCTCCAGTTCCTGCCGATGCTGCTGTTCGGCCTGTACGGCGGCGTCCTCGTGGACCGGCTGCCGAAGCGGCCGACGCTGCTCGTCACGCAGTCCGCGATGGCCCTGACCGGCCTGGCACTGGCCGCGCTCACGCTCACCGGCCAAGTCGAGGTGTGGCACGTGTACGTGGCCGCGTTCGCCGTCGGACTCGCCACGGTCGTGGACAACCCGGCCCGGCAGTCCTTCGTCTCGGAGATGGTCGGCCCCGGGCAGCTCCAGAACGCGGTCAGCCTGAACTCGGCGAACTTCCAGTCCGCCCGGCTCGTCGGCCCCGCGGTCGCCGGCCTCATGATCACCGGCGTCGGCACCGGCTGGGCGTTCCTCGCCAACGGCCTGTCCTTCGTCGCGCCGCTGACCAGCCTGCTGCTGATGCGCGCCCGTGAGCTGCACGTGGTGGAGCGCGCCCCGCGCGGCAAGGGCCAGCTGCGCGAGGGCCTGCGCTACGTCGCCGGCCGTCCCGACCTGATCTGGCCGATCGTCCTGGTGGGCTTCATCGGCACCTTCGGCTTCAACTTCCCGGTGTGGCTCTCCGCCTACGCGGACGACGTCTTCCACGCGGGCGCCGGGGCGTACAGCCTGTTCAACACGGTGATGGCGGTCGGCTCGCTGGTCGGCGCGCTGCTCGCGGCCCGCCGCGGCACGGCGCGGCTGCGGGTGCTGATCGCGGCCGCGGCGGCGTTCGGCGCGCTGGAGGTGGTGGCCGCGCTGGCCCCGTCGTACTGGCTGTTCGCGCTGCTGATGGCGCCGATCGGCGTGTTCGGGCTCACGGTCAACGTCACGGCCAACACGGCGGTGCAGATGGCCACCGATCCGGCCATGCGCGGCCGGGTGATGGCGCTGTTCATGATGGTCTTCATGGGCGGCACCCCGCTGGGCGCGCCGCTGGTCGGCTGGGTCACCGACGCCTACGGCGCCCGGGTCGGCTTCGCCCTTGGCGGGCTGATCTCGCTCGCGGCGGCCACCGCCGTCGGCCTGGTCCTGACCCGGGCCGGGAACCTCCGCCTCACCGTCGCCTGGCACGGCGGCCACCCCCGGGTGGCGTTCGTCCCCCGGGCGGGCGACCGCGAGGCCGACAAGGAGCTGGCGGCCGTCTGACGGCGCGGTGTGCGCGTGTCCGCGGGTGTCCCCGTCGCGCCGGAGTGCTTCCGGGTCCGCGGCGGGGACACTGGCCGTATGAGACTCTTCGCCGCCGTGCTGCCGCCCGAGGACGTCGTGCGGGAGCTGGCCGGCGCGGTCGAGCGGGCACGGGCGCTGCCCGGTTCCGAGCGGCTGCGGTGGACCGAGCGGGCCGGCTGGCACTTCACGCTGGCGTTCTACGGCGAGGTCGAGGAGGAGACCGTACCGGAGCTGTCGGCGCGGCTGGCGAAGGCGGCGCGGCGCACCGGGCCGTTCCCGCTGGCGTTGCGCGGCGGCGGCCAGTTCGGGCGCGGGAAGGCGCTGTGGACGGGCGCGCGGGGGGAGGTCGGCGCGCTGCGGCTGCTGGCCGGGCGCGCGGCGGCGGCGGCCCGCAAGGCGGGCCTTGAACAGGACGAGCACCGCCGCTACCAGGCCCACCTGACGGTGGCCCGGACCCGCGAGGCGATGGACGTGCGGCCCTACGTCGCCGCGCTCCAGGACTTCACCGGCCGCACCTGGACGGTGGACGAGCTGGTCCTCGTCCGCAGCCGGCTGCCGAGGTCGGGCGTGCCCGGCGAGCAGCCCCGTTACGAGCCGGTCGGGCGCTGGGTGCTCGGCGGGGCCGGTTAGTCTCGGACACGTGGACCCGAAAACCCGGAACCGGATCATGGCCGGTGCGCTCGTGCTGATGTTGGCCCTCGTCGCCCTGGCGGCCGCGCTCGGCAGGTAGCCGGACCGGGCGCGCCCGCCGCCGCGCGGTGAGCCGAGCGACGGCGGGCGCGTGCCCCGGCTGCTACCAGGCGAAGGCCTCCGGGGACGGGCCCGGGCCCGGGAAGATCTCGTCCAGGCCGGACAGCACCTCCGCGCTCAGCTCCAGCTCGACCGCCCGCAGCGCGGAGTCGAGCTGCTCGGCGGTGCGCGGGCCGACGATCGGGCCGGTGACGCCGGGCCGGGTCAGCAGCCAGGCCAGCGCCGCCTCGCCCGGCTGGAGGCCGTGCTTGTCGAGCAGCTCCTCGTACGCCTCGATCCGCCCGCGCAGGACCGGGTCGGCGAGGGAGTCGGCGGCCCGGCCGGAGGCGCGCCGGCCGCTCTCGGCCTGCTTCTTCAGCACCCCGCCCAGCAGTCCGCCGTGCAGCGGCGACCAGGGGATGACCCCGAGCCCGTAGTCCTGCGCGGCCGGGATCACCTCCATCTCGGCGCGCCGCTCGGCCAGGTTGTACAGGCACTGCTCGCTGACCAGGCCGATGGTCCCGCCCCGGCGCGCGGCGGCCTCGTTGGCCTGCGCGATCTTGTAGCCGGGGAAGTTGGACGAACCGGCGTAGAGGATCTTGCCCTGCTGGATCAGGACGTCGATGGCCTGCCAGATCTCGTCGAAGGACGTGTCCCGGTCGATGTGGTGGAACTGGTACAGGTCGATGTGGTCGGTCTTCAGCCGCTTGAGGCTGGCGTCCACGGCCCGGCGGATGTTCAGCGCGGACAGCTTGTCGTGGTTGGGCCATGCCGCGCCGTCGGCGCCCATGTTGCCGTACACCTTGGTGGCGAGGACGACCTTGTCGCGCCGGTCGCCGCCCTGGGCGAACCAGTCGCCGATGATCGACTCGGTACGGCCCTTGTTCTCGCCCCAGCCGTACACGTTGGCCGTGTCGAAGAAGTTGATCCCCGCGTCCAGCGCCGCGTCCATGATCGCGTGGCTGTCCGCCTCGTCGGTCTGCGGCCCGAAGTTCATCGTGCCGAGCACCAGTCGGCTGACCTTGAGTCCCGTGCGTCCCAGCTGTGTGTACTTCATGGTCCCCAAGCCAAAGCCCTGGAGTGCGCTCGAAGCAAGGGGGACTTGAGGGCGGCGGGGTCAGTCGCGGAGGAAGTCGTCGGTCTTGAGGGTGAGGCCGAGGGAGGTGGTCATGTCCACCTCTCCGCCGAAGGTGACGGCCGTGTCGGTGAGGTAGTCGCCGTCCTTGGGCTGGGTGAACAGACGGCACTTGCCCAGGTACGGGTCCACGATCAGATAGACGGGGATCTCGGCGAGGGCGTAGGCGGTCTTCTTGGGTCCGTAGTCGTTCCGGGCGGTGTCCTTGGAGATGACCTCGGCGATGAACTCCACGTCCCCGGGACTCCAGCGGCCCTTCGCGTCCGGTGCGGCGCCGTCGCGCAGCTTCGCCACGTCCGGCGCGAGACCGTTGCGGTGGCCGGGGAAGTCGATGCGGACGTCGGACACCATCTGCACATCGGTGCCGAAGCGCCCCATGAGTACTTTGATGAGCGTCAGAATGATCTGCCAGTGCGCGTTCCGCTGCGGCGACATGTAGACGGTCCCCTCGACGATCTCCACCTTGAATCCCTCGGGGACGGGCATCTTCTCGAGCCGCTCGAACATGTCATCGAGCCAGCGCGTGTTGTCGCTCTCGGCCATCGTGATCCTGTCTTCCAGGACGGTCATCGTGGCACTCCTCCCCGGCTGTCCGTGAACGATGCAGCCGCGCGGTACAACGATACGCACGGCGGCGAGGACACGGGTGGATGCGCATATGCCAGTGGAACGGGCCGCCGGTGTTCAGGCGGTGCCGTACGCCCCGCCCCAGCCCCACGCCTCGTGCATCGCGTCGGCGAAGGCGGCGGCGATCTTGTGCTCGCCGCGGGCGTTGGGGTGGGTGCCGTCGTAGGTGTCGGCGTGGATGTCGTAGCCGGGCGGCGGGGAGGCGAGGAGCAGGGGGGAGCGGGGTTCGTCCAGGTCGGCGGCCGTCTTGGCGAGCAGCTCGTTGAAGCGGGCCACCTCGTCGGCGAAGGCCGGCTCGGTCTCGGCGCGGACGTTGGGGATCACCGGCAGCAGCACCATGTGCACGCGCGGCCGCGCCCGCCGTGCCTCGGCGACGAAGCGGACGACGTTGACCGCCGTCTGCTCGGCGTTGGTGTAGAAGCCGAGGTCGATGAGGCCCAGCGAGACGAGGAGCACGTCGGCGCGGCTCGCGCGCACCGCCTCGCCGATCAGCGGCGCCATGTGCTGCCAGCCCTCGCCCCAGCCGGCCAAGTGGGCGCGGCGGAAGCCGGGGTCGGCGTCGGCGTACTCGTACGAGGTAGGCGTCTGCGTCGCCTGGTCGTACAGCGCCTCGCGCGGGCCGACGAAGGCGAACGGCCCCTCGTACGTGTCGCGCAGGTGCCGCCACAGACGGTGACGCCAGGTGTGTTCGCCCGCGCTGCCGATGGTCATCGAGTCTCCGACGGGCATCAACCTGAGCATCCGCTCATCATCGGTGATCGGGGCGGCGGCCGGACCACCGGACCGGTGTGAGGCCCGCCACCCGTCCTGAACCGCCGTGCGGGATGGCAGGCTTGGGGCATGCGCCGACCGCTCGCCCTGCTCGCCGGGGCCCTCCTCGTGGGTGCGTTCGCCGTGCCCGTGTCCGCCTCGGCCGCCGACGGCGACGGCGGTTTCACGATCAGCGACCCGCGGATCAAGGAATCCAGCGGCCTCGCCGCCTCGCACCTGCACCCCGGCGTCTACTGGACCCACAACGACAGCGACGACGGCCCGTACCTCTACGCCGTGGACGGCAGGACCGGCAAGACTGTCGCCACCGTCACCCTCAGCGGCGTCGGCAGGCCCCGCGACGTGGAGGCCATCTCCATCGGCCCCGGCAACGAGATCTACGTCGGCGACATCGGCGACAACCTCGGCGGCACCTGGCCCTACGTGTGGATCTACCAGCTGCCCGAGCCCAAGGTGCTCAAGGACCAGACGATCCGGGCGACGCAGTACGTCGTGAAGTACGCGGACGGGCCGCGCAACGCCGAGTCGCTGGCCGTGCACCCGAAGACCGGGCGCGTCTACATCGTCGACAAGAACGAGGACGGCGGCCACCTCTTCGAAGGCCCCGCCCACCTGTCCACCTCGGGCGCCAACGTCTTCAAACCGGTCGCCCCCGTCGACCTGTGGGCCACCGACGCCGCCTTCTCGCCCGACGGCACGCGGCTCGCCGTGCGCGGCTACTTCGGCGGCGTCTACTACGACTGGAACGGCGGCCGGATCAAGCGCGCCGGCCGGCTCGACGTGCCCCTCCAGCGCCAGGGCGAGTCGGTCACGTACACCGCCGACGGCGCCAAGCTGCTGTACGGCAGCGAGGGCGCGGACAGCCCCGTCCAGGCCGAGGACGCGCCCGGCGGGGGAGATGGCAAGTCCCCTTCGGGGAAGGCGACTTCCTCGGCGTCCGGATCGGGCGGCGGCGGCCTCGGCGGCACCGTCAAGACCGGCGCGGTGGTCGTCCTGCTCGCGGTGGCCGCCCTCTTCGGACTCGGGCGGCTCAAGCGCCGGAGGTGACCGGGGACTTACGCGTCACCCGTGGCGTCGGTCTGGCGGCGCACCCGTACGGTCAGCGGGTTGACGAAGTCGCCGGCGCCGGAGGCGTACTGCTTGTCGTGGAAGGTCTCGCCGGCCTGCGAGCCGTAGAGGCGGAAGAACCACTTGCCCTGCCAGGCGAGTTGGTCGGTGCCGAGGGCCTGGTACTCCTGCATCGCCCGGTTGCGGGTGGTGTCGGCGAGCTTCTGGATCATCTCGATGACCCGGGCGCTCTCCAGGCCGCCCTGCGGCGGCTCCTTGCCCCGGAAGCTGTTCAGGAGGGACTTGGTCTTCTCCCGGTAGGCGCCGATCAGCCGGCCCTCCAGCTGGCTCAAAGCCCGCTGGGCGTTCTGGTTGCGGGTGTAGTTCTCCAGCGTGACCCAGTCCGCGCCGTCGAGACTGCGGGCGACGACCCCGGCGAAGTGGTAGTTCCACACGTCCACGTCGGTGCGGTCCGTGTGGTCCTGGCCGGCGGGCGCCGTCGCGTAGTCGAGCTTGTCGTCGCTGCCGACCGAGAGGGTGGCGATGCCCTCGCCGACCTCGGGGCGGGCGTGCCGGTTGACGCCCATGTCCCGGGCGGCCGCGTCGGCCTCGGCGGGGTGCTCGCGCAGGGCGGTGCCGTAGTCACGGGCGACCTCCCGCTCGGGGCGGTCCGGGCCGGCGCCGGCCGCGGTCGCGGCGGCCGCGCCGTCGGTGGCGTCGCCGGAGCGGACGGTCCCGGCGAGGTGGTGGGCGAGACCGGGGCCGGCGTTCGCGCCCCACGCGGCGGTGCCGCCGCCGGCCGTGACCACGTCCATCCGGCGGCTGCCCACCACCTCGCGCGCCACGTCGATGCACTGCACCCGCACCAGGTCGGCGAAGCCGCCGGCCATCCGCCGGGTGGCGGGGTCCGCCGTGACCGGGGTGACCTTGGTCAGCGTCCCGGCCTCGGTCTTGATCTGCGCGCCGCCCTGCACGAGCGTGTAGTGGCTGCCGGACTGGGCGAGCTGCTGCACGGCGTGCTGGAACACGGCGTTCGTGGCGTAGAACTCCTTCGGCTCCCGCTCGGTGTCGTGGACGGCGAGGGTGCCGTCGTCCGAGATCCGCAGGCTGACGTCGCCGGGGTGGTGGTCCTGGGCGTCCACGTGGTCCACCCGGTGGCCGATCAGACCGCCCGGCGACCGGCCGTCGCGCAGTACGCCCTCCGGGGACTGGGTGGTGAAGTACGCGTCGTCGCCGCCGGCGGTGGTGAGACCGGTGGGGCGGCCGGAGCGGACGCGCTGGACGGCCGGCGCGGGGCCGTTGTCCGCGTGGTGCGCGGGCCCGTCGTGGTGGTGCGTGTGCCCCTCGTGGGCGGCCGGGTCCGCCGCGGTGGGCGACGGGGAAGCGGCCAGCGCCCGGCGGGCGTTGTCCTCCGCCGCCCGCTCGTAGGAGTCCGAGGGGTCGCTGACGCGCAGCCCGTCGCCGTGGTCGGTGCCCGCGACCGGGCCGCTGCGCTGCTGGATGACGTGCGTCAGCTCGTGGGCGAGGGTGTGCCGGTCGCCGCCGCCGTCGCCGATCACCACATGGCTGCCCGAGGTGTACGCCCGTGCGCCCACCTCGGCGGCCGACTGCCGGGCGGCGGCGTCGGTGTGCAGGCGCACGTCCCCGAAGTCCGCGCCGAGCCGTTGCTCCATGTCCCGCCGCACGGCGCCGTCGAGCGGGGCGCCCGCCGAGCGGAGCACCCGGCCGACGGAGTGCGCGGCCCCGCCGTCCCGCTCGGCCGCGCCGTCCTGCTCCGCCGCCAGCTGCACCACCGCGGCGTTCCCGGCCGTCCGCTGGAGGGCGAGGAGCGCCTGCGGGGAGCGGGCGGCGACGGCGTGCTGCGGGGGTACGGGGGCCTGGACGCGCGGGGTCCGGACGGCGCCGGCGGTGCGCCCGCTCGGGTCCTTGGACTGGTCCTGGCTGCGCATGCGAACTCCCGGTGCGGCACGGAGACGGTGGTTCCGAGGGGTGTGACCTCCCCTGCTCACCTCCCTACCGCCTGCTCGCCCCGTCCGGCAGGGCCGCGGGGGCAGACCCGGGGGCACACCTGTGCCGTCCGCGGTCTTGACGGGCCGGTGGGACCTGGGTTCCATGGAGGGGCGGGAATGGGAGCGCTCCCATGTAGTTCCGGCCCGCGCCTCCGAGAGGAAGCAGCGACATGTTCCGCAGCATGCGTAGAGCGCTGTGCACTGCCGCCGCGGCGCTCCTGATACCGCTGGGCGCGGGCCTCGGCGCGGCGGCGACCGCGCACGCGGCCGACGCCGCCGCCCCCGGGCGGCAGAGCGCCGCCGCGGGCACGGCCGCCGGGGCCGGCTACTGGCACACCAGCGGCCGTCAGATCCTGGACGCGGCCGGGAACCCGGTCCGGATCGCCGGCGTCAACTGGTTCGGCTTCGAGACCGGCAACCACGTGGTGCACGGCCTGTGGTCGCGCGACTACAAGAGCATGATCGACCAGATGAAGTCGCTGGGCTACAACACCATCCGGCTGCCCTACAGCGACGACGTCTTCAAGGCCGGCACGACGGCCGACAGCATCAACTTCAACGGCATGAACGCCGACTTGCAGGGCCTGACCCCGTTGCAGGTCATGGACAAGATCGTGGCGTACGCGGGGCAGGACGGCCTGAAGGTCATCCTGGACCGCCACCGCCCGGACTCCGGCGGTCAGTCGGCGCTCTGGTACACCTCGGCCGTGCCGGAGTCGACGTGGATCGCCGACCTGAAGGCGCTGGCGACCCGTTACCAGGGCCAGGACACGGTCATCGGCATCGACCTGCACAACGAGCCCCACGATCCGGCCTGCTGGGGCTGCGGCGACCAGGCGACCGACTGGCGGCTGGCCGCCGAGCGGGCGGGCAACGCGGTGCTCTCCGTGAACCCCAGTCTGCTGATCTTCGTGGAGGGCGTGCAGACGGTGGGCGGCGTCTCCGGCTGGTGGGGCGGCAACCTGATGGGCGTCGGCCAGTACCCGGTGCGCCTGGACGTGGCGAACCGGGTCGTGTACTCCGCCCACGACTACGCCACCAGCGTCGCCCAGCAGAGCTGGTTCAGCGACCCGTCCTTCCCGGCGAACATGCCGGGCGTGTGGGACAAGTACTGGGGCTACGTCTTCAAGCAGAACATCGCACCCGTGTGGGTGGGGGAGTTCGGCACGACGCTCCAGTCCACGGTCGACCAGAAGTGGCTGTCGGCGCTGGTGAGTTATCTGCGGCCGACGTCGGCGAACGGCGCGGACAGCTTCCAGTGGACGTTCTGGTCGTGGAACCCGGACTCGGGTGACACGGGCGGCATCCTGAAGGACGACTGGCAGACGGTGGACACCGTCAAGGACGGCTACCTGGCGAGCATCAAGGCCCCCGGCTTCCCGGCGGGCGGCGGTGGCGGCGGCGGTGGCGGTGACGACGGCGGCGGCGGTGGCAGCGCCCCCGCCTGCACGGCCGCGTACACCGTCAGCGATGACTGGGGCAGCGGCTTCAACGCCGCCGTCACGGTGCGCAATTCGGGCACGGTGGCGATCAAGTCCTGGAAGGTGACGTGGACCTGGCCCGGCGCCCAGAAGATCACCAACATCTGGAACGCGACGTACACGCAGAGCGGCGGGAGCGTGACGGCGGTGAACGCCGCGCACAACGGCGCGGTGGCCCCGGGCGCGTCCACGAGCTTCGGCTTCGGCGGCGCCCCGGGCGGCGCCGCCGCCCCGACGGTGACCTGCACGGCGTCGTGACGCCGGCCCCTTGAACGACCAACGGGCGCCCGGCCGTTCGGCCGGGCACCCGCCTTCTCGGAGCGCGGGCCCTCAGAACTGCCGCAGGAACGCGTGCCGGCCTGGACGGTGACGGCTGTGCGCCGGGGGCGGGCGTCCGGGTGGGCGTTAGTCTGGGCGGTCATGCGAGCCCTTTTCCCAGGATCCTTCGACCCGGTCACGCGGGGGCATCAGGACGTGCTGCGGCGGGCTGCCGGGCTGTTCGACGAAGTGGTCGTGTGCGTGATGTTCAATGCGCACAAGACCGGCCGGCTGCCTGTCCCCGAGCGGCTGGAGCGGCTGCGTGCGACGGCGGACGGTCTGGGCAACGTCACGGTCGACTCCCACACCGGCGGTCTGCTGGTCGACTACTGCCGTAAAGCCGGGATCGACGTCGTCGTCCGCGGTGTCCGCGGCACCGCCGATCTGGACTACGAGCTGCCGATGGCCCGGATGAACCACGAACTGGCCGGAGTCGAGACGTTCTTCCTGGCCGCCGATCCGGCGCTGGCGCACGTCTCCTCCACCCTCGTCACCGCGATGGATCAGCATGGCCGGGGCCGGGGCCCGTCCCCCGTACGGGTCCCGGACCCGGCCCGTTCGGGCCCCGTCGGGCAGGACCCACGTTAGAGGGGGGCCGTCGCCCCGGGCCATCGCACAGATGCACATCCCGCGGGCCCCGCGCCGTCGATCTGCACTGTCAGGGCGTCGTCGGCCGCGCGTCCGTCAGCGCCGGGGCGCCCGTCAGCAGGTGTGCGGCGACGTAGACGTCGGCGATGCCGACCACGTCGGTGTCGTGGACCGAGACGAACTCCGCCGTCACGCCCATGCCGAGCAGCCGCGCGGCCCGGTCCGTGTGCGCCCGTACCGTGGAGGCGGACAGGGCGAGTGCGCGGGCCGTCAGCCGGACCGACAGGTCGTTCTCCAGCCACACCCGCAACGTCTCCAGCAGGGCGCGGTGACCGGTGTGCAGGGCCCGCAGCCGGTGCTGGGCCCAGTTCCTGATCTCCGGGCCCGCCAGGAGGTCGGCGAGGGCGGGGGCGGGCGGATCGGGGGCGTCGTCCTCGGGCGCGGGCAGCGCGAGGATGTTGAGGGCCAGCAGGACCAGGACGCGGTCGTTGAGCCGGTCGAAGTCGAGGCCGAGCAGCGCCGCCGCGCGGTCGAGCCGGTTGCGCAGGGTGTTGCGGTGGATCTGGAGCCCCTTGGCGGCCTCCGTCCCCTTGAACGACAGCCCCGTGGGCAGCGAGTGCAGGAGCGTGGTGTGCTCCGGCGCCGTCAGCAGCGGGGCGAGCAGCGACCGGGCCCAGGCGCGGGCGGCGCGCCGGGGCAGCAGCGGCGCGCACTTGGGTTCCGCGCCGACGCTGATCCGCTCCGGTGAGCGCGCCGCGGTGCGCACCGCCTCCGCCGCCTCCGCGTAGCCGGCGCCGCTGGCTTCGAGGGCGTACGGGGTGCTCGCGCCCATGAGCAGCCAGTCCCGGCTGCCGACGATCCGGCGCAGGTCGTCCTCCACCGCGTCGTCGCGCGCGGCCGGCGCGATCACGATGATCTGCTGGTCCTTGCCGGGGCAGGGGGAGACCAACGCCTTGCCGTGCAGGGTGCGTTCGCACAGTTCGAGGGTCGGCTGCCGGGTGCGCGCGCCGGTGTCGATGACGCGGACGACGACCTCGTCGGTGTCCATCAGCTGCCGGGATATCGTGCCGGCCACGACCTGGCCGGTGACGGTCTGCCCGCCGAGCAGGAGCTGGGTGGCGGCCTGGCTGACCGCCCGGGGCGCCAGCACGGCGGCGTGGTGGTCGCGCCGTGCCTGCTCGCACAGGCCGAGGATCTTGGCCGCGTGCTGGATCAGCCGCCCCGCCGTCTCGTCGAACGGATGGCGGGCGGCCACGGCGAGCACGGCCTCGTCCTCGGCGCCGTGCATCCGGACGATCCGGTACTGGACGCCGTCGGCGGGCCGGTGGCCGAGGACGGCCGCGCGGGCGAGGTTGGCGCCGCCCTCGGGCGCGGAGACGAGGACGCGCCGGTCGCCGTCGGAGCGTACGGCCGCGTCCGCGTCCAGTGCCGCCGCCAGCCACGACACGATCCGCTCGACCGCGTCCGGACCGGTGAGCCGGTTGGGCAGCGTCCGCAGCAGGCCGTCCATGTGCTCCGCCTGCCGCTCGGCGATCAGCGCCCGCTGCCGCTGGAGGTAGGCGTTGACCGGCGCCCAGGGGGTGTCGGCGCCGGTGACGAGGAGCGGGAGTCTCAGGTGCTCGGCCCGGGCGCGTACGGCGGTGGGGACGTGGGGCGCGTCCTCGGGCGAGCGGAGGACGAGTCCCGAGGCCCGGCACCGCTTCAGGTGGCCGAGGAGGTGTTCGAGGGCGGCGGCCGTGCCGTGCGGGGCGGTGGGCTCGTCGGGCAGGGTGACCAGGGCCAGCGTCCCGGAGGCGAGGGGGGCGTTCGGTCCGGGGGCGGGGTGGGGCAGGGGGACGGCGGCGACCTCCGTCACCCGGACGCCCGCGTGGACGCGGGCGTGCGCGGGGTCCAGGAAGCGGAGCTGTAGCTCCGGGCGCTGGGAGATCAGGTGCGCGAGGGTCGGCATCCCCTGCTCCGTTCCGTCTCGGCGGTGCTGCGTGTCCCGGTGTCCCGGTGTCCCAGTGCGGACGCCCGCTGCGCGCGGGCCGCCCCCCGTCACCGCCATTGTCCCGTGCGGGCGGAGACGGCCGTGGGAAACCGGCCGTGGGGAACCGGCCGCCTCCCGGAGGGGACGGGAGGCGGCGAAGCGCCGTTAGAACGGTGTTCCGGTGCGGCGGGCCGCCTTGCCGGTGGTGTACTCGTGGGCGGCGAGCGCCGAGGCCATCAACTCGGCGTCCAGCGAGGTGATGTCGGCCAGCCGGGTCGCATTGGCGTAGGCGTTGAACAGGTGCTTGGTGACGCGCAGGGCGGTCGCCGAGCGGCGTACGACCGGGGCGGCCCAGGCCCGGACCGCCGCGTCGAGTTCCTGCTCCGGCACGACGTTCTGGAGGACCGACAACTCCCTGGCCTCCGCCGCGCCGAACGCCCGGCAGGTGAGCACGAGTTCGCGCACCCGCGCCGCCCCCACCTCGTTGAGGAGCCGGGGCAGCAGGCCGCCCCACGCGGTGGGCAGGCCGAGGGCCAGTTCGGGCAGCCGGAAGGTGGCCGTCTCCGCGCCCACCCGCAGGTCGCAGGCGAGGGCGAGGGCGAGCCCGGCGCCGATGGCCTTGCCCTGGACGCGGGCGATGGTGACCGCCGGGTTGGCGGAGAGGGCCTCGCACACCCGGCGGGCCTTCGCGCCGGAGACGCGGATGCCGCCCCCGGTGGGGTCCTCGGCCAGCTGCTCGGCGAACTCCGTGCGGTCGCCGCCCAGACAGAAGTCCTCGCCGGCCCCGCCCAGCACGACGACCCGGACGTCGGGGTCCTGCGCGTCGAGGACGGCCAGGAGTTCGTCGAGCATGGTGTCGGTGACCGCGTTGCCCTGTTCGGGGGTGTTCAGCTCGATGGACAGGACGGGGCCCTGCCGGTCGGTCCGCAGCGTCCGGAGGGACGGCGCGGTGGGATCGGCCGGGGCGGACAGGGCGGTCATGTCGTCACTTTCAGGGAGGTCACACGGCGGAACACCATACGGGGCGCGTAGACGGGGCCGGTCGCGAGGGCAAGATCAGGGAATCGTTTCAGCAGGTGGGAGAGGAGCGTACGGGCCTCCAGGCGGGCGAGCGCCGCGCCGAGGCAGTAGTGGGCACCGCCGCCGAAGGTGAGGTGGCCGCCCTTGCGGAGCACGTCGAAGGTGTGCGGGTCCTCGTTGCGTCGCGGGTCGTGGTTGGCGGCGCCGTACAGGACGTGGACCATCGTGTCCTTGGCGACGGGCACGCCGGCCAGGACGGTGTCGGCGGCGGCGATCCGCGAGTTGAGGTGGATGGGCGGGTCGTAGCGCAGGGTCTCGTCGATGGCGTCGTCGATGTGCTCGGGATGCCGGCGCAGCCAGTCCCAGCGGGTGCGGTCCCGCAGCAGGAGCCAGACCATGTTCGACAGCAGGGTCGCCGTGGTCTCCAGCGACGCGATCGTGATGAACATGACCAGGTGGTAGAGGCCGCGGTCGGCGGCGGCCCGGTCGTCGGGGTACCGGGCGTCCCAGTGCCGGATCCACTCGGAGACGACGTCGTCGCCGGGGCGGGCCCGGCGCCGGCGGATGAGGTCGGTGAAGAAGGACCGCATCTCCATGGTGGCCGCGGCGGAGGTGCGCAGGTCCTTGCCGGTGGGCAGCAGTTCCTGCGCGTACACCTGGCGGTGGGTGAAGTCCAGGATGTGATCGTGGTGTTCGGCGGGGATGCCCAGCCAGTGGCCGACCGTCTCGACGGGCAGCCGCTCGCTGACGACGGTGGCCAGGTCGGCCTCGCCCGTGGTGCGCAGGCGCTCGTCCAGGACGTCGCAGAGCCGGCCGACGTGCCCCTCGACGTCCGGCCGCATCGCGTCCAGGGTGGTGCGGTCGAACAGGTTGCCCAGACCGCGCCGCTGGCAGGTGTGCTCGGGGGCGTTGAGCCGGGACAGGGCGTGGCTCATCTCGCGGGTGGCGGGGGAGTGCCACCGCTCGGGGTCGGGCTGGCGTTCCTGCCAGGCGATGTCCGGCGCGAGCCAGTCGCGGCCGCGCAGCACCTGGTTGCAGGCGTCGAAGCCGGTGACGAAGTACCCGCCCCACGGAGCGGGCACGATGTCGCCCATGGCACGCAGTTCTTTCCACAGGGGCAGGGGGTCGCTCTGCCCCTCCGGGGAACGCAGGCGTCGGACGACGGAGATGACGGCTCGCCGGTCCGGTCTGCCACTTATGTCGTCCACTGCCGTCACGTCAAGCTCCTCTGGGCCGTGTCGATCATTTTCTGATCCCGGCGGAAGCTACCCCTCCCCTCCCCGTGCTCATGCGTCGAAGAATGTTGCCCGTGTCACATGCGTCACACCGCGCGCACCGTCAGACACGGAAGATGTCGAGGAACGTGCTCCAAAATCCCTTTTTGCGACCCGAGTTGGCCTGCGCGTGGGCCGGGCCGGGCACGGGCGGGTGGGCCGGTGACGGTGACGGCGACGGCACCGACGAGGGCGCTGTCGGCGCCGGGGTGTGCAGGGCGGCCACCCGGGTGCCGGGCGTCGGGGTGAAGCGGACCGGCAGGGCCGCCAGCGCCCGGTGGAAGGGACCCGGCCGCCACTCGACCCGGTCGGCCGGGATGTCGAGCGCCAGGTCGGGCAGCGCGTTGAGGATCGCCTCGATCGCCGTCAGGGCGATCACCGTCGCCGGCGACTTCGCCGGGCAGGCGTGCGGACCCGCGCCCCACGCCAGGTGGGCGCCCTTGCTCAGGGACTGCCGGGCGGTGCGCAGCGTCGGGTCGTTGTTGGCGCCGCCGAAGCTGATCACCAGCGGGGTGTCGGCCTCGACGTAGACGCCGCCGAGGTCGACGTCGCGCAGCGGGTAGTGCGTGGCGTAGTTGGCGATGGGCGGGTTGTTCCACAGGACGTGGTCGAGGGCCTCCTCGATCAGCATGCCCGCGCCCCGCCCGGAGGAGCCGCTGGACAGCAGCAGGAGCAGCGCGTTGCCGATCAGGTTGCGCTCCGGCTCGACGCCGGCGCCCATCAGCATGACCAGCTGGTCCTTCAGCTCCGCGTCGGTCAGGCCGACCGGGTGCTGGATCAGCCAGGAGGTGACGTCGTCGCCGGGCTCGCGCCGCTTGAGGGCGATCAACTCCATGAGGCAGGAGGTGAGTTCCTCGTTCGCCTTCAGCGCGTCGCGGCCGTCGAAGATCGCCGACATGGAGCTGGTGAGCCGGTCGCCGATGTCGGCCGGGCAGCCGAAGAGCCGGTTGAACAGCAGCAGCGGCAGCAGCTTGGCGTAGTCGTTGAGCAGGTCGGCGCGCCCGCGCTCGCTGAACCGGTCGATGAGGAACGCCGCGATGGGCTCGACGTCCCGGCGGATGCGGCCGATGTCGAGCCGGTCCAGGCTGTCCGTGACCGCCTTGCGCAGCCGCAGGTGCACGGCGCCGTCGGTGAACAGGCAGTTGGGCCGGTACGCCATCATCGGCAGCACCGGGTTGTCGAGCGAGATCCGGCCCTCGTTCAGGGCCTTCCAGCGGCGCGGGTCCCGGCTGAAGTCGGTCGTGTTCTGGAGCACGCTGCGCGCCGCCTGGTAGCCGACGACGAGCGTCGCCTCCACCTGCGGGGCGAGTTCGACCGGCGCGGCGGGACCGGCGGCCCGCATCTTGTCGTAGGCGCCGTGGGGGTCGGCGGCGAAGTCCTGGCCGTGCATGGGGCATCTGGACGCGATGCCCGGCGTGCCGGCCGGTCGCTGATATTCCATGGTGTTCGGATCCTTCGTCTGCCCGGTGTCCTTGCGTTCCGGGCGGGAGTGGCTGGGGGAGCCCGCGGATCAGGCCGTACGGCTCAGCAGGTGCCGTACGAGCGTGATCAGCGCCTGGCCCGACGACTCGCGGCTGCGGGCGTCGCAGTACGAGACGGGGGTGTCGGGGAGCAGGTCGAGGGCCTCGCGGATCTCGGCCTCGTCGTACTCGTCCGGGGTGAAGGAGTTGACCGCGATGGAGTACTCCAGGCCGTACTTCTCGACCAGTTCGATCACCGGGAAGGACTCGGCGAGCCGGACCGGGTCCACGAGGATCAGCGCGCCCAGCGCACCGCGGGCCATGTCCTCCCACAGCTGGATGAACCGCTGCTGACCGGGTGTGCCGAAGAGGTACAGCACGACGTCGTCGCTGAGGGTGAGCCGGCCGAAGTCGAGGGCGACGGTGGTCGTCACCTTGTCCGGCGCGCCCCGCAGGTCGTCCACGTGGGCGGCGGCCTGGGTCATCCGCTCCTCGGTGCGCAGCGGGGCGATCTCGGAGAGCGAGCCGATGAACGTGGTCTTGCCCACGGCGAAGTGGCCCACCACGAGGATCTTCGCGGCGATGGTGACCGCGTCCGAGACGTAGCGGGGCTCAGGCCTAGAGGGCTTTGAGTAGTCCATGCAACACCTTCTCGATGACGGCTCTCTCTTGAGGCTTGGCCCGCGGGGGCGCGGCGCGGCGCAGCAGATGACCTTGTTCCGCTAAGTCGGTCAGCAGCAGCCGGGCGACGCCCACCGGCAGTCCCAGGTGGGCGGCGACCTCCACCACGGCCAGATAGCCGCCCGAGCACAGCTCCCAGATGGCGCGGACCTCGGGGCCGGCCGTCAGCGGCAGCTGCCGGCCGGGCGCCAGGGTGACCAGGGTGTGCAGCGACAGCTCGTCGTCGGTGGGCAGTTGGCGCCCGCCGGTGATGACGTAGGAGCGGACGAGTTCGCTGGAGACCAGAGCGTCCTCGCCGTGGCCGCTCATGCCTCGGCACCGGCGCTCTGGCGCGGCTGAGCGCTCAGGGCCTTCCCCAGCGCCGTCACCTGCTGCTGCATCCGGATCGACATGAGTTCCATGTCCACGTCGAGGGCCGCGGAGACCGCCAGATAGGCGCCGCTGCCCGCCGCGATCAGGAAGATCCAGCCGCCGTCGTACTCCATCAGGGTCTGCTTCCAGATCCCCGCGCCGACCGACACGAAGCCGGCCACGGCACGGCTGAGGGACTGCATGGAGCTCATGGCGGCCGCGTTGGTCTCGGCCTCGTCGCGGCCGATCTCGCTGGAACGCTCCATGAGCAGGCCGTCGGCGGAGACGAGAATCGCATGGCGGGCGCCGCGTACGGTCAGCACGTCGTTCAGCACCCAGGACAGATCGGGCTTCACTGCTCTTGTGATCCTTCCGTGATGGACGTGTCCCGCCCCAGGAGCGTTCCGCGCGCGAAGGCGCCCAGGCGCGACGCGGTCACCTCGCTGCTGTGCTCCGGCTCTTGGGCATCTGACACCGAGGGGTCCGGCTGGGGCACCACCGCGACCGCGCGACGGCGCTTGGGCAGTCCGCCGGCCGTCTTGCCGACGATCGCCACCGGCGACGGCACCGGGCCGCCGTACGACGAGGACTCCGGCCCGTCGGAGTCGGTCGTCGCGGTCGGCGCGGGCTGGGGGACTTCTTGGGTCAAGAGGCTCTCCGGGAGGAGGATGACCGCGCGGACGCCTCCGTACGGCGAGACGGAATCGACGGAGACTCTGAAGCCGTACCGGGCGGCGAGCACGCCGGCGACGGCGAAACCGACGCGCGGCGGGCTGCCGAGGCTGGTGATCGAGATGGGGCCCCGCGTGTTGAGCAGCGCGGACGCCCGGTCCTTCTCCTCCTGGCTGATGCCGAGACCGGCGTCGTCGATGATCAGGCACACGCCGGTGGGCACCGACTGGATGTTGATCTCGACGGGGGTGCCGGGGGCGCTGTAGTTGGTGGCGTTGTCGAGCAGTTCGGCCAGGACGACCGCGACGGGCTCCACGGCGGTGCTGGCGACCGCCACGTTCACCTGGCTGTGGATCTGCACCCGGTCGAAGTGCCGGATGCGGCCCTGCGCGCTGCGCGCCACGTCGTAGACGGAGGCGGCGACCTCGCGGCGGCCGAGCCAGCCGCCGCACAGGGCCGCGATGCCCTGCGCCCGGCGGCCGAACTGGGAGTTGGTGTGGTCGATGGTCATGAAGTCGGCGAGGATCTTGGGGTCGTTGCCGTACTTCAGCCGGGCCAGGTCGCTGATGGAGCGCTGCTGTTCGTCGGCGAGGACCTGGAGCGTGCGCATCCACGCCCGCAGCACGTCCTTGGTCTCCGACTCGGCGGTGCTGCGCACCTCCGCCAGGGCGCGGTCGTATTCGGCGCGCAGGTTCTGGTACTCGGCGTGCAGGCGCAGGCGCTCCGCGTCGAGCCCGTCCCGGTGCGCGCGCAGCTCCGTGCTCTGCTTGCGGAGCGCCATGTTGGTTCTGCGAGCGCGCATCACCGCGAGAACCGCGATGATCAGCACTCCTAGCAAGACCCACAGCAGCGGGTCCTTGATCAAAGACGTCATGGGAATCTTTCGAGTCGCATCGCGGAGAAGAGCAGGCCGCGCGGGGCGTCCGCGTTCGCATGTCTCAGGGAGCGCTGCGGGCTCACTCGCGGGCCAACGGCTGCTCCTTCGCGGTGGGGCCTCCTCGGGACTGTCCCCCGTGACGCATATCTGACGCTGCGCCAGCCTACTGAAAGTGTGATGATCTTATCAGCGAGGTAACGCCTAAATCGCGGCTGGGCGTGCCGAGTTGACGCGTGTTGTCGGGTTGGTCCGGCGAATGTTCCACCAGATCCGCACACGAACGAAATGTTGGCGACGGGCCCTGCGGACCCCTGCGGACCCCTGCGGGCCCCTGCTGGGGCTTCGCGCAGAAAAGAAGGGCGCCCGGCGGATGGTCCGCCGGGCGCCCTTCGCTGCCGTGGGGTACGGCTACAGCTTCTCGATCACGTAGTCGACGCACTTGGTCAGCGCCTCGACGTCGGCCGGGTCGATCGCCGGGAACATCGCGACGCGCAGCTGGTTGCGGCCGAGCTTGCGGTAGGGCTCGGTGTCGACGATGCCGTTGGCGCGCAGCACCTTGGCGACGGCGGCGGCGTCGATGTCGTCGGAGAAGTCGATCGTGCCGATGACCTGCGACCGCTTGGCCGGGTCGGTGACGAACGGGGTCGCGAACTTCACGTCCTCGGCCCAGCCGTACAGCGTGCGCGCGGAGGTGGCGGTACGCCGGACCGCCCAGTCCAGACCGCCCTGGCCGTTGATCCACTTCAGCTGCTGGTCCAGCAGGAAGAGGGTGGACAGCGCGGGGGTGTTGTACGTCTGGTTCTTGCGGGAGTTGTCGATCGCGGTGGGCAGGCTGAAGAACTCCGGGATGTGCCGGCCGGAGGCGTGGACGCGCTCGGCGCGCTCGATCGCGGCCGGGGAGAACACGCCGATCCACAGGCCGCCGTCGGAGGCGAAGGACTTCTGCGGGGCGAAGTAGTAGACGTCGGTCTCGGCGATGTCGACCGGCAGACCGCCCGCGCCGGAGGTGGCGTCCACCAGGACCAGCGCGTTCTCGTCGGCGCCCTCGACCCGCTTGATGGGCATGGCCACACCGGTGGAGGTCTCGTTGTGCGTGTACGCGTACACGTCGGTGCCGGCCTCGGCCCGCGCCTCGGGGTGGGTGCCGGGGTCGGCGGAGACCACGGTGGGGTCGGCGAGCCAGGGCGCGAGCTGGGCGGCCTTGGCGAACTTGGAGCTGAACTCGCCGAAGGTGAGGTGCTGCGACTTGGCGTCGATCAGACCGTGGGTCGCGATGTCCCAGAACGCGGTGGAGCCGCCGTTGCCGAGGACGACCTCGTAGCCGTCGGGGAGCTGGAACAGCTCGCTGATGCCCTCGCGGACCTCGCCGACCAGGTTCTTGACCGGAGCCTGGCGGTGCGAGGTGCCGAGGAGGGACGTACCGGTGGCGGCGAGGGCGTCCAGCGCCTCGGTCCGCACTTTGGAGGGACCCGCGCCGAATCGTCCGTCGGCGGGCTTGATGTCAGCGGGAATCTGGATGTCGGCCACGGGACGGAGCGTAGTACCTGGTCGAAAAGGGACGGAACCGTGTCCGTCCGATGAGACGAGGTCGCCGGGACGTCAACTTGTGAGGTCGTACGACGAGCGGACCGGGGCTGTGGACAACTTTCGGTGACTGTCCGTCATCGGATGCATCCTGGACGCATGACTCCTGGACCCATGACTCCTGGGCGCATGACGGATCTCTCGGAGCTTCGGGCACGGCTGCGCGCCGCCGTCCGGGGCGAGGTGGCCTTCGACGCCACCGCCCGGGCGCTGGCCACCATGGACGCGTCCAACTACCGGCGCGTCCCGCTCGGCGTGGTCGCGCCGAAGGACGCCGACGACGTGGCGGCGGTGCTGGAGATCTGCCGGGAGCGGGCGGTGCCGGTCGTGGCGCGGGGCGGCGGCACCTCGATCGCCGGCCAGGCCACCGGAACCGGCGTCGTCCTGGACTTCACCCGGCACATGAACCGGGTGCTGGAGACGGACCCCGACGCGCGCACCGCCCGCGTCCAGCCCGGCGTCGTCCTCGACCGCCTCCAGGAGGCCGCCGCCCCGCACGGACTGCGCTTCGGCCCCGACCCCTCCACCCACGGCCGCTGCACGCTCGGCGGCATGATCGGCAACAACTCCTGCGGCGCCCACTCGGTCGCCTGGGGCACCACCGCGGACAACGTACGGGAGCTGACGGTGCTCACCGCGCGCGGCGAGCGGCTCGCCCCGGGCCGCCGCTGGGCCGGCGCCCCGGCCGGCCTGCGGGAGCTGGTGGACGGCGAGCTTGCCCGGCTGCGCACCGGCTTCCCCGAGCTGCCCCGACGCATCTCCGGCTACGCCCTGGACGCCCTGCTGCCGGAGCGCGGCGCCAACGTCGCGCGCTCCTTCTGCGGCTCGGAGGGCACCCTCGGCATCCTCACCGAGGCGGTGGTGTCCCTGGTGGCCGCGCCCCGCGCCCGCGCGCTCGCCGTGCTGGGCTACGCCGACGAGAGCGCGGCCGCCGAGGCCGCGGCCGGGCTGCTGCCGCTGGGGCCGCTGACCGTGGAGGGCATGGCGGCCGACCTGGTGCCGTCCGCCGCGGACCTGCCGCGCGGCGCGGCCTGGCTGTTCGTGGAGACCGGCGGCGACACCGGGGCCGGGGCGCGGGCGGCCGCCGAGGCCGTCGTCCGCGCGGCCGGCGTCGTGGACGCCCTCGTCGTCACCGACCCCGCCGCCCGGCGCGCGCTGTGGCGGATCCGCGAGGACGCGAGCGGCACCGCGACCCGGATGCCCGACGGCACCGAGGCGTGGCCCGGCTGGGAGGACTGCGCGGTGCCGCCGGCCCGGCTCGGCGCCTACCTGCGGGAGTTCCGCACCCTGCTGACCGCCCACGGACTGCGCGGCACCCCGTACGGGCACTTCGGCGACGGCTGCATCCACGTCCGCATCGACTTCGACCTGCTCACCGAGGCGGGCGTCGGCCGCTTCCGGCGCTTCTCCGAGGAGCTGGCCGACCTGGTGGTGGCGCACGGCGGCTCCCTGTCCGGAGAGCACGGCGACGGACAGGCCCGGGCGGAACTGCTGCCGCGGATGTACGGCGCCGAAACGGTCGCCCTGTTCGAGCGTGCCAAGGCCCTCTGGGACCCCGACGACCTGCTCAACCCCGGCATGCTGGTGCGCCCCGCACCCCTGGACGCCAACCTGCGCTTCGCCGTGCTGCCCCGCGAGCCGGTGCCCGTGGCGTTCGGCTACCCGGCCGACGGCGGCGACTTCGCGGCGGCGGTGCGCCGCTGCGTCGGCGTCGCCAAGTGCCGTACGACCGAGACGCCCGGCGCGGCGGTGATGTGCCCGTCCTTCCGGGCCACCGGCCAGGAGGAGCACTCCACCCGCGGCCGCGCCCGCCTGCTGCACGAGATGCTCGCCGGCGAGGTGATCACCGACGGCTGGCGCTCCACAGAGGTCCGCGACGCCCTCGACCTGTGCCTGTCGTGCAAGGGCTGCCGCTCCGACTGCCCCGTCGGCGTCGACATGGCCACCTACAAGGCCGAGTTCCTGCACCACCACTACGCGGGCCGCCGCCGCCCCGCCGCCCACTACACCCTCGGCCGGCTGCCACTGTGGCTGCGCTGGACCGCCCGCACCCGCACGGCCCCGGCGCTCAACGCCCTCGCCGCCCTGCGCCCCCTGGCCGCCGCCGCCAAACGCCTGGCCGGACTCGCACCCGAACGGGCGATACCGCCCCTGGCCCGGCAGCCCTTCACCCGATGGTGGCGCCGCCGTCCGCAGCCCGGCCCGGACAGCGGCGGCGAGCTGGTCGTCCTGTGGCCGGACACCTTCACCGAACACCTCGCGCCCGCCGTGGGCCGCGCGGCCGTACGGGTACTGGAGGCGGCCGGCCTGCGCGTCGCCCTGCCACCGACGAGGCACCTGGACCGCCCACCGGTCGGCGACGGACGATCGAGGCTCCTGAACCCCGTCGCCCTGCTGCGCGGCCGGGGCTGGGTGTGCTGCGGTCTGACCTACGTCTCCACGGGCCAGCTCGACCGCGCCCGCACGGTGCTGCGCCGCACCCTGGACCTGATGGAACCGGTCCTGGAGACCGCCGCCCCGGTCGTCGTCCTGGAGCCGAGCTGCGCCGCCGCACTCCGCGGCGACCTGCCCGAGCTGCTGCCCGACGATCCGCGGGCGCGGCGCCTGGCCGACCGGGTGCTGACCTTCGCCGAGACGCTGGAGCGGCACGCGCCCGCCTGGCGCCCACCGCGCCTGGACCGCCCGGTCGCCGGCCAGACCCACTGCCACCAGCACGCCGTCCTCGGCGACGCGGCCGACCGCCGGCTGCGCGCCGCGGCGGGCCTGACCGGCGAACTCTCCGGCGGCTGCTGCGGCCTGGCCGGAAACTTCGGCTTCGAGAAGGGCCACTGGGAGGTGTCGACGGCCTGCGCGGAAGAACAGCTCCTGCCCCCGGTACGGGCAGCCCCGGAGGATGCGGCCCTCCTGACGGACGGCTACTCCTGCCGCACCCAGCTGGAGCAACTGGCGGGGGTACGGGGACGGCACTTGGCGGAGGTGCTGGCGGAGGGATTGGGGGAGGGAGTGGGGGAGCCGGGCGATGTGTGGGAAGCGGAGGCACGGGACGCCGACCGCCGGAGTCAGCGCCCCTGACGAAATGATTTCGAGGAGGTTGGATCACTCCGGGACCGATGAACCGGGTGTGCGGGGTGGCGCGGCCGAAGCCGCTGTCGCGCCGGTGACCGGACCGGCCTTGCCCGCGTAGCCGCTCATGCCAGCGGTTCGTGGTTGACCCAGATCGCCTTGTACGGGTGGCGGCCCTGCCAGCGTTTGATGAGGTCGACGGCCCCGGGCATGGTGAACGTCGCGTTCAGAGCGTCGAGGTCGGCCAGGCGAAGCTGCACGATGGCGCTCGCGACAGCCACGGGTGCGTGGGCGTCGCCCGGGACGCTGATGTGGTGCCGGGCCGCGACCGACTCGACCAGACCGGAGCCCATCACGAGCTCCTCGAACTCCTTGAGGTACTGGTCCAGCTCACTCGCAGGAATCGGATTGTCGAACGCTACGATCATGGTGTGGTGCATCATGACCCCAGTGAACAGGCACTTTTCCCCCGCGTCCAAGATCTGTCCGCCATCGTTCGATGACTGGCAGGAATGGATCGGCGGTAGTCTTGCGGCATGGCCGAGCTGGAGACCCGCGAGCTGGAGTATTTCGTCGCCGTGGCCGAGGAACTGCACTTCGGTCGCGCCGCGGCCCGTCTGTCCATCGCGCAGCCGGCGCTGTCCAAAGCGATCCAGCGCCTGGAATCCCGGCTCGGAGTCAGTCTGCTGGAGCGCTCCAGCAGGCGCGTCGCCCTCGCCCCCGCCGGAGAAGCTCTGCTGCACCACGGCCGGAACGCACTCAACGCAGTCAGCGCGGCTGCCGAGAAGACCCGCCGGGCCGGCGATCAGCAGACCCACCTGCGGCTGGTGATCAAACCAGGCGGTGACGCGAACCTCCTGTCCGGCATCCTGGCCGCCTACGCCCGCCGGCCCGACGCCCGCCAGGTGGACATCCTCTTCGGCGGAGCCACCGACCGCGCTGAGCACGTCCGCGACGGCCGTGCCGACGTCGCCCTGCTGTACGTGCCGTTCGACGACATGACCGGCCTGGACCACGAAACCCTGACGGTCGAGGGACGCGTCGCGATCCTGCCCCCGGACCACCGCCTCGCCTCTCGCACACAGGTCACTCTTGCCGACCTCGCCCGGGAGACTCTGCCTCGCTGGAAAGGCGTGCGCTGGACCGGAGCACCCGAAGCCGGTCAGGGGCCTGAGGTGACGGACGCGGCCGAGGCGCTGGACATGATCAGACTGGGGCGCACCATCGCGATACTGCCCCGCTCGCTGGCCGAGCCCATGCACCCCGACCTCGTCTACCGCCCCGTGGCCGACGCCCCCCGAAGCGAACTCGTCCTCGCGTGGTCGCAGGACGACCGCCGCCACTTGGTCGCTTCCTTCATCGCTGCCGCTGTGGACGCCGCGGGCCGAGCCGGCCCCTCACCGGCGTCGCTTGCGCCCTGCTCCGCTACCGCCGACTCGCCTAGGGACTCGCTGTGCCCCTGCGGCAGAGAGCACTGAACGCCAGCCGCCCTCCGTGCGGTCATGCGGCCGCGCGGAGGGCGTTTCGGGGTTCTGGGCTACAGGGCGCCCGTCTTGATTCCAGTGACCAGGGCCGACAGGCTGGCACGGGTGAGCAAGAGCGCCGGGCCGCTCGGGGCCTTGCTGTCCCGGACCGCGATACGCGCGGGATCGACGATGGCGCACTCGACGCAGTCGGACTGCGCCGCGGACGCCGACGCCTTCCACCACGTGACGGGCAGCGTCGAGGCGTCTGCAACGTGGCTCATTTGGTGTGTCTCCTTATCCCGGAGCCTTACGCCGCCATGGTCAATTCGCTGGCGCGTTCGGTGAAGTCGGCCACTAGGCGATGCCGGCCGAAGGGACGCATACGCCGCTGCAAGTCCTGCACCGCCTCGACCGCCCGCGACGATTTGACCTGGCCCGTCAGCTTCAGCGTGCGCAGTCCGGCCGCGTACGCGCCGTCCAGGTCCCGGCGTTGCAGATACGACACGGCGAGCGCCGCCTGTGACATCGCGCCGCGCCGGGCGCGCTTCTGCGCGGCCGCGTGCTCGATCGACCGGCGGGCGTGCTCCTCGGCCGTCACCGCGTCGCCCAGGTCGCGGAAGGTGTTGGCGTGTTCCCCGTGCAGATACGCGGGGTCGATGAAGGCCGCCCAGTCCGGTTCGCGGTCGAGGTCGACGTGTGCGTAGGCCCTCTCCGACTGCACGACGGCATGAGCGGCTGCCTTCTTGTCGTCGAGCAGGGCAAGCGCCCGCGCCTCCAGACACCACAGATCCGCGAGGCAGGCCGGCGAAGTCGTATTCGCCAGCCCCTGGCGGCCCGCCTGCGCCAACCGCCGGCCCTCCGCCGGATTTCCGAGCAGCGTGGCCTGGTCGGCCATACCGGCCAGCACGTGTGCGCCGAGCGCCACGTTGCGTGACTCCTCCGCGAGGCGCAACGACTGGATGAGGTACCGCTGCGCGATGGAGTGCTCACCGTTGTCGTACGCCATCCAGCCGAGCAGATAGGTCTGTTCGGCCGCGGCCTCGCACAGCGGGCGCCGCACCTGTTCGTCGTGCGAGCGCCGCAGCAGCGGATAGACGTGCTGGTTCATGTAGTCGGCGAGCGCGAGGCGGCCCGAGCCGCCGCCTTGGAAGATGTCCATGCGCTGGAACGTGTTGAACATGTTCTTGACGGCGGTCACGTCCTCCAGCCTTACGCGCGGCCCCGGTTCCGGCTTCCGGTCCAGGGCGTTCAACAGCCAGTCCCGCGAAGGACCGACACCGGCCACGGCGGCGAACGGCGCGGCGGCAAGGAACTTACGGCGATCCACGTCAGCCCTCCCCAGGTCTGCGACTGCTTCCACCGTAGCCGCGAACGAGGGGTTGTAGGTGAGTGCGGCGTCGGCCGAACCGCCGTCGCCGAGGCCCAGGTCGTACGTCGTGACCCGGAAGCCGAAGTGATCGGAGAACACACCGGCGAGAATGTCGGGGATCGGCGCGCGAGGCGTCTCCCCTTGCAACCAGCACCGAATCCGCGTCGCGTCCGGCGAAATATGAGGCTGCGATCCCTCTCGCGCCTTCGCTTGTACCCGACGAGCCAACCCTTTGCGGCTCATGCCCGAGCGCTCCAGCCAGTAGCCAAGACGAACGTTCGGCGTTTTCATCCCCGCACCTCCGCTACCGAGGGTGTTGAAAGCGACACCCTTCGACATCCCTCTCGACGGTACCCCCCGCCCCGCGACGCGTGTTGCCTGTACGACGAAACCCATCCGCTCGTGATGCAGCCGCGACGAGCCGTCGCGGCTGGCTCGAAGGGGAAAGACATGATCCATCGACGGAGGGAAGCACCGCCGTGCTGCACCACGCCCAGCGGACCTCCGGCTCAAGCGGTGTTCCCCGCCGAGCCGGAGACGGCCGCCGCCGCACGCGCGTACGCACGGGAAGTACTGGCTGCCGATGATGACCGGCCCGACACCGCCTGCGTGGACGATGTGCTGCTCGTCGTCTCCGAGTTGGTGACCAACGCCTACCGGTACGGCACCGAGCCGGGCGACTCGCTGCTCGTCGTGATCCTCAAGGCTGCCGACCGCGTACGCGTCGAGGTGCACGACCCCGTACGGCGTCGGCTGGTGCTGCGCGAGGAAACCGGCGAGCGGGTGCGCGGGCGGGGGCTGCACATCGTCGAGGCCCTCGCCGCGCGCTGGGGTGTCGAGGACCGGCCACTCGGGAAGATGGTGTGGGCGGAGATGGCGTGGTGACCGAGCGCTGGACTCTCGCGCAGCGTGCGTTTCGCCGTTGGTCGGTTCACGTGGCCGACTGCCGATCGTGCCGCGCGAACGAGGCGTGCGCCGACGGAACGCGCCATCGTGAACGGTGGCGCGCGACTCGGCGTGCTCGCCCGGCGCAGCCCGGCTGACCCCCCCTCGCGGGCGCGGCCGGCCGTTTCGGCGGCGGATCTGCGGGGGGAGGACAGCCCCGTATATGGGTTACGTACCTGACGCGAGTCCATTACCCTGGACTTAGTAGTACATCGCGCTGTACAAACCCCAAACCCCCTGGACCGCCCCGTGAGCACCCCGAGTACCCCCGGCACCGACGTTCCGTCCGCCGCCGCGGCCCCCGCCTCGCTGCCGGCCGCCCCTTCCGTGCCGCAGGCCGGGTCGCAATCCGGGGTGGCGGATGCGGGCGGTGGGCGGTTCGGGGCGTTCGGGCCGGTCGGGCTGGTGCTCGCGGGCTGCGTGTCCGTGCAGTTCGGCGGTGCGCTGGCCGTGACGCTGATGCCGCGCGCGGGCGCGCTCGGGGTGGTGAGCCTGCGGCTGCTGGTGGCCGCGATCGTGCTGCTGGCGGTCTGCCGCCCCCGGCTGCGCGGCCACTCCCGCGCCGACTGGGGCACGGTCGTGGCGTTCGGCGTCGCGATGGCCGCGATGAACGGCCTCTTCTACCAGTCCGTCGCCCGTATCCCGCTCGGCCCCGCCGTCACCCTCGAAGTGCTCGGCCCGCTCGCCCTGTCCGTCCTGGCCTCGCGCCGGGCGGTCAACGCGGTGTGGGCGGCGCTCGCCCTGGGCGGTGTCTTCCTGCTGGGCGGCGGCGGGTTCGGCGGCCTCGATCCGGCCGGCGCCGCCTTCGCGGTGGGCGCGGGCGCGATGTGGGCCACGTACATCGTCTTCAGCGCCCGTACCGGCCGGCGATTCCCGCAGGCCGACGGGCTGGCCCTGGCGATGGCGGTCGGCGCGGTGCTGTTCCTACCGCTCGGCATCGCCGAGTCGGGGACGAAACTCGCCGACCCGAAGACGTTCGGGCTGGGCGCGGCGGTGGCGCTGCTGTCCTCCGTCCTGCCCTACACCCTCGAACTGCTCGCCCTGCGCCGCCTGCCCGCCCCCACCTTCGCCATCCTCATGAGCCTGGAACCGGCCCTCGCCGCCACGGCCGGCTTCCTCGTCCTGCACCAGTCCCTCTCCCCGTCCGAAGGCGTCGCCATCGTCCTGGTCATCGCGGCGAGCATGGGCGCGGTGCGCACACAGGTGGGACGGGCGAGACGGACGGCGGTGCCGGAGGTCTGACGGGCCGCCGCGAGCGACACGGCGGCGCGTCCCGAGCGACACGGGGGCGCGCCCCATACGGGCGCGAAGCGCCCCCGAGCCCCCCGCTCGCGATCGCCGCCGACGACAGACCGGCGGCGATTTTTCGCGGCCGAATTCATGCAAGCACGCTTGATTGTTTCTGGCCCCGCTGCCATGCTCCCCCCATGTCCGAACCGACGCCCGTGTTCGATGATCTGCGTGCCGAGAGCGAGGAACTCGACCGGCTGGTCGCCGGGTTGAGCGCCGAGCGGTGGAGGGCGGCGACGCCCGCGCCCGGGTGGAGCGTCGCCCACCAGATCGCCCATCTCGCCTGGACCGACCGTTCCGCGTTCCTCGCCGTCACCGACCCCGAGCAGTTCCGCGCGCTGGTGGAGAAGGCGCTCGCCGCGCCCGACTCGTTCGTCGACCAGGGCGCCGAGGAGGGGGCCGCGCTGGCGCCGGAGGAGTTGCTGGACCGGTGGCGCGCGGGGCGGGCCGCCCTGGACGGCGCGCTGCGGGCGGCGGCGCCCGGCGCGCGGTTCCCCTGGTACGGGCCGCCCATGTCGGCCGCCTCGGTGGCCACCGGGCGGCTGATGGAGACCTGGGCGCACGGGCAGGACGTGGCGGACGCGCTCGGCGCGGTGCGCGCCCCGAGCGACCGGCTCCGGCACGTGGTGCGCATCGGGGTGCGGGCGCGGGACTTCGCGTTCGCGGTGCGGGGGCTGCCGGCGCCCGGCGAGGAGTTCCGGGTGGAGGTCGTCGCGCCGTCCGGCGCGGTGTGGACGTACGGGCCCGAGGACGCGGCCCAGCGGGTCGCCGGTCCCGCGCTCGACTTCTGCCTCCTGGTCACCCAGCGCGCGCACCGCGCCGACCTCGCCGTGCGCGCCGACGGCGCGGACGCCGACCGCTGGCTGGACATCGCCCAGGCCTTCGCCGGCCCGCCCGGCGCCGGCCGCCCGCCCCGGGCGGAAGCCGTCGCCGAGGGGAGCGCCTCGTGACCGCCGCCCGGACCGCGCTGCGCGTCGGCAACGCCTCCGGCTTCTACGGCGACCGTTTCGACGCCCTGCGCGAGATGCTCACCGGCGGCGAGCTGGACGTCCTCACCGGGGACTACCTCGCCGAGCTGACCATGCTGATCCTGGGCCGGGACCGGCTCAAGGACCCGAGCGCCGGATACGCCCGCACCTTCCTGCGCCAGCTGGAGGAGTGCCTCGGCCTCGCCCACGAGCGCGGGGTGCGGATCGTCGCCAACGCCGGCGGCCTCAACCCCGCCGGACTCGCCGGGCGGGTGCGCGAGCTGGCCGAACGGCTCGGCGTGCCGGTACGCGTCGCCCACGTCGAGGGCGACGACCGGACCGCCGCGCTCCCGGAGATCCTCGGCGCCGCCGGCCCCGGCGCGGCGCCCACGGGCGTCCTCGCCGCCCACGCCTACCTCGGCGGCTTCGGCATCGCCGCCTGCCTGGAGGCCGGCGCGGACATCGTGGTCACCGGGCGGGTCACCGACGCCGCCCTGGTCACCGGGCCCGCCGCCGCCCACTTCGGCTGGCGGCCGGACGACTACGACCGCCTGGCCGGCGCGGTCGTCGCCGGGCACGTGCTGGAGTGCGGCGCCCAGGCCACCGGCGGCAACTACGCCTTCTTCGCCGAGCACGGCCTCGACCGGCTGCGCCGCCCCGGCTTCCCGCTCGCCGAGATCCACGAGGACGGCAGCTGCGTCGTCACCAAGCACCCCGGCACCGGCGGCGTGGTGGACGTCGGCACGGTCACCGCGCAGCTCCTGTACGAGACGGGCGGCGCGCGCTACGCCGGCCCCGACGTCACCGCCCGGCTGGACACCGTACGGCTGCGCCAGGACGGGCCGGACCGGGTCAGGATCGACGGCGTGCGCGGGGAGGCCCCGCCGCCCACCCTCAAGGTCGGGCTCAACCGCCTCGGCGGCTTCCGCAACGAGGTCACCTTCGTCCTGACCGGACTGGACATCGAGGACAAGGCCGCCCTGGTGCGGCGGCAGATGGCGGACGCGTTCGGCGCCGCGAAGTCACCGCCCGGCGAGGTCCGCTGGGACCTGGTGCGCACCGACCGGCCCGACGCCGACACCGAGGAGTGCGCGAGCGCCCTGCTCCGGCTGGTCGTCCGGGACCAGGACCCCGAGGCGGTGGGCCGCGCCTTCAGCGGCGCCGCCATCGAACTCGCGCTCGCCGGATACCCCGGCTTCCACGTGCTCGCGCCGCCCGGCAAGGGAGCGCCCTACGGCGTCTTCGAGGCCGCGTACGTCCCCCAGGACACCGTCGATCACGTCGCCGTCCTTCCCGACGGCCGCCGTATCGCCGTACCGCCCGCCCCGGACGCCCGCGTGCTGGAGGACGTGCCCGAACCGGCGCCGCCGGAGCCGTTCGCGGCCGGGCCCACGCGCCGCGCGCCGCTCGGGCTCGTCGCCGGGGCGCGCAGCGGCGACAAGGGCGGCGACGCCAACGTCGGCGTGTGGGCGCGGTCGCGGGACGCCTGGCGGTGGCTGGCCGGCGAGCTGACCGCCGACCGGTTCCGGCAGCTGATCCCCGAGAGCCGGACGCTGCCCGTCACCCGGCACGCGCTGCCGAACCTGCGCGCCCTGAACTTCGTCGTGGAGGGGCTCCTCGGCGAGGGCGTCGCCGCCCAGCACCGCTTCGATCCGCAGGCCAAGGCCCTCGGGGAATGGCTGCGCTCCCGCCACCTGGACATACCGGAGGCCCTGCTGTGACGGTCCTGCCCACCGCCCTGGACACCGACTCCGCCGACTACCGGGCGGCCCGCGAGTCCATGCTCGCCAAGCTCGCCGAGCTGGAGGCCGAGCACGCCAAGGCACTCGCCGGCGGCGGCCCCAAGTACGTCGACCGGCACCGGGGCCGCGGCAAGCTCCTCGCCCGTGAGCGCGTCGAACTGCTCCTGGACCCCGACACGCCGTTCCTGGAGCTGTCGCCCCTGGCCGCCTGGGGCAGCGAGTACACCGTGGGCGCCTCGCTGGTCACCGGGATCGGCGTGGTCGAGGGCGTCGAGTGCCTGATCACCGCCAACGACCCGACCGTGCGCGGCGGCGCCAGCAACCCGTGGAGCCTGAAGAAGGCGCTGCGCGCCAACGACATCGCGCTCGCCAACCGGCTGCCCTGCATCAGCCTGGTGGAGTCCGGCGGCGCCGACCTGCCCTCGCAGAAGGAGATCTTCATCCCGGGCGGGGCCATCTTCCGCGACATCACCCGGCTGTCGGCGGCCGGCATCCCGACCGTCGCCGTCGTCTTCGGCAACTCCACCGCCGGCGGCGCCTACGTCCCCGGCATGTCCGACCACGTGATCATGGTCAAGGAGCGCGCCAAGGTGTTCCTCGGCGGGCCGCCGCTGGTGAAGATGGCCACCGGCGAGGAGAGCGACGACGAGTCCCTCGGCGGCGCCGAGATGCACGCGCGCGTGTCCGGTCTCGCCGACTACTTCGCCGTGGACGAGCGCGACGCGCTGCGCCAGGCGCGCCGCGTCGTCGCCCGCCTCAACCACCGCAAGGCCCACCCCGATCCCCCCTTCGCCGAACCGCCCGAACAGCCTGAACCTCCTAAATACGACAACGGGGAGCTTCTCGGCATAGTTCCCGGCGATCTGAAGATCCCCTTCGACCCGCGCGAGGTCATCGCCCGGATCGTGGACGGCTCCGACTTCGACGAGTTCAAGCCGCTGTACGGGACGAGCCTGGTGACCGGCTGGGCCGCCCTGCACGGCTATCCGGTCGGCATCCTCGCCAACGCCCAGGGCGTCCTGTTCAGCGCCGAGTCGCAGAAGGCCGCCCAGTTCATCCAGCTCGCCAACCAGCGCGACATCCCGCTGCTGTTCCTGCACAACACCACCGGCTACATGGTGGGCCGCGAGTACGAGCAGGGCGGCATCATCAAGCACGGCGCGATGATGATCAACGCCGTCTCCAACTCGCGCGTCCCGCACCTGTCCGTGCTCATGGGCGCCTCCTACGGCGCCGGCCACTACGGCATGTGCGGCCGCGCCTACGACCCGCGCTTCCTGTTCGCCTGGCCGAGCGCCAAGTCCGCCGTGATGGGCCCCCAGCAGCTGGCCGGCGTCCTGTCGATCGTCGCCCGGCAGTCGGCGGCGGCCAAGGGGCACCCCTACGACGACGAGGCGGACGCGGCGCTGCGCGCGATGGTCGAGCAGCAGATCGAGTCCGAGTCGCTGCCGATGTTCCTGTCCGGGCGGCTCTACGACGACGGCGTCATCGACCCGCGCGACACCCGCACCGTCCTCGGCCTGTGCCTGTCCGCCCTCCACACCGCTCCGTTCGAGGGCGCGCGCGGCGGCTTCGGCGTCTTCCGGATGTGAGGGAGCGAAACCAGTGAGGACGGACCCCGTGATTTCGACAGTCCTGATTTCGACAGTCCTGGTCGCCAACCGCGGCGAGATCGCCTGCCGTGTCTTCCGCACCTGCCGTGAGCTGGGCGTGCGCACGGTCGCCGTGCACTCCGACGCCGACGCGGACGCCCTGCACACCCGGATGGCCGACGCCGCCGTACGCCTGCCGGGCGCGACGCCCGCCGACACGTATCTGCGCGGCGACCTGATCGTGAAGGCGGCGCTCGCGGCCGGCGCGGACGCCGTGCACCCCGGCTACGGCTTCCTGTCGGAGAACGCCGGCTTCGCACGCGCCGTGCTGGACGCGGGCCTGGTGTGGATCGGGCCGCCACCGGAGGCGATCGAGGCGATGGCGTCCAAGACCCGCGCCAAGCAGCTCATGGGCATCGAGCCCCTCAAGGAGGTCACCGAGGCCGATCTGCCGGTGCTGGTGAAGGCGGCGGCGGGCGGCGGCGGGCGCGGGATGCGCGTCGTGCGGCGCCTGGCGGACCTGGACGCGGAGCTGGCCGCGGCGAGCGCGGAGGCGGCGAGCGCGTTCGGCGACGGCGAGGTGTTCACCGAGCCCTACGTCGAGGGCGGCCGCCACGTCGAGGTGCAGATCCTCGCCGACGCGCACGGCACCGTGTGGCCGCTCGGCACCCGCGACTGCTCCCTCCAGCGCCGCCACCAGAAGGTCATCGAGGAGGCCCCGGCGCCCGGCCTGCCCGAACCGCTCACCGCCGAGCTGTACGAGCTGGCCGTGCGCGCCGCCCGCGCCGTCGACTACGTCGGCGCCGGCACCGTGGAGTTCCTGGTCGAGGGCGGCCGGGCGCACTTCCTGGAGATGAACACCCGCCTCCAGGTGGAACACCCGGTCACCGAGGCCGTGTTCGGCCTCGACCTGGTCGCCCTCCAGCTGCACGTCGCCGAGGGCCACGCCCTGGAGGGCGCGCCGCCGACCGCGCGCGGGCACGCGATCGAGGCGCGTCTGTACGCCGAGGACCCGGCCCGCGACTGGGCGCCGCAGACCGGCGTCCTGCACCGCCTCGCCGTCCCCGACGGCGTCCGTCTGGACACCGGCTACGGCGACGGCGACCCGATCGGCGTCCACTACGACCCGATGCTCGCCAAGGTCGTCGCCCACGCCCCCACCCGCGCCCAGGCCCTGCGCAAGCTCGCCGGCGCCCTGGAGCGGGCCGCCGTCCACGGCCCGGTCACCAACCGCGACCTGCTGGTCCGCTCGCTGCGGCACGAGGAGTTCGCGACCGCGCGGATGGACACCGGCTTCTACGACCGCCACCTCGGCGCGCTGACCGGCCCGGCCGCCGACCCGTACGCGCCGCTGGCCGCCGCGCTCGCCGACGCCTGCGGACGCTCCCGGTTCGGCGGCTGGCGCAACCTGCCCTCGCAGCCGCAGGTCAAGCGGTACCTGATGGCGGGCGAGGAGTACGAGGCCCGCTACCGGCACACCCGCGAGGGGCTCGCCGCGGACACCGACGAGGTGCGCGTCGTGCACGCGGACGCCTCACTCGTCGTCCTCGAAGTGGACGGCGTACGGCGCCGGTTCGAGGTCGCCCGCTACGGCGACCAGGTGCACGTGGGCGCCACCGCCCTCACCGCCCTGCCCCGCTTCCCCGACCCGGCCGCCCAGCGCGCCCCCGGCTCCCTGCTGGCCCCCATGCCGGGCACGGTCGTCCGCGTTGCCGAGGGCCTGACCGAGGGCTCCCCGGTCCAGTCCGGCCAGCCCCTGCTGTGGCTGGAGGCCATGAAGATGGAACACAAGATCACCGCCCCCACCACAGGCACCCTGACATCCCTGCAAGCGACCCCAGGCCAGCAAGTGGAGGTCGGCACCTTGCTGGCCGTGGTCCAGGAGTAGCGCCCCCCAAGGGGCGCGGGGAACTGCGCGCCCAGCCAAAACCAACCCGCACCCACAAGCCGACAGCACCCCACCCCCCCCAGGGGCGCGGGGAACTGCGCACCCAGCCACCCACAAACCCGCACCCGGGAGACCACACATGCCCCCCGTAATCGAATCCGAAGAACAAAGCGACCTCCGCGCGGCGGTAGCCGCACTGGGGAAGCGCTACGGCCGCGACTACATCACCCGCACCGTCGCAGAAGGCCGCCACCCCACCGAACTCTGGTCCGACGCGGGCAAACTCGGCTACCTGGGCGTCAACCTGCCGGAGGCATACGGCGGCGGAGGCGGCGGAGTCACCGAACTCTCCATAGTCCTGGAGGAGCTGGGCGCCGCAGGCAGCCCCCTCCTCATGCTCGTCGTCTCACCGGCCATCTGCGGCACCGTCATCGCCCGCTTCGGCACCGAGGAGCAGAAGCGCACCTGGCTCCCCGGCATCGCCGACGGCACCCGCACCATGGCCTTCGGCATCACCGAGCCCGACGCCGGCTCCAACTCGCACCGCATCACCACCACCGCCCGCCGCGACGGCGACGACTGGCTCCTCACCGGCCGCAAGGTGTTCATCTCCGGCGTCGACATCGCCGACGCCGTCCTGATCGTCGGCCGTACCGAGGACGCCCGCACCGGCCGCCTCAAGCCGTGCCTGTTCATCGTCCCGCCGGACGCCGAGGGCTTCCAGCGCCACCCCATCGACATGGAACTCAACGCCGCCGAGAAGCAGTTCGAGCTGGTGCTGGACGACGTACGGCTGCCCGCCGACGCGCTCGTCGGCGACGAGGACGCGGGCCTGCTGCAACTGTTCGCCGGCCTCAACCCCGAGCGCATCATGACGGCCGCCTTCGCGATCGGCATGGGCCGCTACGCCCTGGGCCGCGCCCTGGAGTACGCCCGCGAGCGCACCGTGTGGAAGGCGCCGATCGGCGCCCACCAGGCCATCGCGCACCCGCTGGCCCGCGCCCACATCGACCTCGAACTCGCCCGTCTGATGATGCAGAAGGCCGCCCACCTCTACGACGCGGGCGACGACATCGGCGCGGGCGAGGCCGCCAACATGGCCAAGTACGCGGCCGGTGAGGCGTGCGTGAACGCCGTCGACCAGGCCGTGCACACCCTCGGCGGCAACGGCCTCACCCGCGAGTACGGACTCGCCTCGCTGATCACGGCCGCGCGCGTGGCCCGGATCGCGCCGGTGAGCCGGGAGATGATCCTGAACTACGTCTCCCACCAGAGCCTGGGCCTGCCCAAGTCGTACTGATCCCGCACCCCGCACCGCTCCGTACCCACCCGCCGGCCGGCGGGGCGAGGAGGAACCGTGTTCCGCAGCGCGTACGCAGACGTCCCGGCCGTAGAACTGCCCATCCACGACGCCGTCCTGGGCCACGCCGCCGAGTTCGGCGACACGCCCGCCCTGATCGACGGCACGGACGGCACCACCCTCACCTACGCGCAGGTGGACCGCTTCCACCGGCGCCTCGCCGCCGCGCTCGCCGAGGCCGGCGTGCGCAAGGGCGACGTCCTCGCCCTGCACAGCCCCAACACCGTCGCCTTCCCGATCGCCTTCTACGCGGCCACCCGCGCGGGCGCCACGGTCACCACCGTGCACCCGCTCGGCACCGCCGAGGAAGTGGCCAAACAGCTCACCGACTCGGCGGCCCGCTGGATCGTCACCGTCTCGCCGCTGCTCCCGGTCGCCCGCAGGGCCGCCGAACTCGCGGGCGGCATCGAGGAGATCCTCGTCTGCGACAGCGCGCCCGGACACCGCTCGCTGCTCGACCTGCTCGCCTGCGACGCGCCCGAACCCTCCGTCGCCGTCGATCCGGCGGCGGACGTCGCGGTCCTGCCGTACTCCTCGGGCACCACCGGCGTCCCCAAGGGCGTCATGCTCACCCACCGCCAGATCGCCACCAACCTCGCCCAGCTCGAACCCGCGATCACCGCGGGCCCCGGCGAACGCGTCCTGGCCGTCCTGCCGTTCTTCCACATCTACGGCCTGACCGCGCTCATGAACGCGCCCCTGCGCAAGGGCGCCACCGTCGTCGTCCTGCCCCGCTTCGAACTGGACGGCTTCCTCGCCGCCGTCCAGAACCACCGCATCACCGCCCTCTACGTCGCCCCGCCGATCGTCCTGGCCCTGGCCAAGCACCCGGCGGTGGACGGCTACGACCTGTCCTCGCTGAAGTACGTCATCAGCGCGGCCGCCCCGCTGGACGCCGCACTCGCCGCGGCCTGCTCCCGCCGGCTCGGCCTGCCCCCGGTCGGCCAGGCCTACGGCATGACGGAGCTGTCCCCAGGCACCCACGTCGTCCCGCGGGACGCCCTGGAGAAGGCGCCGCCCGGCACGGTCGGCAAGCTCATCGCGGGCACCGAGATGCGGATCGTCTCCCTGGACGACCCCGGCGCCGACCTGGGCGCGGGCGAGGCCGGCGAGATCCTCGTCCGCGGACCGCAGGTCATGAAGGGCTACCTGGGCCGGCCCGACGCCACCGCCGCCATGATCGACGCCGACGGCTGGCTGCACACCGGCGACGTCGGCCGCGTCGACGCCGACGGCTGGCTCTTCGTCGTGGACCGCGTCAAGGAACTCATCAAGTACAAGGGCTACCAGGTCGCCCCCGCCGAACTGGAGGCACTGCTGCTCACCCACCCCGACATCGCCGACGCCGCCGTCGTCGGCGCCACCGACGGCGACGGCAACGAGATCCCGCACGCCCACGTCGTGCGCCGCGCCGGCGCCGACCACCCGACCGAGGCCGAGGTCATGACGTACGTCGCCGAACGCGTCGCCCCCTACAAACGCGTCCGCGAGGTCACCTTCATCGACACCGTGCCGCGCGCCGTCTCCGGCAAGATCCTGCGGCGACAGCTCAGGGAGCGCCCATGACCAGCGCCGTAGGCCGCGACCGCACCCGGGGCGTGGAGACACTCAGCCTGGACTCGGCCGCCACCCGCAACGCCCTGTCCGCCGCGCTGGTCGGCGAACTCGCCGCCGCGCTCACCGAGTGCGGCGAGGACCCCGGCGTACGCGCCGTCGTCCTCACCCACACCGGCACCACCTTCTGCGCCGGCGCCGACCTGCGCGACCCGCCCCACCCGGACGCGCTGGTCGCCCTGCTGCGGCAGATCGTGGAGCTGCCCAAGCCCGTCGTCGCCCGGATCACCGGACACGTCCGCGCCGGCGGCCTCGGACTGCTCGCCGCCTGCGACATCACCGCCGCCGCCGGCACGGCCGACTTCGCCTTCACCGAGGTGCGCATCGGGGTGGCGCCCGCCGTGATCTCGCTGACCGTGCTGCCCCGCGCCGACCCGCGCGTCCTCGCCCGCCACTACCTCACCGGCGAACGCTTCGACGCCGCCGAAGCCGTACGCGCCGGCCTGCTCACCGCCGCGGGCGACGACGTGGACGCCGTCCTCGCGCCCGTCCTGGACGGGCTGCGCAGATCCTCGCCCGAGGGCCTGGCCGAGACGAAACGGCTGCTCACGGCTAAGGTGCTGGAGACATTCGACCGGGAAGCGGCCGGTCTGACCGCGCTCTCGGCCCGGCTGTTCAGCTCCGACCAGGCCAGGGAGGGGATGACGGCCTTCCTCGAACGACGGGATGCCGCATGGGTGCTGTGACCGCAGCCGACCGCCGCCCCAAGCAGGACCGCAGCCGGGCCACCCGGCAGCGGCTCCTCCAGGCGGCCGTGGCCTGCCTGGCCGAACACGGCTGGGCGGGCTCCACGGTGTCCGTCGTGGCCGAACGCGCCGGCGTCTCCCGCGGCGCCGCCCAGCACCACTTCCCCACCCGCGAGGACCTGTTCACCGCGGCCGTCGAATACGTCGCCGAGGAACGCTCCACCGCCCTGCGCGCCCTCTTCCCGCAGAGCGGCCAGGGCCCGGCGGGCGACCGCCGGGCCGTCGTCACCGCCCTGGTCGACCTCTACACCGGCCCCCTCTTCCGCGCCGCCCTGCACCTGTGGGTCGCCGCCTGCAACGAGGACCAGCTGCGCCCCCGCGTCACCGAGCTGGAGGCCCGCGTCGGCCGCGAGAACCACCGCATAGCCGTCGAGCTGCTGGGCGCCGACGAGTCGCGCCCCGGCGTCCGCGAGAGCGTCCAGGGCTTCCTCGACATGGCCCGCGGCCTCGGCCTGGCCAACCTCCTCACCGACGACACCGCCCGCCGCGAGCGCGTCGTCGCCCAATGGGCCGCCCTCCTCGACGAGGCCCTCCGCTGAACCGCCCCCGGGGCCGGGGACAGACGCGGGAAAACGTGAACCGGGCCACACCGGTCGCGGCCGGGCCGCAGTAACCTGTGCGCATGCCCGCGATACTCGTCCGACGCCGCCACGTGGACTACGTGCGCGTCACGAGCACGGGCTGTCGGCGCTCCGCCTGACCCCCGCCCCAGGGACCGTCTGCCGTCCCCAGGGTCTCCCGCCGCCGCGGCGCCCGAGCCGCGCGCCCCCCACCGGCCCACCCGGCCCACCGGATCTCCCGACCCGACCCAGCGGGTCCCACCGATCCGGCCCACCCGGTCTCTCCCACCCCGGCCTCCGCGGTCGCCCGCCCACCCACGGCGGCGGCCCGGACCCCCGTACACCCCGCGGACTCCTCATGACCCACACGGCGACTAACCCGTCGAACACCCAGTACAACCCGTACACCCCGTCCTACCAGCAGCTGCCCGTCATCGACCTGTCCGCCGCCGACCGCGGCCCCCAGGCCCGGGCCCTGCTCCACGCCCAACTGCACAGCGCCGCGCACGACGTGGGCTTCTTCCAGCTCGTCGGGCACGGCGTCACCCAGGCCGAGACCGACGCCCTGCTCACCGCCACGCACGCCTTCTTCCGGCTGCCCGAGGCCGACCGCCTGGCCCTGGACAACGTGGGCTCCCCGCACTTCCGCGGCTACACCCGCACCGGCGACGAACGCACCGGCGGCGCCCGCGACTGGCGCGACCAGCTCGACATCGGCGCCGAACGCCCCGCCCGAATCCCCGCCCCGGGCGACCCCGCCTACTGGTGGCTCCAGGGCCCCAACCAGTGGCCCGCCGCCCTGCCCGAGCTGCGCACCGCCGCCCTGCACTGGATCGACCGGCTCAGCGCCGTCGCCCGCAGGCTGCTGCGCGAACTGCTCACCGCCATCGGCGCGCCCGCCGGCTTCTACGACCCCGCCTTCGGCCCGCACGCCCACCCGCAGCTCAAACTCGTCCGCTACCCCGGCAGCGCCGGCGACGGCGCCGGCCAGGGCGTCGGCGCCCACAAGGACTACGGCTTCCTGACCCTGCTGCTCCAGGACGAGATCGGCGGGCTCCAGGTGCAGCGCGAGGACGGGCGCTTCCACGACGTGCCGCCGCTGCCGGGCGCGTTCGTCGTCAACCTCGGCGAACTGCTGGAGGTCGCCACCGACGGCTACCTGCTGGCCACCAACCACCGCGTCGTCTCCCCGCCCGGCGCCACCGAGCGGTTCTCCGTGCCGTTCTTCTACAACCCGCGCCTGGACGCCCGGGTGGCCAAGCTGCCCTTCCCGCACGCCGCCACCGCCCCCGGCGTCACCGACGACCCGGACAACCCGCTGTTCGCCGAGTACGGCTACAACGAGCTGAAGGGCAAGCTGCGCGCCCACCCCCTGGTCGCCCGCCGGCACCACGCGGAACTGCTCAGCCCCGCGTGACGCCGAAGACGCCGCAGGCCCGCGCACGTGCGTGCGCGGGCCTGCGGCGTCCGGTCAGTGCGCGATGTCCTCGTTCAGTGTGTGATGTCCTCGTAGCCCGCCACGTCGCGCGGGCCGCGCGGGCCCGGGCCGATGTAGCGGGCCGAGGGCCGCACCAGCCGGCCGGTGCGCTTCTGCTCCAGGATGTGCGCCGACCAGCCCGCGGTGCGGGCGCACGTGAACATCGAGGTGAACATGTGCGCCGGCACCTCGGCGAAGTCCAGCATGATCGCCGCCCAGAACTCCACGTTGGTGGCCAGCACCCGGTCCGGGCGGCGGTTGTGCAGCTCCTCCAGCGCCGCCTTCTCCAGCGCCTCGGCCACCTCGAACCGCGGCGCGCCCAGCTCCCGCGCGGTACGGCGCAGCACCCGCGCCCGCGGGTCCTCCGCCCGGTACACCCGGTGGCCGAAGCCCATCAGCCGCTCGCCGCGGTCCAGGGCCCGCTTGACGTAGCCGGTCGCGTCCCCGGTCCGCTCGATCTCCTCGATCATGCCGAGCACCCGGGAGGGCGCGCCGCCGTGCAGCGGGCCGGACATCGCGCCCACCGCGCCCGACAGGGCGGCGGCCACGTCCGCGCCGGTGGAGGCGATGACGCGGGCGGTGAAGGTGGAGGCGTTCATGCCGTGCTCGGCGGCGGAGGACCAGTAGGCGTCCACGGCCTTCACGTGCTTGGGGTCCGGCTCGCCGCGCCAGCGGATCATGAACCGCTCGGTGATCGAGCCCGCCTTGTCGATCTCGCTCTGCGGCACCATCGGCAGGCCCTGCCCGCGCGCCGACTGGGCGACGTAGGACAGCGCCATCACGGCGGCCCGGGCCAGGTCCTCGCGGGCCTGCTCGGCGTCGATGTCCAGCAGCGGTTTCAGGCCCCACACCGGGGCGAGCATCGCCAGCGCCGACTGCACGTCCACCCGGATGTCACCCGAGTGCACCGGGATCGGGAACGGCTCGGCCGGCGGCAGGCCCGGGTTGAAGGCGCCGTCGACGAGCAGTCCCCACACGTTGCCGAAGGAGACGTGGCCGACCAGCTCCTCGATGTCGACGCCCCGGTAGCGGAGGGCGCCGCCCTCCTTGTCCGGTTCGGCGATCTCCGTCTCGAACGCGACGACTCCCTCGAGCCCGGGTACGAAGTCGGACATCAGGCGGCTCCTCGTGGTCTGTGCGACAGATGGTGCGGTGGGGACGACGCCCCAGCTGTCGGAGGTCGTGGTGGATCGTGGTGGAACGTGAACGGTGTGCGCGCCCGCCGGCGCGGTTCCGCGGTCGCGTCCGACGACTCGCGGTCCGGGGCGGTCATCCCTTGTGTGCCCCGTGCGCTCGGCGCTCACCCCATTGGTACGGGCACGATATCCCCGAGTGCCACGGATGGGGAGAGTACGCGGCACTCGGTGCCACGCAGTGACCAAGGACACCCGGCCGTCCGCGACCGGGCATACGGCAAGATGACCGCGTGACCGACCGAGCAGCCGGAGAATCCGCGTCCCTCGACCTCGCCGCCATGCGCAAGCACTACCGGGCCGAGGGCCTCACCGAGGCCGACCTCGCCGACACGCCCGTGGCGCAGTTCGCCCACTGGTTCCAGCAGGCCGCCGCCGAGGGCCACCTGTTCGAGCCCAACGCCATGATCGTCTCCACGGCCGACGCCCAGGGCCGCCCCAGCTCCCGCACGGTCCTGCTGAAGGGCTTCGACGAACAGGGCTTCGTCTTCTACACCAACTACGACTCCCGCAAGGCCCGCGACCTCGCCGAGAACCCCTACGTCTCGCTGCTCTTCCCCTGGCACCCGATGGCCCGCCAGGTCATCGTCCAGGGCGTCGCCCGCCGCACCGGCCGCGAGGAGACCGCCGCCTACTTCCGCACCCGCCCGCACGGCTCCCAGCTCGGCGCCTGGGCCAGCGCCCAGTCCACCGTCATCACCACCCGCGGCACCCTCGACGCCGCCTACACCGAGCTCGCCGCCCGCTACCCCGAGGGCGAGCAGGTCCCGGTGCCGCCGCACTGGGGCGGCTTCCGCGTCGCACCCCGGTCGGTCGAGTTCTGGCAGGGCCGCGAGAACCGCCTGCACGACCGCCTGCGCTACGCCGCCGAACCCGACGGCGCCTGGCGGGTGGAACGGCTCAGCCCCTGACGGGACTCCCCGCAGGGGGAGGCGCCACAGGGGGAAGGGGCCGCAGGGCGGGCCGTATTGACACGGCTGTGGTCCAGACCTCACCGTGATCGCGACGTGCAGACACCACCCCGAAGGGACGGAACCCGCATGAGCGACCGTACGCCGGCCGACCAGTTCTTCGACGCGGCCATCGGCCTGCTCCAGCGGGTCCGCGACGAGGAGGCCGACGCCGTCACGGCGGCCGGCGCCCTGCTCGCCGACACCGTCGCCGCCGGCGGCCGCCTCTTCGCCTTCGGCGCCGGCCACTCCTCCCTCGCCGCCCAGGACGTCGTCTACCGCGCCGGCGGCCTCGCCCTGATGAACCTGCTCGCCGTCCCCGGCGCCGTCGGCGTCGACGTCATGCCCGCCACCCTCGGCTCCGCCCTGGAACGCGTCGACGGACTGGCCGCCGCCGTCCTGGACAGCTCCCCCATCCGCGCCGGCGACGCCCTCGTGATCGTCTCCCTCTCCGGCCGCAACGCCCTGCCCGTCGAGATGGCCATGAACGCCCGCGCCCTCGGCATCAAGGTCATCGGCGTCACCTCGGTCGCCTACGCCACCCGGACCAGCTCGCGGCACACCTCCGGGACGTACCTGAAGGACCACTGCGACGTCGTCCTCGACTCCAAGATCGCCGTCGGCGACGCCGAACTCACCCTCGACACCGTCCCGGCGCCCTTCGCGCCCGCCTCCACCGTCGTCACCTCCGCCCTCATGCAGGCCGTCATGGCCACCGCCGCGAGCGCCCTCGCCGACCGCGGCATCGAGCCCCCGCTGCTGCGCTCCGGCAACGTCGACGGCGGCCACGACTGGAACGCCCGCGTCTTCGACCAGTACGCCGACCGGATCTTCTACCGCCGCTGACCCCGCCCGGCCGCCCCGGCCGCCCGAAAGTGCCCCCAACTTGCGGGAATCCGATGTGGGCTGCGTCACGTTCAAGTTGAATGACGGCCAGAGAGCGAACCGACGCGGCACGACGCGCCGACGCGGCCTGAGGGGGTCCAGGTGAGTGCTTCCCGGCGTAGTGGGACCACCGACGAACTCGGACCGGACGAGCCCGAGCCCGACCGGAGCCGTACCGGGTGCGCCGACGCGCCCGGCGGCCCCGACGGCTCCGACCTGCTCGCCGCCCTCCTCGACGGCATGGACGCCGCTTTGTGCGCCTTCGACGCGCACGGCGTCGTCACCCACTGGAACCGCGAGGCCGAACGCATCCTCGGCTGGAGCGCCGCCGAGGCCGTCGGACGGCACGGCTTCGCCGGCTGGGCGGTCCGCAGCGCCGACGCCGAGGACGTCGAACGGCGCCTGCTCGCCGCCATGCGCGCCCCCGGCCGCCAGGTCCACGAGTTCGCCCTGCTCACCAAGGACGGCGGCCGCGTCCTGGTGCGCACCCAGTCGGCCGCCGTCCGCGGCCCCGACGGCGCGCCCGCCGGGCTCTACTGCGCCTTCAGCGAGGTGCACGCGCAGATCGACCTCGAACGCTCCATCGCCCTGGGCGAAGCCCTCCTCCAGGACGCCTCCTGGGGCGTCGTCCTCGTCGACGCCGACCTGCGCCCCGCCCTCGTCAACGCCCACGCCGCCGACGCCCTCGGCACCGGCCGCACCGCCCCCCTCGGCCGCCCGCTCGGCGAACTGCTCTCCCAGGGCGTCGAAGAACTGGAGAGCGCCCTCACCCACGTCCTGGCCGAGGGCGCGCCGCCGGTGCCCGCCGAGATCTGGATCGGCGTGCGCACCCCGGAGGGCGAGCGGCGGCGCTGCTGGCGCAACGGCTTCGTCCGGCTCGCCTCACCGCTGGCCGAGGAACCCGTGCCGCTCGGCGTGGCCTGGCTGTTCGTCGACGTCACCGAGGCCAAGCAGGGCGAGCAGGAGACATCCCTGCTGCGGTTCCGCACCAACCAGCTGCACCGGGCCGCCCGCGCCGCCGCCGAGTGCGAGGACCCGCTGGAGGCCGCCACCGTCCACCTCGACTTCGCCCTCGCGGGCTTCGCCGACCACGCCGTCATCGACTGCCTGGCCGACGACAGCAACGCCCCGAGTGACGCCCCGACCGGCGACACGTCCGACGACACGCCCGGCCCGCCGGTGCGCCTGGTCCGTGTCTGCGCCACCCCGGCCGCCGGTCCGGGCCCCAGCCTGCGCACCGGCCGCACCGCCCTCCCGGTCCGCTACGGCCCCGGCCACCCCGCCCTCCAGTGCGTCGAGCGCAACGGCTCCGTACGGGCCACCGCCGGCGCCGCGTCCGCCGAACAGGCCCGCGCGTGGGCCGCCTCCCGCCAGTGGCCGGCGGACACGGTGCACGCCCTGTGCGCGGTCCTGCGCAGCCGGGGCAGGACCCTGGGCGTCGTCACCTTCCTGCGCGCCCCGGGCCGCGCCCCCTTCGAGCGCCCCGACACCGCCCACGCCGAGGACGTGGCCGCCCGTATCGCCACCGCGCTCGACCTCGCGGCCCCGACCCGGGCCGGCCGCCCCTGAGCGCGATCGCGCGAGAGCGCCGCCGGCGACGTCGGACCGGTGGTCAGACCGTCCCGGGCCGGCGCGCGTACACCTCGATCTCGATCTTCATCGCCGCGTCCGCGAGCCCGCACACCATCATCGTCGCCGCCGGCCGCACCTCGCCGAACACCCGCCGCAGCACCGGCCAGCACGGCTCGAAGTCCGCCCGCTCCGGCAGCAGGTACCGCACCCGCACCACGTCCTCGAACCCGCACCCGGCCTCCTGGAGCGCGGCCCCGATGTTGCGCAGGCACTGCTCGGCCTGCTCCACCACGTCCTCGGAGATCGTCATGGCCGCGTAGTCGTACCCGGTCGTCCCGGACACGTGCACCCAGTCCCCGTCCACCACCGCCCGCGCGTACCCGATCCGCTCCTCGAACACCGACCCGCTGAGAACCGCCCGCCGCTTCGTCATGCGCCGAACGGTAGCGGTGCGGCCGTGCGGACGGCCCGGGAAAAAAGCGGTTGATCCGGGGCCGGGCGGTTTCTAGGGTGGGAGCACACGAGAGAGGAGGTGGTTCGGCAGATGTATGAGAACCGGACGCGTGAGGTGGCTGCGGGCTAGCGGCCCGTCACCCCATCCTGTGCGGTGCCGGACCCGCGCGCGGCGAACGCGCGCAGCCGGCCCGAAACCAAGCAGTCACCCGACCCGCGAGCTGCCGGTACGTCCGGCCGGCTCCTCCGCCGAGAGGCGGAGGAACCCAGCTCGCGGGTCGTCTGCTGTGCGCCGCCGGGCGCCGCTCGCCTCCCGTTCCGGTCCGGCGTTCGGGCGGAGCGCTCCGGTTGTCGGTGGTATGCGTCAGAATTGAGTCCAGGGCCAGCGCACGCGCCGGTGAGCCGTCCAGCCGCCGGCAGAGGTAATCGAGGGGCACGTATGTCCGGACTGATCGACACCACGGAGATGTACCTCCGCACCATCCTCGAACTGGAGGAGGAAGGCGTCGTCCCCATGCGCGCCCGGATCGCCGAGCGGCTCGACCAGAGCGGGCCGACGGTGAGCCAGACGGTGGCGCGGATGGAGCGCGACGGCCTGGTCTCCGTGGCCCAGGACCGCCATCTGGAGCTGACGGACGAAGGCCGCCGGCTGGCCACGCGCGTCATGCGCAAGCACCGGCTCGCCGAGTGCCTGCTGGTCGACGTGATCGGTCTGGAGTGGGAGCAGGTGCACGCCGAGGCGTGCCGCTGGGAGCACGTGATGAGCGAGGCGGTGGAGCGCCGGGTGCTGGAGCTGCTGCGCCACCCCACCGAGTCGCCCTACGGCAACCCGATCCCGGGCCTGGAGGAGCTGGGCGAGGCCGACGGCGCCAACCCGTTCCTGGACGAGGGCATGGTGTCGCTGGCCGATCTCGACCCGGGCTCGGACGGCAAGACGGTCGTCGTGCGCCGGATCGGCGAGCCGATCCAGACGGACGCGCAGCTGATGTACACGCTGCGCCGCGCGGGCGTGCAGCCCGGCTCGGTGGTCAGCGTGACGGAGTCGCCGGGCGGGGTGCTGGTCGGCAGCGGCGGCGAGGCGGCCGAGCTGGAGGCGGAGACCGCCTCGCACGTCTTCGTCGCCAAGCGCTGAGCGCGGCTCTCCCTCTCTCCCCGGCGGGTGGATTTCCGTGCGCCGAAGGGCAGCGGGCGCGACGCTTCGCGTGCGAGGCTGTTGCGAGAGGCATATGACCCGAAGGGGTGGGGAGGATGTGCCGCAGACATGGGGAAGGCCCCGGCGCCGTGCGGCGCCGGGGCCCGTCCTCCCCTGGTGCGACCCGGAGCCCCGAGCTCTCAAGGTCGTTCCCCTCGGACCCCTTTTCCCCGAGCGGTCCGCCTCCCGTTGAACATCTCCCCTCGGTGACGACGATCATTCCTGGGGCGGGGTCACTCGAACGTGGGGTGTTCGCAGCGAAAAGGGCATTTTCGAATACGTACTCGATAGCCTGCGGACGGGGTGCCGGGCCGCTCGACGCGGCCGGGCAGCAGCACAGCGCACGACGGCAATGGGGGTGCCAGGACCGATGGCGCGGCGTATCGACGTGACCGGGGCGGGCGGCGTACGGCTCGCCGCCTGGGAGTTCGCCGAACCCCCGAAGGACGGACACCGGGCCGGGCAGGGAGAGGCCGGGCGAGGAGAAGCCGGGCGGGGCGGGGCCGAGCGGCCGTTCGTCCCGGCCCAGGCGGAGCCGGCGGCGCCGGAACAGGTGACGCGCCCGGCGCAGCGGCCGGCGCTCTCCGCCGTCCCGGAGCACTCCGGGCGCGCCGAGCAGACCGCCAGGACCGAGCACCCCGCCCCGTCGGAGCACCCCGAGCACCCCGAGCACCCTGCGCACCCCGAGCACCCCGAACTCTCGGGGCGGCCAGGACCGGGGCCGGGTGAGGAACCCGGCGACTCCGGGCGGCCCACCAGCGTGCTGTTGCTCCACGGCCTCATGGGCCGCGCCTCGCACTGGGCGGGCACCGCGCGGTGGCTGTCCGAGCGGTACCGGGCCGTCGCGCTGGACCAGCGCGGGCACGGCCAGAGCGACAAGCCCCCGACGGCCGCCCTCACCCGCGAGGCCTACGTCGAGGACGCCGAGGCGGCCGTGGAGCAGCTCGGTCTCGGCCCGGTGCTGGTCATCGGGCACGGGATGGGCGCGCTGACCGGCTGGCAGCTCGCCGCCCGGCGTCCCGACCTGGTGCGCGGGCTGGTCATCTGCGACATGCGGGCCTCCGCGCTCGGCGCGGCCTCCCAGCGGGAGTGGGAGGAGTGGTTCCGGACCTGGCCGGCGCCGTTCGCCACCCTCGCCGACGTCCGCAGATGGTTCGGCGAGGACGACCCCTGGGTGGACCGGCCGAACCCGGCCCGCGGCGAGTTCTACGCCGAGGTCATGCACGAGTGCCCCGACGGCTGGCGGCCCGTCTTCGCGCCCGCCGACATGCTCGCCTCCCGGGAGACGTGGGTGTACGACGCGCACTGGGAGGAACTCACCCAGGTGCGCTGCCCGGCGCTCGTGGTGCGCGGCCTCGACGGCGAGCTGGGCCGCGCGGAGGCGCAGGAGATGGTCCGCGTCCTGCCGCACGGCCGGTACGCGGAGGTGGTCGACGCCGGTCACCTGGTGCACTGCGACCAGCCGGAGGCGTGGCGCACGGCCATCACCCCGTTCCTGGAGTCGGTCCTCACCCCGTGCCCCTGACCCGGCGCGCGTCCCCCTCGGGGGCGGCGCCGGCCCGCCGGTTCAGCCCTTGCTGACCGCCGTCAGGATCTCCGGCAGCCGGGCCGCCGTGCGCGGCGCGGCCAGGCGCAGGCCGAGCAGGGTGAGGCCGGCGCCGTAGAGCGCGCCGAGCGGCAGCAGCAGCCAGCCCCAGCCGTCGCCGCTCGCGCTGACGTTCGTCCAGACGGTCAGGGCGATGACGGGGGAGCACAGCAGGGCCGCCGACAGCATGCCGCCGAAGACGGCGATCCAGGCGAGACCCGCCTGACCGGGGGCGACGTTCTTGTAGCCCTCCTGCGGGACGGAGTAGGGGAAGCGGGCCGACATCCACGCCCCGGTCGCCAGCATCGCGCCGAGCACGCCGAAGGACAGCCCGAGCACCTGCGGCAGCCGCCCCCACTCGCCGAGCAGCGCCGTCGTCAGCACGGTGACGACGGTGGCGTACGGCAGGGTCACCACGAGCAGGGCCAGGGCGCGGCCGCGCAGCTCGACGTAGGCGTCGCGCGGGGAGGAGATGGTCAAGGCGACCATCCAGAAGGCGGAGGTGTCCTGGCCGAACTGGTTGTACATCTGGATGCCGAGCATGCCGGCGGCGAAGCAGGCGAAGTACGGCGAACCGGCGCCCTGGAGGGCGTTGAAGACGGGGACGATCAGGCCGATGGCCAGTGAGGTGACCCAGGCGGCCTTGGTCTTCGGGTCGCGCCAGACGTAGCGCAGGCTGCGTTCCATGACGGTGCCGGTGCGGCCGGCCGGCAGCAGCCGGGTCAGGCCGCCGGCGCCCGGCCGCTCGCGGGCGGCGGTGTCGGGGCTCTGGAGGGTGGAGGCGTCGGGGGCGGTCATCAGCAGGGTCAGGCTGCGCGCCCACACCCGCAGCAGCGCGACGAGGGCGGCGGCGGTCAGGGCGAGCTGGGCCGCCGCCACCGCGTAGGCGCCGCGGCTCACGGAGTCCACCGCCCCGACGGCCGTCGCGGGCGGCACCCAGCGCAGGACGTCCGCCACCGGGTCGAGCTGGGCCAGGCCCGCCGTGCCGAGCCGCTGCATGCCGAAGTTGACGAACTGCGCGCCGACGGCGACGACCAGGCCGCTGAGCACGGCGAGGTCGCGGCCCCTGCGGCTGGTCAGCAGCTGGATGTTGGCGGCGGCGACGGCGCGGGCGAGGGCCACGCACACCAGCAGTGCGAGCGGGACGGCGAGGACCGCGACGGCCCACGCGGCGGCCCCGTGCGCCACCGTGACGGCGCAGCCGGCCAGGAGCAGCGCCGTGAACAGCGGTCCGACGCCGACCAGGGAGGCGGTCAGCAGGGCCCGCACCAGCGGCCGCGGCCGCAGCGGCAGCATCACCAGGCGGGTCGGGTCGAGGGTCTCGTCGCCGCTGGGGAAGAACAGCGGCATCACCGCCCAGCCCAGCGCCAGCAGCGCGCCGCCGGGCACGGCGACGGAGGCGATGTGCGGGTGGCCGCGCAGCATGATCAGCCCGAGCAGCTGGAAGGCGGCGAACAGCAGGGCGAGGACGGCGGAGGTGACGTAGGCGGCGCGTCGTCCGGCGGACTGCCGCAGCCCGTTGCGCAGCAGCGACAGCTTCAGCCGTACGACGACGGGGGTGATCGACGGCGCGGGAGCGGATGCCGGGGCCGCGGGGCCGGCCGGGACGGGTTCGGTCGGGGCGGCGGCGCTCACCGGGCGCCGCCGCCGAGCCAGTCGAGGTCGGAGCCGGCGGCACGGCCCTGCGCGCCGACGAGCGCGAGGAAGCTCTGCTGGAGGGTGGCGGCGTCGCCGCGGACCTCGGCGAGCGGGCCGTGCGCGCGGATGCGGCCGGCGGCCATGACGGCGACCCAGTCGCACAGCGACTCGACCAGTTCCATCACGTGCGAGGAGAACACGACGGTGGCGCCGGAGGCGGTGTAGCGCTCCAGGACGCCGCGGATGGTCTGCGCGGAGACGGGATCGACGCCCTCGAACGGCTCGTCCAGGAAGAGGACTTCGGGGTTGTGCAGCAGGGCGGTGGCGAGCCCGATCTTCTTGCGCATGCCGGTGGAGTAGTCGACGACCAGCTTGTGCTGGGCGCCGGCGAGGTCGAGCACGTCGAGCAGCTGGGCCGCGCGCCGGTCCACCTCGGCACCGGCCAGTCCCCGCAACCGCCCGGAATAGGCGAGGAGTTCACGTCCGGTGAGCCGTTCGAACAGGCGCAGTCCCTCCGGCAGTACGCCGATGCGCGCCTTCACGGCGACCGGGTCCCGCCACACGTCGTGGCCGGCGATCTCGACGGTGCCCTGGTCGGGGCGGAGCAGTCCGGTGACCATGGAGAGGGTGGTGGTCTTGCCGGCCCCGTTGGGCCCGACCAGTCCGATGAACTTCCCGGCGGGCAGCTCCAGATCGATCCCGGCGACCGCGATCTGCTGCCCGAACCGCTTCCACAGCCCCTGAATCCGTACGGCACTGGTACTCACCACTGCTGCTCCCTCCGTCTGGGTGAACCCTACGGGGGAGCGGCACGGCGTTCACCGGCCAGAGCGCCGGCGCCGCGGCCGGGAGGCGCTAGCGGTCGCGTCCGCAGGCGTAGGCGAGGGCGGAGATCAGTTCCCCGGCGTCCGGCAGCCAGCGGTTGGCGGGGGTCGGCCGGCGGGCCCACTGGACCGCGCCGCGCGTCCCGTACCGGGTGGGCGGCGCGGCGACGTAGGCGCCCTCGCCGAGCGCGACCAGGTCCAGGGAGGACGGGGACCAGCCCCGTTCGCGCACCAGGCCGGGGAGTTTGGCGCAGGCGCCGGGCAGGACGAAGAACTGCATGCGCCGCTCCGGGGTGCGGGTGACCGGGCCGGGCGTCAGTCCCATCCGCTCCATCCGGGCGAGCGCGAGGAACCCGGCGGTCTCGGCGACGCACATCGCGTCGAACGTGCGGCCGGTGGGCAGCAGGATCGACGCGGTGGGCCGCTTCTGCCACAGCCCGCGGGCGACGGTGGCGCTGCCGGTCGCCTGGGCCGTCCAGTCCGTGCGCGCCGGGTGTGCGCCGGGTGCGGCGCACGCCGGGTCGCCGCAGGAGCAGCGCTGCACCCCGTCCACGGTCTCCAACCAGGTGCCGGGGAGCACGTCCCAGTGGCGCTCTTCGGCATAGCGAACGGCGGTCTCCAGCAGCGAGTCGCCGCGCTGCGTGGGGATCTGGCCGGTGAGGGGCGCGGCTTCGGTGCCCCGGATCGTCTCTTCCACGGTGGACTCAACTCCCGTGCCCACCTGGAGTTACGGGATGCGCGGCGGGGTCGCGCGCGGGGGAGGAGCACCGATTCCACGGTCGGGGCGCATGGGTGCATGTGCGGGGGCGCGCGGGAGGATCCGCGGCGGGCGCGGGGTAGTTGAGTGTGGGGGCGGCATGCACCTTTACTCCGGCAATCTTCGCATGTCCCGCATTTTCGGTATGTCCGTGGGGCATTGATCTTCCCGGCCGGTCTCCTCGCCGGAACGCATCAGGGGCCGGCCGCGCAAGTCACGTCAACTTCGGTGCGTGGGCAGGGCACCGCAGCCACACGCGAGCCGCCAGGAAGCAGGGGGTTATGCCATGGCCGCAAGGCCTCTCGTAGCGCGGCAGCCGAACGAACGGCTACAAGCGCTCATCCAGGAAGCGGGCTGCTCGAACGCCGGGCTGGCCCGCCGGGTCAACATGTGCGGCGCCGAGCACGGTCTGGATCTGCGGTACGACAAGACGTCCGTGGCGCGCTGGCTGCGCGGACAGCAGCCGCGCGGGCGGGCCCCCGCGGTCATCGCCGAGGCGCTGGGCCGCAAGCTGGGCCGTACGGTCACGATCGACGAGATCGGCATGGCCAACGGCAAGAACCTCGCCTCGGGCGTGGGTCTCCAGTTCTCGCCGACGGTCCTGGGGGCCATCGAGCAGGTCTGCGAGCTGTGGCGCAGCGACGTGGGCCGGCGGGACTTCCTGTCCGGCTCCTCCGTCGCCGCCTCCGCGCTGGTCGAGCCCAGCCGCGACTGGCTGATCTCGGCGCCGGACGGGCAGGTGGCGCGGGCGGCCGGCCCGAGAGTGGGGCAGTCGGACGTCGCGGCCGTACGGGCCATGACACAGGCGCTGGTGGACCTGGACCACACCTACGGCAGCGGGCACGTGCGGCCGGTGGTCGTGCACTACCTCAACAGCGTGGTCTCCGGGCTGCTGGCCGGCTCGTACCGGGAGGCGGTGGGCCGCGACCTGTTCGGCGCGGTGGCGCGGCTGACCGAGCTGGCCGGGTACATGGCCGTGGACACCGGCCAGCCGGGGCTCGCCCAGCGCTACTACATCCAGGCGCTGCGGCTCGCCCAGGCGGCCGGCGACCGCGGCTACGGCGGCTACGTGCTGGCGGCCTCCATGAGCCATCTCGCCGCGCAGCTGGGCAACCCGCGGGAGATCGCGCAGCTGGCGCGGGCGGCGCAGGAGGGCGCGCGGGGCCGGGTGACCCCGCGCGCGGAGTCGATGTTCCACGCGGCCGAGGCGCGCGGGCACGCCCTGATGGGCGACGTGCGGGCGGCGCAGCTGTCGGCCGGGCGGGCGATCAGCGCGCTGGAGGCGAGCGAGGCGGACACCGGCGACGATCCGGTGTGGATCGCCCACTTCGACGAGGCGTACCTCGCCGACGAGCTGGCCCATTGCTACCGGGACCTGGGGCAGCCGGAGGCGGCGGCGCGGCAGGCGGAGCGGGCGCTGGCCGGGCATCCGGTCTCGCGGGCCCGGCGCCGGGCGATCGGCTATGTGCTGCTCGCCACGGCGCAGGTGCAGCAGCGGGAGATCGAGCAGGCGTGCCACACCGGGATGAAAGCCGTGGAACTGCTGGAGACGCTGCGTTCCAACCGGGGCGCGGAGTATCTGGAGGACTTCCAGCAGCGGCTCGATCCGTTCCGGGACGAGGCGGTGGTGAGGGAGTTCGGGGCGCGGCTGGAGGTGCAGGCGGCGGCGTGAACGCGCGCGGCCGGACCATGTACAGCGCATCGGACGCGGGTTTCGTCACTGCGGCCGTGGGGGAGGGGGTGGAGCCCCGTGCTGCGTGGCACGGGGCTCCGGGGACCCGGTAGCGTGACCCGACGATTCCGCAAGTCCCCCATTCGTAGGAGTCCCGGTGACGCAGAGTGGACAGGGCGAGGAGCCCTCGGCGCGGCCCGCGCGCGAAGGCATCGTGCTGCCCTCCGACGGTGGGCAGCCCCTGCTGCCGGGCATGACGGGCGACCCGGGCGGCGGAACGGGCGGCCACGGCGGCCAGGGCGGCCAGGGCGGCCACGGCGGCCACGGCGGGCCGCCGCCCGCGCAGCAGCCCGGACAGGGTCCGGGCAGCGCGCCGCCCGGCGGCCAGTCATGGGGCCAGCCGTGGGGGCCGGGGCAGCAGCAGAGCCACCAGCCGCCGCAGTCCGGGCAGCCGGGGCAGGGCTGGCAGGCCCAGGCTCCCGAGCAGACCTGGGGCTCCCCGCAGCAGCCGTACCAGCAGCCGCAGGGCCAGTGGGACGCGCACGGACCGGCCGCCGGGCACCCGGGCGCCGGCCCGCTGCCCCCGGAGGGCGCCCCCGCGCCGGGCCACGGCGCCCACGGCGGCGCACAGCCGCCGTACCCGCAGCAGCACCCGCAGCACCCGCAGCAGGCGGGCGGCACGCACGGGGCCCCGCTGCCGCCGGCTGCCGCCGCGCCGTACGGGGCTCCGGGCGCGGACGAGGGCGCCACCCAGTACATACCGCCGGTGACCGACGGCCCGGCGCCCTACGCGCCGCCCGTGGACGAGGGCGCGACGCAGTACATACCGTCGGTGGGCGCGGGCGCCATGCCGCCCGAGGCGTCCGGCGGCGACCCCGCGACCCACTTCCTCGGCCGGGTGCCGCAGGGCGGCGGCGCGGGCGGCGGCAATCCGGACGCCGAGCCGACCCAGTTCATGGCCCCGGTGCCCGGCGCTCCCGCGGCCGGCAACCCGGCCGCGCCCTACGGCGCCGGACCGGGCGGCCCCGGCGACGGCGCCGGACGGCAGACGCCCGCCGAGTTCGACAACCTGTTCCGCGGCGGTGAGGCCCAGGCCCCGGCCACCGCGCAGCTGCCCCGGGTGGAGCCCCACCACGGCGCCCGGCCCGCCCCGGCCGGCTACCCCGGCCCCGGCGGCCACCCCGGCCCGGGCGGCGGCGCGCCCTTCGGCGGGCAGCCCGGCGGCTCCGGCGCGGACGGCGCCCGCGGCCGCGGCGGCAAGCGCACCGGCTCGCGGCTGCCGCTGATCGCGGCCGTCGGCGTGGGCATCGCCGTCCTCGGCGTGGGCGCGGGCGCCCTGCTCAGCGGCGGTGGCGACGACGGCGGCGACAAGGGCGACGCGAGCTCCCAGGTGTCCGCCACCGCCCCGGCCACCGAGCCGTCGGCCTCGTCGGCCGCTCCCGACCCGGCCCGCGGGCAGGCGGTGGAGCTGGACAAGCTGCTCGCCGACAGCGGCAGCAGCCGGGCCTCCGTGATCAAGGCGGTGGCCGACGTCAAGAAGTGCGCCAACCTCGGGCAGGCCGCCGCCGACCTGCGCGACGCCGCCAAGCAGCGCGGCGAGCTGGTCACCCGCCTGGGCGGTCTCTCCGTCGACAAGCTGCCCGAGCACGCCCAGCTGACCGGCGCGCTCACCAGCGCCTGGAAGGCGTCCGCCTCGGCCGACCAGCACTACGCGGCCTGGGCGGACCAGGTCGGCGGCAAGAACGGCTGCAAGAAGGGCCAGGCCCGCGGCACCTCCCAGGCCCAGGCCGGCAACCGGCAGAGCGGTGTCGCCAGCGCCCAGAAGAGCAAGGCCGCCGGGCTGTGGAACGCGATCGCCTCGAAGTACGGCCTCACCCAGCGCCAGCCCACCCAGCTGTGACCCGCCGGAACACGCGGCGGTGACCCGCTGACCACGACCGAGCCCCCGGCCCCGGAGATCTCCGGTGACCGGGGGCTCGGCTCGTCGTGCTCAGCCCACGTCCGCGTCCTGAAGCGTCCTCGTCACGTCCATGGCGCTCCGCGGCGCCGCCACCAGGCGGCCCTGGCGCACCACCTGGAGGGTGACGCCGGCGTTGACCAGCCGGGCCAGGCCGGCGGCGGCGAAGGGACCGGAGGCGCTCCAGCTCAGCGGCGGGGTCAGACCGCCGGTGTCGGCCTTCAGGCCGTCGTTCAGGGTGCGGCGCACGCTGTCGGCGGTCACCTCGCCGGAGCCGATCCGCTCCACGACGGCGCGCAGCACGGTGTAGGCGATCCAGGTGGTCTGCACCCCGGCGTCGGCCGGGTCGACGCGGTTGTCGCCGAACGCCTGCTCGTTGATCACCTTCTTCATCGGCGCCCAGCGCGGATCGTCCGGCACCGGGTACCAGCCGGTGATGTACGCCCCCTCGTAGGGCCCCGCGCTGCCGCCGCTCGCGTCGATCACCGTCTGGTCGACGTTGCCGAGCACGGCGGCGGTGCGCACCGTCCGGTAGCCCTCGCGGTCGCGGCGGAAGGAGTCCATGAAGATGCTGGTCCGCTCGCCCAGGGAGGGCACCACGCAGCCGCGCCGGCCCGGCTCGGCGGTCGCCTGCTTCAGCGCCCGGTCCGCCTGGCCGGAGTACTCGTTGGCGTCCTCGGCGGCCGGCTGGTCCCGCGCGGGGCCGTGGCCGCCCGCCTTCAGGCCCGTGTCGAGCAGCCCGGGCAGCTCGTCGCCGGCGATGCTGTCGGGCCGTACGAAGGTGACCGGGCCGCAGTCGCCGGCCAGCGCCTTGCCGAGCCCCACCAGCAGGCTGGGCTGGCCGCCGTTGACGGGGTAGGACAGTGCCCTGGTGAACTCGGCGGTGGTCACGCCGTAGCCGCCGAGGTACGGGATGCCCGCGCCCTCCAGCGGCGGGAAGAAGGAGTCGCTGTACTGGCTGTAGGAGCCGACGACGGCGACCACGTCCTCCTTGACGGCGAGCCGGGCGCACTTGGCCGCCGCCACGCTGTCGTTGCCCTCGTTGCAGGTCAGGACCCGGAGCTTGTGCCCGGCGATGCCGCCCTGGGCGTTGATCCAGCGAGCGTAGGCGCGGGCCATGGCCGGCATGCCGGGCTTGTTGGTCGCCCGGGTGCGGTCCGGCGCCCAGGTCATCACGGTCACGGTGCCGTCCCCGGAGCCCCCCGTGACGGCGGGGACGACACCGCAGCCGGCGGCGAGCGACACACACACCGCCAGGGCGCCCGCGGACAGCAGGGTCCGTTTCCGTCCGGCGGGCCGGGTCGGGGCGGTGGGGAGGAAGGTGCGCGCGCGTCGCCTGCCGGTCATGTCCCCGCACGATTCCGGCACATCCCCAACCCTGGAGTGATCCGTGCTTGACAATGGGTGACGCAACGGTGAATTACGGGGGCCGGACCGGCGGTCCAGAAGGAGAACGTACGATCGATGACCGTGCAAGGTTCGGAGAACTCTTCCCGTCGCGGCCGTCGCTCCTCCACCATGGGCGGCATGCCACTCAACGACATGCCGTGGTGGCGCTGGCGCAGCAATGTGCGCTCCGCGCTGCACATGCTCTCCGACCCGGTGTTCCAGCGGGACGTCTGGCTGGCGGGCGTCGAGGGGTACGGGGACGTCACCGACGCCGTCTACCGGCTGGTGGAGGACACCTGGCTGGACAGCTGGTCGGCCGAGAAGTACGTCGGCACGATCTTCCGTGACTCCCAGGAGGCGGCGCTCGTCGACACGGCCGTCCTGCGGGTGCTGCGGATCATGCACCAGGTCGGACCGGACGCCCCGGTGGCCGCCTACCTCGACCACCACGCCTGGCCGGAGGCCGTGCGGGCGGCCCGGGACGCGCACCTGCGGCTCGCGGCGAGCGACGGCGACGACCCGGACACGCCGCCGCGCACCCTGGAGGTCCTGCGCCTCATGACCCGCGCCGCCTAGAGGCGTCCCCTTCGGACCGGGCGGCACGCGCCGTCCGGTCGGCGGGACGCGTTCCCGCCGCGGGCGGGGCGTGTGGGACCCTGTCCCGCATGACTGAGCAGTCCTCCCGAGCCGCCGCCGCCCCGGCCGACCAATACGTCCTGACCCTCGCGTGCCCCGACAAGCAGGGCATCGTGCACGCCGTGTCGAGCTATCTCTTCATGACCGGCTGCAACATCGTGGACAGCCAGCAGTTCGGCGACCAGGACTCGGGACTGTTCTTCATGCGGGTCCACTTCTCCGCCGAGGCGCCGGTGACCGTGGACAAGCTGCGGGCCAGCTTCGCGGCGATCGGCGACTCCTTCGCCATGGAGTGGCAGATCCACCGGGCCGACGAGAAGATGCGGATCGTGCTGATGGTCAGCAAGTTCGGGCACTGCCTGAACGACCTGCTCTTCCGCGCCCGGATCGGCGCGCTGCCCGTCGACATCGCCGCCGTGGTGTCCAACCACACCGACTTCGCGGAACTGGTCGCCTCCTACGGCATCCCCTTCCACCACATCCCGGTGACCCGGGACACCAAGGCCGAGGCCGAGGGGCGCCTGCTGGACCTGGTGCGCGAGGAGGACATCGAGCTCGTCGTCCTCGCCCGCTACATGCAGGTCCTCTCCGACGACCTGTGCAAGCAGCTCAGCGGCCGGATCATCAACATCCACCACTCCTTCCTGCCGAGCTTCAAGGGCGCCAAGCCGTACCACCAGGCGCACGCCCGGGGCGTGAAGCTGATCGGCGCGACGGCCCACTACGTCACCGCCGACCTCGACGAGGGCCCGATCATCGAGCAGGAGGTCGAGCGGGTCGGCCACGACGTCACCCCGGACCAGCTGGTCGCCGTCGGGCGCGACGTGGAGTGCCAGGCCCTGGCCCGCGCGGTCAAGTGGCACGCCGAACGCCGCATCCTCCTCAACGGCCGCCGCACGGTGGTCTTCGCCTGACGCCCCGCGCCAACGGCCCGACGGGCTACATCCGGCTCAGCGACGCCGCCGCGTACAGCACGTCACGGATCGCCTCGCGGTCGCCGCGCTGACCGGCGGCCGCCTCGCGCGGGGTGAGGTGACCGGCCGCCAGATGGCAGAACTCCACGCCGTCCAGCGCCACATGGGCCACCTCGTGGTCCGCCGAGCCGACCGCGCCGGGCGCGTCGAGCGGTATCAGCCACTGCCCGCCGCCCGAGCCCTCGATCTCCAGCCGCAGGCTGCGCCCGGGCGCGCCCGCGGTCACCAGGTGCCGCGCCCGGCCGGGCGCGGCCAGTCCGGCCCGCCGCCGCTCGGCCAGCACCCCCGGCAGCATCCGGGCGGCCAGGTCGATCATCCCGTGCAGATGGCGCGGGGCCGGCGGATCGTAGGGGTAGGCCACCGCGTCCGCGATGTCCTCGGCGTGCACCCAGCACTCGAAGGCCCGGTCCAGCAGCGCGTCCCGCAACGGCAGTTCGAAGCCGCCGTAGGGCACCGTCGCCGCCTCGGGGAAGTCGTCGGCGCCCGCCGCCCCGCCGGTGCGGGACACCGTCCGCACCAGCGCGTGCGTCTGGCTGCGCCACGGCGCCCGCACGGAGCGGGTCGGCGGGCGGGGCGCGGCGCGCCAGTACGCCTCGGTGCGCGCCGCGGGCGTGGGCCGGCCGGCGGCGGCGTCCGCGAGCGGGTCGGCGAGGCCGAGCGCCACCGCGACCAGCCCGTCCACGCTCATCAGGTGCGCGATGACGCCCGCGACCGTCGTCCGCCGGCTGGCCGCCGCCTCGCCCTCGAACCACCGCAGCCGCACCGGCGCGTGCCAGTCGGAGTCGCGGATGTCCTGGAGCAGCGCGTCCAGGCGCGCGGTCTCCGCGTCGTAGGGCGCGGCCCACGCGGGCACCGGGACGCGCGCCGGTCGCCGCTCCAGGCAGCTCTCCAGGATCCGGGTGCGCAGTCCGGGGTCGAGGTCCAGGCTCTCGGGCGGGTGCAGCAGCCCGACCGCCGCCCGCAGCCGCAGCGCCTCCTCGGCACAGTCGCCGCAGCCGCCGAGGTGCTCCTCCACCGCCGCCGCCTCGCCGGGCGAGCAGGCGGCCAGCGCCCACGCCCCGAGGAGCGACTTCAGGACGTCGTGCGCCGGCCCGGGCGCGCCCGCGTCCGTGTCCGCGCGCTGCCCCGGCCGCGGCGCCGGCCGGTCCCGCCCGCTCATGCCGCGCCCTTGTGTCCGGGCGGCGGTGCGCCGGGGCCGGCCGTGTCGTGGGCGGTGGCCAGCAACTGGAGGCCGAGGCGGAGCCGGCGGCGGGCCTCTTCCTCGGTGACGCCCAGGTCGGCGGCGGTCTGCCGGTAGTCGCGGCGCTGGAAGTAGGCCAGTTCCAGGGCGGCGCGCAGCGGGGCGGGCAGGGAGTGGACGATGAAGTCGGCGCGGGCGGCGACGGAGGCGCGGCGCACCTTGCGCTCCAGCTCCTCGGGCGAGCCCGCGCCGCCGTCGGTGAGCGCGGCGGCCTCGGTGGCGCGCAGGCGCCGCACGGCGAGCCGGTGGGTCAGGGTCGCCACCCAGGTGCGCAGCGGGCCCTGGCGCGGGTCGTAGGCGTCGGGGTGCTGCCAGACGTGGGCGAAGACCTCGCGGGTGAGGGCGTCGGCGGCCGGTTCGTCGCCGAGCACGCGGTGGGCGAGACCGTGCACGAGGGAGGCGAAGCGGTCGTACAGCTCGCCGAGGGCGGCGGCCTCGCCGCGGGCGAGCCGCTGCTGCATCCCGCTGTCCCAGCGGGGCGGTGCGTCCTTCTTCGCCATGCGGCCCCCTCCGCGCCCGGCGCCGTGCCGCGCTCGTGTCCTGGTCCGTCGCTGGTCCAGCGTGTCTGCCCGGCCCCCTCGAATGTAGTCGGCACGTGCGAGGCCGTACGCCCCTTTGTGCCAATGTGCGCCCCCGGCGCACCGCAGGTGGTAGAGGGCGCTTTCTCGTTCTTCCGCGTCTACCCCCGCGCACTCGGCCCCATTCTGACCGAACGTGACAGGAGTTGACCGAAACAATCCCCTTGATGAACAAGGCCGGTTTGATGCGTGGCGTTTGGGGGAACGGCCGCTGGGCAGCCGCGCGAAAAGAAGCGTAGGAACTGCTTCCGTTTCCGGGCGGTTCCGGGGAAGATCCGGCGAGCGGAGGGCGGGCCGTGGTGTTCAAGGTGACCGGTGACGAACAGGGCGGGTGGAGCGTGCTCCAGGTCGCCGGCGAACTGGATCTGGTGACCTCGCCGGTGCTGCGCCAACGGGTCCACGACGTGGTGGCCCAGGGCCGCCACGATCTCGTGCTGGACCTCTCGGAGGTGTTCTTCTGCGACTCCAGCGGCGTCGGCGTGCTCATCGCCGCCCGCCGGCTGTTCCGCTCCTGCCAGGGCCGGCTGCGGCTGATCCTGCCGGCCGGCGGCGCCGAGGAGGGCTCCCACGTCAACCGGGTGCTCGGCGCCCTCGGGGTGCGCCGCCTCTTCGACGTCCACCCGGACCTGGCCTCGGCGACCGACGAGGAACCGCTCTCCGCGTGACGCGCGCGGCCCGCGTGCGGTGACCCGCGGCACCCCGCGTTGTAGTACCCGTGTCCCGGAATTCCCCCGGAGTCGGCACAACGGTCGCTTTCCCGCCTCCCGCGGGCCCCGGGCGTCGTACGCTCCCAGCCAACGCACCCCCACACGTGAGGCGGCCGAGAAGACATGGTGAGCAGCGAGTACGAGCGCAGGATCGGGGACCGGTTCGCCACCCTCGACCAGGACGGCAACGGCTGGATCGACCGCGAGGACTTCAACGTGGCGGCCAAGGCGCTGCTCGCCGAGTTCGGCGCCGCCGCCCGCTCCGACAAGGGCCAGGCCCTGTACGGCGGGGCGGAGGCCTTCTGGCAGGGCATGGCCGGGATCGCCGACCGCGACGGCGACCAGCGCATCACCCGGCAGGAGTTCGTGACCGGCGCGGTCAAGCGGCTGCGCGACAACCCCGAGCGGTTCGCCGAGATCGCCCGCCCCTTCCTGCACGCCGCCCTGGCCGTCGCGGACACCGACGACGACGGCGCCGCCACCGTCGCGGACATCGCCCGCGTGCTCGGGGTGCTCGGCGTGTCCGCGGACACCGCGCGGGCCACCGCGGCCGCGCTCGACGCCGACGGCGACGACCGGATCGGCGAGCAGGACGTCGTGCCCGCGCTCGCCCGCTACTTCACCGTCGCCGAGTGACCCGGCGAGGCCGGCCGGACCCTCGCGAAGCATGGCGGAGCGCGACTACTTAGGGTAGTCGCCACGTTGTCCGCCTCGCGCCACCCGTCACGTCCCGGAGTCGCCGGTCCGCTCCGGTACCTTGTGTCGGGTGCGAGTGGTTCCGCGGACCAGCCGTCCCGGCGCCGTCCCGGGGGCGGCCCCGGACGGGGCGGTGCGCGCGGCTGCGTGCGAGGTCGGGCGGCCCGTATCGACCACCTGTTCTACTTCTCGCGATGAGCGTCGCACAGTATGCCGCACGAGTACTCCTTCGCGCGGGAATATGCCCGAAGCGCTTGTTGTGGTGACGGTACGTCAACCATGCTGTCTCGCGTGGGAGTCACGGTCCGTGACGCTTGCTCTGGTCGTTGTCAGTCGTTGTCAGTCATTGTTCTGGTTGTTCTGGCCATGCAGAAAATGGCTACGATCGTGGCCCTCGCACGGCGTGGGGCCATGGGTCCGCCGGTTCGGATGGTGTGAGCGGTGCAGGTGCTTCAAGTGCAGCTGGAGATCCGGCCCGACCCCGCGGAGGTGGGGCGGGCCCGCAGGTGGGCCCGTTCCCGGCTGGCCGGGTCGGGGATAGCGGCCGACGAGCCGCTCGCCGAGACCCTGGTCCTGCTCGTCTCCGAGCTGGTCACCAACGCCGTGGTGCACACCGGCTGTCCGGCCGTGCTGCGGCTCTCCCTGCCCGGCACGGCGGCCGAAGCGGCCACCGTCCGGCTGGAGGTGGCCGACGCCAGCACCCGGGCGCCCGTGCCGCGCTGCCCTGACGACGACGCCACCGGCGGCCGGGGCCTGGCCCTGGTCGACGGCCTCGCCGACCGCTGGGGCTGGAGCGCGGAGGGCGCCGGCAAGCGGATCTGGTGCGAACTGGACCGCTGCGCACCGGCCGTCGCGCACACCGCCGCACCGACCGCCTGCGGCGACCAGGCGGCTCCGGTGAGCGGCAGCGCGGCCACGGTGACCGGGACGCCGGGACTCGACGGGCCGACGTACGAGGGCCTGGCCTTCGAGGCGGTGTGACGGCCGGGCCCGCGGGCGGCGTCCGGCAACCGCCGACGCCGCGTGCGCGGGCCGCGCGTACGGGAGTCGCGGGGCCGAGGCCGAGGCTGCGGGCTGCGTTCGCGTGCTGCCGGGAGGACCAACGGCCGGGGCTTCGAGCCGAGTTCGCGTGGCGGTCGGGCCGGAGGGCCGAGGGCGTGGGCGGCGTCGGGTAGTTGGTAGTTGCCCGGGTCGGTCCGGGCGGCTCGATGGCCCGGGTCGCTGCCGGGGGCGTCCGGGGCGGGGCCGGGGTGCGGCTGTGTGCCGGGAGGTCGCCGGGCTCCGTCCGGACGGGGGCCGTGCGCCGGGGGATGCTTCCGTGCGCGCCCGCTGCGATCCCCGCATAACGGGCAAAGCGGCGAACGGCTGTTGACGTGCCCTGTCCGTTTGATCACGCTTGTGGCAGCGATTCGCCGTGAGGGGACGACGAGGGCCGCACGCCGGAAGCTCCGGGTCACCGGAGGCCCGGCGTGCCGGAGACCTCGACGAGTGTGAGTCGTGCGGTCGGCGTCGGCCGGTCCCGGCAGAACCGAGGGGGGTGGGACCGGAGCGCCGAAGCCGGATGGCGGCGCGCGGTGCCGTGCTCGGGGCGGGCATGGGCGCGCCGCCACCCGGATCCGTTCCGTCGCCCTGCCGCTCGGGTCGGCCCGCCTTCTCCACAGGCTGTGGACGACTCCGCGCGCCCGGGCTCGCGTGCTCCGGCTCCGCCCGGCTCCGTTCCCGCTACGCTCCCGCCGCCGAGGAGACGGCCGTCCGCGCCGTCCGCTGGACCAGCGAGACCCCGTCGCTCATCGACGCGTTGCCGTCCGACAGGACCGCCACCAGGTAGGGGTGGCCGCCGACCGTGATCCGGCCGACGCTGTTCACGTCCCACAGTCCGGTCGTACTGCGCTGGAGCCAGCCGTTCTTCAGTGCCGTGCCCGACGCCGAGCCGGCCGCCGAGACGCCCCACGCCTGTGCGTCGTCCACGTTGTTCATCAGGCCCCGGAGATAGCTCCGGGACTGCTCGCTCAGGGCGGCGCGGCCCTGCTTCGGCGGGTCGAACACCGCGCGCAGCAGCCGTATCTGGTCGCTCGCCGTGGTCCGGGTCAGCCCCCACTTGGCGCCCGGGCCGCCCTGCGTCTCGGTCAGCCCCAGCCGCTTGTTCGCCGCCGCCAGGCCCGGTGCGCGGCCGATCTGCCGCCACAGGGCGTTCGCCGCCGCGTTGTCGCTCTCGCGGATCATCGGCTCGGCCCAGCCGCGCTCCCGCGCGGTGAGGGACCGTCCGGCGTCCTGTGCCTGGAGCAGCGCCGTCGCCAGGATGTCCACCTTGATGATGCTGGCAGTGTCGTAGGGGGTGTCGGCGCCGTACAGGACCGGCTCCTGCCGGGTGCCGTCGAGCGGGAGCACCGCCGCCGTCACCCGGGAGGCGTCCTCGGCGTGTGCCGGTGCGGCGGCGCCCAGGGCGCCGGCGGACAGCAGCGTCGCGGCGGAGACGAGGAGGGCGCCGGTCCTCGGACGCGGCACCGGGCGCAAGCGATTCAGCATATGGAGAAGGCCCTGTTCCTGGCGTTGGCGTATGGCGGTGGATCGGAGGATCGGACGATCCGAAGAACGAACATAAGCAAAACGCCCGGACCTGACGGTGACGGTCATCACCGAAAACCGGTTTATGCCCCAATTGTGAGAAGGGCCATAGACGCCGCGCCGTCCCGCTGGGGACCGCCCCTCAGACCGCGCCGCCCACCCGGAACGTGCGCCGGTAGGCGGTCGGGGTCACCCCGAGCGCCGCCTGCACGTGCTGCCGCATCGACTGCGCCGTGCCGAACCCCGCGTCCGCCGCCACCCGGTCCATGGACAGGTCCGTCGACTCCAGCAGGTGCCGGGCCCGTTCGACCCGCTGCCGGGTGAGCCACTGGCCGGGGCTCACCCCGACCTCCTCCCGGAACCGCCGGGTGAACGTCCGTACCGACATCGCCTCCTGCCCGGCCATGTCGCGCAGCTGGATCGGCTCGTGCAGCCGCTTCAGCGCCCAGGCGCGCGCGGTGGTCGTGGTGGCCAGCTGCGGGTCCGGCACCGGACGGTCGATGTACTGCGCCTGCCCGCCGTGCCGGTGCGGGGGCACGACCGTGCGGCGGGCCACGTCGTTGGCGACCGCGGTGCCGCGGTCGCGGCGCACCATGTGCAGGCACAGGTCGATCCCGGCGGCCACGCCCGCGGAGGTCAGCACGTCGCCGTCGTCGATGAACAGCACGTCCGCGTCCACCCTGATCCGCGGGAACAGCCGCTGGAAGCGGTCGGCGTCCGCCCAGTGCGTGGTCGCGGGCCGGCCGTCCAGGTAGCCGGCGGCGGCGAGCACGTACACGCCCGTGCAGATGGAGGCGAGCCGGGTGCCGGGCCGGACGAACGCGAGCGCGGCGGCCAGCTCCTCGGTCAGTCTCCCCTCCTCGAAGACCGGACCCAGCTCGTAGGAGGCCGGGACGATCACCGTGTCGGCGGTGGCCAGGGCCTCGGGGCCGTGCGGCACCTCGATCGAGAAGTCGGCGTCCGTGGCCACCCGCCCGGGCGGGCGGACGGAGCAGGTCACGACGTCGTACAGCCGCCGGCCCCGGGCGTCCTTGGGCTGCCCGAAGATCCGGTGCGGGATGCCCAGCTCGAAGGGGAGCAGCCCGTCCAGGGCGAGGACGACGACGCGGTGCGGCCGGAACGCGTCGCCCCGCGCACCCGTGCTCAGGTCCGTGTGCATGGCCCGATCCTAGCGAACCATGTCCCTCGGGCCACTCGATGCGGCGGCGTCCGCGGCGGAGGCTGTATGACGTGACCCAGACAACCGAACCCGTACTCGCCGTCGAGGAAGAGCCGCGCCCGCGCCGCACCACGATCCACCGAGCCTGGTTCGTGGCCGCCGTCACCTTCGTCACGATCGTCGGCGCGGCGGCCTTCCGCTCCCTGCCCGGCCTGCTCATCGACCCGCTGCACGAGGAGTTCGGCTGGTCGCGCGGCACGATCACCGCCGCCGTCTCGATCAACCTCGCGCTCTACGGGCTCACCGCGCCGTTCGCCGCCGCGCTGATGGACCGGTTCGGCATCCGCAGGGTGGTCGCCGCCGCGCTGACCGTGATAGCCGTCGGCGCCGGCCTGACCGTGTGGATGACCGCACCCTGGCAGCTGTGGCTGTGCTGGGGCGTGCTGGTCGGCCTCGGCTCCGGCTCCATGGCGCTGGCCTTCGCGGCCACGGTCACCAACCGCTGGTTCACCGAGCGGCGCGGCCTGGTCAGCGGCATCCTCACCGCCGCCTCCGCCTCCGGCCAGCTGATCTTCCTGCCGTTCCTGTCCTGGCTGGTCCAGTCCGACCACGGCTGGCGTCCGGCGGCCGTCACGGTGGCGCTGGCGGCCCTCGTCGTCGTCCCCCTCGTCTGGCTGCTGCTGCGCGACCACCCCGCCGACGTGGGCGTACGGCCGTACGGCTCGGCCGCGTTCGTGCCCAAGCCGCAGCCCGTGCCGGGCGCCGCGCGGCGGGCCGTGACGGTGCTCCTCTCGGCGGTGCGCACCGGCCCCTTCTGGCTGCTGGCCGGCACCTTCGCGATCTGCGGCGCCTCCACCAACGGCCTGATCCAGACCCACTTCGTGCCCGCCGCCCACGACCACGGCATGCCGGTCACGGCCGCTGCCTCGCTGCTCGCGGTGATCGGCGTCTTCGACGTGGTCGGCACGATCGCCTCCGGCTGGTTCACCGACCGCTTCGAACCGCGCCGGCTGCTCGCGGTGTACTACGCCCTGCGCGGCGTCTCCCTGATGTTCCTGCCGATCGTGCTGGCGCCCGGCGTCCACCCGCCGATGGTCTTCTTCATCGTCTTCTACGGCCTCGACTGGGTCGCCACCGTGCCGCCCACCCTCGCCCTGTGCCGGGAGCAGTACGGCGAGGACAGCGCGATCGTGTTCGGCTGGGTGCTCGCCTCCCACCAGATCGGCGCCGCCCTCGTCGCCTACCTCGGCGGCGTGGCGCGGGACGCCCTCGGCTCCTACGACACGGTCTGGTACGCCTCGGGCGCGCTGTGCGCGGCGGCGGCGCTGATGGCGCTGGTGATCCGGCGGAGGCCGGCCGCCGCCGTGGCGTGAGCGGACGGGACGCCGGTCACGCGGGACGGCCGGGCGGGCCGGTGCGGCTGCCGGGCCGAACGCCGGTCACGTGGTGCGGCCGGTCACGTGGTGCGGCCGGTCACGCGGGACGGCCGGTCACGTGGTGCGGCCGGTCACGCGGTGCGGCTCGGCAGGCTCGTGCGGGTGCCCGCGTGGCGGCGGGCGACGGTCCGCGCGATCCGCTCCGCGTCGATCGCCAGCTCGCGCAGCATGCCGCTGATGGGGTTGGTGAAGCCGGTGAAGTACAGACCCGGAGCGTCGGCGGCGGTGCGCGGGCCGTGCACGCGGGGACGGCCGCGCTCGTCCAGCACTCCGAGGTGACCGACCAGGTCCGTCAGACCGCGCGTGTAGCCGGTCGCCGCGATCACGGCGTCGGGATCGATCCGGGCGCCGTCGGCGAGGACGACCTCGCCGCCCTCGAAGCCCTCGACCGCCGCCACCACCTCCACCCGCCCGGTGCGCACGGCGTCGATCAGACCGACGTCCTGGACCGGGATCGCGCCCTGCCGCACCCGTGAGTACAGGCCCGTCTCCGGCCGGGGCAGGCCGTGCGCCGACAGGTCCGGCACGCTCAGCCGGGCCAGCGGCCGGGCCAGCCGGTCGACCAGGGCGACCGGCAGCCGCCGGCACAGCACGCCGGTGTACTGCGCGGCCCACCCGGCGGTCGACCGGCGCACGAGGTGCGGAACGGTGCGCACCGCCAGCCGTACCCGCCGGGCGCCGCCCTCCACCAGGTCGACGGCGATCTCCGCGCCGGTGTTGCCGACGCCCACCACGAGCACGTCCCGGCCGGCGTAGGGCGCCGGGTCGCGGTAGGCGCGGGCGTGCAGCAGTTCGCCGGTGTACCCCGCGCGGCCGGGCCAGTCGGGCAGCCGGGGCGTGTGGTTGTGGCCGGTGGCGACGACCACCGCGCCGCCGGTCAGCTCCCGGCCGCCGGTGGCGCGCAGCAGCCAGCCGGTGCCGTCCGGGGCGCGTTCGATGCGGGAGACCTCGACGCCGGTCACGATCTCCAGCTCGTGGTGCTCGGCGTACTTCTCCAGGTAGCGCACCACGTCGTCGCGCGCCACCCAGCGGCCGAACCGGCGGGGTATCGGCAGGCCGGGCAGCGCCGACAGGCGCCGGGTGGTGTGCAGGTGGAGCCGGTCGTAGTGGCCGCGCCAGGTCGCGCCCACCCGGTCGGACTTCTCCAGCACGACGGCGCGTACGCCCCGCGCGCGCAGGGCGTACGCGGCGGCCAGGCCGCCGGGGCCGCCGCCGACGACGTAGACGGGGCGGTCGGCGTGCTCGGGCGGGAGCGCGGCGGTCGGGTCGGCGGGCGTGGTGGCGGTGGTGGGGGTGGAGTCGGCCATGAGGGGGAGCGTATTCACGCACCCGGTTGATGGGTCTCGGTCAAGACCGGAATTGGTTGCGGATTGATCACACGTGCCCACGGTCCGTACGCGGCCCGGCGCTTCGGGGCCGCCGTCTCCGCGCACCCGCCGTCCGCTCGGCCACAATGACCCGATGGCCGACATACGTGAGCAGACCTTCGCCCCGCACGCCCTCGACCTGCGCGGGGACGGACTCCGGCTGCGCCTGTGGGACCAGGGCCGCGAGGAGGACGTACGGACCTGGCTGCGCGGGCGCGCGGACCCGGAGTTCCGGCGCTGGAACACCCCGCTGATCATGGAGCGCGACCTCGCCGACGCCCGCGAGTCCCTCGCCTCCCACCTGGCGGAGGCCGCCGACGGCAGTGGCATGCCCGTCTGCGTCACCGACGAGGCGACCGGCGCCGTCCTGGGCCACGTCGGCCTGCACGTCACCAACCGCACCCTGCGCTGCGGGCGGGTCGGCTACTGGATACTGCCCGAGGCGCGCGGACAGGGCGTCGCCACCCGGGCGCTGCGGCTCGCCACCCGCTGGGCGTTCAGGGAACTTCCCCTGCACCGCATCGAGTTGGGTCACGCCGTCGGGCACGAGGCGTCCTGCCGCATCGCCGAGCGGTGCGGGTACCCGGCCGAGGGGGTGCAGCGCGACGCGATGTGGCAGGAGGGCCGCCACGACGCCTACCGCGACTGCCACCTGCACGCCCGGCTGACGACGGACCCGGAGCCGGAGCCGCGCCCGGGCCGCTGAGGCGGCGAGGCGTCACGGCCACAGCAGCTCGCGGGTCCAGGTGTCCCCGGCGGCGGCCCGGCGGTAGCGCAGGCGTACGTGGCGGCGGCGGGCGTCGCCCTGGAAGAACTCGACCTCGGTGGGGCGCAGGCGGTACAGGGTCCAGGTCGGCGCCTCGGCCCCCGGATCGTCCTCGGCCCGCTCCCAGGCCGTCCGCGACGCCTCGGCCAGCTCCTCCAGGGAGCCGAGGACCTCGCTCTGGCGGCCGGTGAGGGCGGCGGCGAGGGCGCCCGTGGAGCGGACCCGCAGATCGGCCCGGGCCTGCTCGGCGGGTGCGGTCGCGACCGGGCCGCGCACCCGGACCTGGCGGCCGAGCACCGGCCAGTAGAAGGCGAGGGCCGCGTGCGGGCGGGCGGCCAGCTGCCGTCCCTTGCGGCTGTCGGCGTGGGTGGCGAAGGCCCAGCCGGCCGCGTCGGCGCCGTGCAGCATCACGACGCGGACGTCCGGACGCCCTTCCTCGTCGGCCGTCGCCAGCGACATCGTGTGCGGCTCGCGCTCACCGGCCGCCGCCGCCTCGGCGAGCCAGGCGGCGAACAGGGGGAGGGGCGCGTCGGGTGCGGCGGCGGGATCGAGGCCGGGCAGCGTGGTGACCTCGGGGTCCCACACCCGCAGCGACTTCAGCAGCTCCTGGAGATCGGTGTCCATGCCCCGAGTATCAGCGGTGCGGGCCACGGGACCGGCCGGACAACGCGACAGGCGGCGGTCCACTCGGGTGAACCGCCGCCTGCCTGACAGGACTTGTGGCCGGGGTGAACCGGCGGCCGACCGGGCGCCGGTTATCTGCTCGGCTTCTTGCCGGTGATGCCGAGATGCACCAACAGAGCCAGGTTCGGCTTGAGTTCGGCCTGCTTCACGCCCCAGGAGGAGAAACCCTTCTGGTGCGAGGCGACCGCGGCGAGCATCGCGACGAGGGAACCGGCGATCGCCGCCGGGTTCACGTCCTTGTCGACCTTGCCCTTGGACTGGAGTTCGGCTACCGAATCCGCGAGGGAGCCGTTCACCGCGTTGAGGATCTTCATCCGGAGCTTGTAGAAGCGCTTGTCGCCCTCGGCCGCCCCGAGATCCACGACGCGCAGGATCGCGTCGTTGCGCCGCCAGAACTCCAGGAAGCCGTCCACGAGTTCCTGGGCGGTCTGCCAGCCGGCCTTGCCGACCCAGGAGCGCCCCTGCACCAGACCGGTCAAATCGGCGCTCTCGGCGGCCATTTGCTCGGCGATCTCCAGGACGGCGCCCTCGACGTCCGGGAAGTACTGGTAGAAGGTCGCGGGCGAAGTTCCCGCCTTGCGGGCGACGTCGATGACCTTGACGTCCCGGTAGGGAGAAGAGCTGAGCATGTCGCTGAGGCAGTCGAGCAGCTTCTGCCGGGTCGCCTGCCCACGCCGCCCGGCCACACGGCCGTCGACGGTACGCACTTGTCCTGTCATGTCGTCAGCTTACCGAGGGGTGATGGGAGCGCGATTCGGCCGACTGCAAATGGGGTGCGCGGGCGGCTCGGGGCTGGTGTGCCTGGTCTGCGGGCTGCGGAGGAGCCGGTTACTTTGGCGGCATGGCCGAAAACAGGGCATCCGTGTACACCGAAGGCGTCCCCTGCTGGGTGGACGCTCAGCTCCCCGACGTGGCGGCGGGCCGGCGCTTCTACGGTGCGCTCTTCGGGTGGGAGTTCGAGCAGCGGGAGCCGTCGTACGGCCGCTCCGTGCTGGCCCGGCTGGACGGCGAGCCGGTGGCCGCGCTGACGCCGAAGACGGACGGCCGGATGCCCACGGTGTGGACGGTGTACTTCGCCGCCCCGGACCCCGCGCCGCTGACCGGGCGGGTCCTCGCCGGGGGCGGCCAAATCGTCGCCCCGGCGGCGGGCGTCGGCGGGCTCGGCACGGCCGTCCTGGCCGCCGACCCGGAGGGCGCCGTCTTCGGGCTGTGGCAGCCGGCCGGCCGCGCCGGCTTCGGCCGCCGGCACGAGCCCGGCGCCTTCGGCTGGGCGCAGCTCTACACCCGCGACACCGAGGCCGCCAACGCCTTCTACGGCTCCCTCTTCCACGACGCCCTCTTCGGCCCCGACGCCCGCCCCGACTTCGGCCGCGCCCCCGTCGCCGACGTCTTCCCGGCCGAGATGCCGCCGCACTTCCTCGTCCACTTCGTCGTCGAGCGGGCCGGCGAGGCCCTGGACGCGGCCGTCGCCCTGGGCGGCCGGGTGCAGGTACCGCCCTTCGAGACGTCCTACGGCACCGTCGGCGTCGTCGTGGACGATCAGGGGGCGTCCTTCGCCGTACTGGAGCGGTGAGGCCCGGCCGCACGGACGAGGCGGGGCCCCGCCGGGCCGGGAACGCGGAGCCCCGCCGGAACGGAAAACGGAGCCCCGGCGTCCCCGGAAAGCGGAGTCCGGGCGCCCTCGGACGGGGGCCGGGTGTCCCGGACAGGTGAAATCGGCACGCGGTCCGGCTGGAAAGCACCGCTTTGGCGGAGAATTGCGGTGGGACATCCCGATTGGTCGGCGGGTTCGCAACCAGTGCCCCGGCCAGGAAGAATCGGGGTGCGCGCCGCCATGGCGGTGCGGTGGGTGAGACGCTGCACGGGGGCCGCGTACACAGGTGGTGACGCGGCCCGTACGGGGAGGTGGCAGGCAAGTGGATCAGCTGACGCAGCACGATCCGCGGCGGATCGGGCCGTTCGAGGTGCTGGGACGGCTGGGCGCCGGCGGCATGGGGCTGGTCTATCTCGCGCGCTCGGCGTCCGGCCGGCGGGTGGCGATCAAGACCGTCCGCACCGAGCTGGCCGAGGACCAGCTCTTCCGGGTCCGCTTCACGCGCGAGGTGGAGGCCGCGCGCGCGGTGTCCGGCTTCTACACGGCCGCGGTCGTGGACGCCGATCCGCGCGCCGCCGTGCCCTGGCTGGCCACCGCCTACGTCCCCGCGCCCTCCCTGGAAGAAATAGTGACCGAGTGCGGGCCGCTGCCGGCCCAGGCGGTGCGCTGGCTGGCGGCCGGCATCGCCGAGGCGCTCCAGTCCATCCACGGCGCCGGACTGGTCCACCGGGACCTGAAGCCGTCCAACGTCCTCGTGGTGGAGGACGGACCGCGGGTGATCGACTTCGGCATCGCGTCCGGCGTTTCGAACACCCGTTTGACGATGACGAACGTCGCCGTCGGCACCCCGGCCTACATGTCCCCCGAGCAGGCCAAGGACTCCCGCAGCGTCACCGGCGCCAGCGACGTCTTCTCGCTCGGCTCCACCCTCGTCTTCGCGGCCACCGGGCACGCCCCCTTCCACGGCGCCAACCCGGTCGAGACCGTCTTCATGCTGCTGCGCGAGGGCCCGGACCTCGAAGGTCTCCCGGACGAGCTGCGCCCGCTGATCGACTCCTGCATGCAGATGGAGGCCACCGGCCGCCCCTCGCCCGCCGACCTCCAGGCCCAGCTCGCCCCCCACCTCTTCGGCTCCGGCTCCGACGACAGCGGAACGGCCTCCGCCTGGCTGCCCGAACCGGCGGTGGGCCTGATCGAGTCCCGCCGCGGCGGCCGCCCCACCCCGCAGCCCACCTCGCCCGGACCCCGGCCGCACGTGCCGCCGCCGCCCTCGCACGCCCCGGCCGTCCCCGGCCCGCACGCCCCTCTCCCGGTGGGCGCGCCCGACCCCGGCCCGGTGCGGCTGGCCGGCGCACGGGTGCCGATCGGACCCGGGCCGCGCGTCGCCGACGCCCGCGCCGCCGCCGTGAAGGCGCCCCCGCCCGAGGCCGGCCTCGCCGCCTCCTGGTCCAAGCCGCGCCCCGGCGCCGACCCGATGGCCTCCGCCGTCGCCCCCATGCCCGGCGTGCCGGCCGTGCCCCCGGAGACCGCGCCCGGCTGGCGCCCCTGGCGCTTCCGCATGTCCAACGACGTCTGGGGCACCCCCGCCGTCGCCGACGACCTCGTCTACGTCACCTCCTTCGAGGTGCACGCCCTGGACGTGGCCACCGGCCGCCGCCGCTTCAAGACCCGTGACGTGGCCTGGTCGATGGCGGTCGCCGACGGCCGCGTCCACGCCTCCGACGGCCCCACCCTGTTCGCGCTGGACGCCCGTGAGGGCGCCGACCTGTGGCGGCTCCAGACCGACGCCTGGGTGTACTCCCTCAAGGCCGACCGGGGCACCGTCGTCACCGGCACCCGCGGCGGCGGCGTCCAGGGCTGGGAGGCGGCCGGCGGCCAGAAGCTGTGGGAGATCACCGGCTGCCAGAGCGACTTCGAGACCCCCGAGGCCGGCCCCGCCCTGCACGACGGCACGGTCTACGTCTGGCAGGACGCCCGGCTGCGCGCCCTGGAGGCCCGCACCGGCGAGGAGCGCTGGGCGTACCCGATCGGCGACGCGGCCTCCTGCGGCGGCGTCCCGGTCCGCGTCACCCCGGCCCCCGACGGCCGCGTCTACGTCTGCGCCGGCACCCGCGTCGTCGCCCTCGACGTGGCGAGCGGGCACGTCCGCTGGCACTTCGAGGCCCCCGCGGTGTTCCTGTGCCCGCCCGCCTTCGCCCCCGGCCCGGCGGTCACCGGCGGCGGCGTCTACCTCGCCGACTACCTCGGCACGGTCTACGCCCTCGACGCCGCCGACGGCCGCGACCGCTGGCGCATCGCCACCGAGGCGCGGGCCGCGATCGACCCGGTGCTGGTGGCCGCCGGCCATGTGCACGTCGGCAGCGGCCAGGGCCTCTACACCCTGGACGCGGTGACCGGCACGCCCAAGTGGCGCTTCCAGTCCGGCGGCGAGATCGTCGGCTCCCCGGCGGTGGCCGAGGGGCGCATCCACTTCGGCTCCACCGACAGCCTGCTGTACACGCTGAAGGCCGACGACGGCCGGCTGCGCTGGAAGCTGGCCACCGGCGGCGAGATCACCGGCTCCCCGGTGGTGCGCGACGGCGTCGTCTACGCGTGCAGCAAGGACCGCTGCGTGTACGCGCTGGACGCGGAGAAGGGAACGGGCACGGCGCGCACCACGTGACCGGGCCCCGCGGCCGCCGGTGACGGCCACCGCACCGCGTCACCGTCCGCTCCCGCGGGGCTACAGCAGGTGCGCGGCACCCGTCGCCCGGTCGATAGGGTGACCGCCATGCATATACGGGGAGCACGCGAAGCGCGGGGACGGGGACGGGGTCGCAGCCTCAGGCTGGCGGCGGTGCTGGGGGCGACGGTACTGGCGCTGACCGGCTTCTCCCGGGGCCACGGCCACAGTCACGGCCACGGCGGCGGAGGGGGCGGGTGCAGCAGCTCGCACCAGGACCACGACAGCACGTCGTCGTCCTCGTCGGGCGGCGGGAGTTCGTACGACGACACCGACGACGAGGAGACCTACGGCAGCGGCGGCACGAGCGGCGGCTCCTACAACCGCCGCCCCGGGTACCGCTCCACGCCGTCGTCCTCCGGCACGGCGAGCGGCGACGGCCCGGCCGAGGGCACGGTGCGGCTGGTGAGCTGCGCGACGCCGAAGGCGCCGTACGCGACCGTCGAGGTCGCCAACCCCAACGGCGCCGAAGTGGACTTCACCGTCAGCGTCGACTTCCGCAACACCGTCGACCAGGTGATCGCCTACCACTCCGCCCGGGTCACCGTCCCGGCGAACGGCAAGTCCCGGGTCCGCGTCCCCCTGGCCGACGACACCGTAGGGGACGACGGCCTGATCGACGAGGTCGACCACTGCGACCCGGACCCCGCGGCCGTGCCGGCTGGCGGTTGACGGAGCGTGAGACGCGAACGCGCCCGCAGGAAGCGGGCGCGCCGGTGAACCGCGTCTGAATCCGGACATGACTCGGCCGCGGCGGCTCCCCCTCGGCGCCACCGCGGCCGGTCCCCCCGTCCCCCCGGAAGGCCGGTGTGTCAGGCCTTCTCGTCGGTGATGTGCGTGTTGAGCGGCTTGACCTCGGAACCGGCCGCCGCGTCGGTGATGTGCGTGTTGAGCGGCTTGATCTCCGAGCCGGCCTTCTCGTCGGTGATGTGGGTGTTGTCCGGCGTGACGACCGGCTCGTCCTTGGCGATGTCGCTCATGGTGGTGCCTCCCCTTGGAGATGACGTGCAAGGCGTGACCGGCTCATCCGGACATTCCCCCGTGGATGGCCGGATGAGCCATGGAGCCGCCACTCTAGATCGCGAGCGCGGCGGTCTCCCCGCTGGCCCGTACGCCCCCCGACGTGACGGACCGATAGGAGAAGCATGCCGTGGGGTGATAAACGTTCGATGAACGCCCCGGCGAGGCGCCCCTCAGGCGACGTTCGCCGACGCCAGCAGAGCCTGGACGGTGGCGGCCTCAGGTGAGTTGAGCCGCTGGTAGATGTCCAGCGCCTCGCGCCAGCACACCTCGGCCCTGCCGGACTGACCGATGCCGTTCAGTGCCTGCCCGAGCACGGTGAGCACGTTCCCGCGCCGCCACGCGCCGCCGATCTCCCGCAGCGGGGTGAGGGCCATCTCCGCGTTTGCCGCCGCCTGGGCAGGACGCTGGGCCAGCAGGTCCACTTCGGCGAGGCGGAAGAGGGTCATGCCCTCCCACAGCCGCTGCCGGCTGGCCCGGAACACCTGTAGCGCCTGGCTCAGATGCCCGGTGGAGTCGGCCGGCCGGCCGCTCTTGCCGAGCGCGACTCCGAGGGCGTAGTGGCCGTTGGCCGCCTTGAGGAGGTGGCCCAGTTCCTCGTACATCTCCGTGCCCTGCCGGGCGAGGTCCACGGCGCTGTCGGCCCGGCCCGTCTGGAGGTGCAGACGGGAGAGGTTGCACAGCGCAGCCGCCGCCCCCGAGAGGTCGCCGCAGGCGCGGAAGTCCGCTATGGCCCGCTCCAGATACTCCTCGGCCTCGGTGTACCGGCTCTGGTAGAAGGCGAACACCCCGAGGATGTTCGCGGCCCAGCAGCACGGCAGCGCGTCATGGGCGGACTCGGCGAGGGCGAGGGCCTGGCGGGCTTCCTCGTCGGCCTGGTCGAACTGGCCCGACCAGTGGCGGGCGTTGGCCAGCACCAGGACGGCACGCCCCTCGGACCGGCTGTCGGCCGCCTCGCGCGCGGCGTCGCGCAGCGCCGCTCCGACCGCCTCGTACTCCTTGGAGTTCGCCCCCGACTCGGCCAGGTCGACCGCCGCCCACAGCAGGTCGACGGCCCGGCGCAGCGTCGTCGGGCCCGAGGACTGCCGTACGCAGGCCAGCAGCGGCACCGCCTCGGCGTAGAGCCAGTCCCACGCGGCGCGGCGGTCGGGGAAGACGAGTCCGGGCACGGCCGTCTTCTCCAGGTGGTCGACGAGCCGGTCGCCGGGGCGTTCGATCGCGTACACCCCCGCCGCCGTCGCCAGGTAGAAGTCGAGCAGCCGCGACAGAGCCGCGTCGCGTTCGCTCAGGGGTTGCTCGTCGCGTTCCGCGCAGGCGCGGGCGTAGAGGCGGACCAGGTCGTGGAAGCGGTAGCGGCCGGGCGCGGCGGACTCCAGCAGGGAGGTGTCGACCAGGGACTCCAGCAGGTCCTCGGTGTCCTCCGCCGGCAGGTCGAGCAGGGCGGCCGCGGCGGCCAGGGAGATGTCCGGGCCGTCGGCCAGGCCCAGCAGGCGGAAGGCGCGGGCCTGGGCCGGCTCCAGCTGGCCGTAGCCGAGTTCGAAGGTGGCCTTGACCGCCAGGTCGCCCGCCTGGAGCTCGTCGAGCCGCCGCCGCTCGTCGGCGAGCTTCGCGGCCAGCACCGACACCGTCCAGGTGCGCCGGGAGGCGAGCCGGGAGGCGGCGATGCGGATGGCCAGGGGGAGGAAGCCGCAGGCGGCGACGACGTCGAGGGCGGCCTCCCGTTCGGCGGACACCCGCTCCTCGCCCACGATCTTGGTGAAGAGGGACAGCGCCTCCTCCGGGCTCATCACGTCGAGGTCCACCAGGTGCGCGCCCGCCAGGTCCACCATCCGCACCCGGGCGGTGACCAGGGCCGCGCACCCCTCGGTGCCCGGCAGCAGCGGTCTGACCTGGGCGGCGTCGCGGGCGTTGTCCAGCAGGACGAGCACCCGGCGGCCGTCCAGCACCGAGCGGTACAGCGCCGCGCGCTCCGCCAGGGAGTCCGGGATCGCCGATTCGGCGGTGCCCAGGGCGCGCAGGAAGGAGCCGAGGACGGTCTCCGGTTCGGCGGCGCGGGAGCCGGTGCCCTGGAGGTCGACGTAGAGCTGGCCGTCGGGGAAGGCGGCTCTGGCCTGGTGCGCCACGTGCACGGCCAGCGTGGTCTTGCCGACGCCGCCGATCCCGGCCAGCGCGGAGACCGCCATCACCCGGCCGTCCGCCGACGCCAGCACCTCGCTCAGCTCGACCACGAAGGCGGAGCGGCCGGTGAAGTCGGGCACGGTCGCCGGGAGCTGGGCGGGGCGCACCGGCGCGGGCGGCGGTTCGGCGGGCGGCGCGGAGGGTTCGGCGAGGGCCGGGTCGGCCTGGAGGATGCGCTGCTGGAGGTCGCGCAGTTCCGGGCGCGGGTCCACGCCGAGTTCGTCGGCGAGCAGCCGCCGGGTGTCGGCGTAGACCGCGAGGGCCTCGGCCTGGCGGCCGCTGCGGTAGAGGGCGAGCATCAGCAGTTCGCGCAGCCGCTCGCGCAGCGGGTGCGCGGCGGTCAGCGCGGTCAGCTCGGAGACGGCCTCCGCGTGGCAGCCCTGTTCGAGGTCCATGTCGAGCCGGGCTTCGAGCAGTTGCAGCCGCCACTCCTCAAGGCGGGCGCGCTGCGCCTCGGCGTACGGGCCCGGCAGCCCGGCCAGCGGTTCGCCGTCCCACAGGCCGAGCGCGCCGCGCAGCGCCTCGCGGGCGCGCCCGAGGTCGCCGGCCGAGCGGGCCTTGTCGGCCTCGGCCGCCAGTTCCTGGGCCGCGGCCAGGTCGAGCGCGCCCTCGCCGAGGCCGCGTACGGCGTAGCCGCCGGACTCGCTGACCAGGATCTGCGGGTCAAGGGCCTTGCGCAGCCGGGAGGCGTAGGTGCGCACCGCGGCCAGCGCCTGGTGCGGCGGTTCCTCGCCCCACAGCGCGTCGATCAGCTCGGCCGCGGTCGCCGTCCGGCCCTCGCGCAGCAGCAGGGCGGCGAGCAGGGCGCGTTGCTGCGGTGAGCCGGTGGCCAGCAGCTCCGTCCCGCGCCAGGCGCGCACCGGGCCGAGGACGCCGAAGCGCAGCGTCGCCGGTGCTCCGGGACCCCGCTGCTCAGGCATTCGCGGTACACCGTCCATCGCTGCCCCCTGGCCACCTGCCGAACCAACCACCGTCGAGAGGCCCAGTTTGCCTTGCTCGTGCCGGATGCGTCAGCTCCGCGAGACGGCGATCACAGGCCGCGGGGCGCGGTGTCACAAGGCCCTCACAACTGTGGATCAGGGCTTGCGGCCCAGTCCGCCGTGCTGCCCGATCGGCTTCGGGACGCCGGCGCCGCCGTCCGCGGCCGGCTCCGGCCGCCACAGCGGCACCGGCACCACGCCGGGCGCGACCAGTTCCAGGCCCTCGAAGTAGCCCTCGATCTCCTCGACGGGCCGCAGGAAATAGGGAACGGCGCCGGTCTCGTTGTAGGCGTCCTGGGCGCGCTCGTACTCCGGGTCGGTGCCCCGGGAGCCGTCGTTGACGGACAGGTAGCTGCCCGAGGGCAGGCCGGCCAGCAGCCGGGCGACGACGGAGCACGCCTCGGCGTGGTCGGCGACGTGGCCGAGGGTGCCGCTGAGGATCAGGGCGGTGGGCCGGGACAGGTCCAGGGTGTCGGCGGCGGCCGCCAGGATGCGGTCGGTGTCGTGCAGGTCGGCCTCGACGTAGGCGGTGGCGCCCTCGGGGCTTGAGTAGAGCAGGGTGCGGGCGTGGGCGAGCACCAGCGGGTCGTGGTCGACGTAGACGATCCTGGCGTCCGGCGCGCCGCGCTGGGCGACCTCGTGGGTGTTGTCCTGGGTGGGCAGGCCGGTGCCGACGTCCAGGAACTGGCGTACGCCGGCCTCCTCGACCAGGTACCGGATGCTGCGGCCGAGGAAGGCGCGGCTGCTGCGGGCGATGGTCACGATGCCGGGGAAGACGGCGGTGTAGGCGTCGCCGGCCGCCTCGTCCACGGGGTAGTTGTCCTTGCCGCCCAGCCAGTAGTTCCAGATCCGGGCCGAGTGCGGCACCGAGGTGTCGATCCGGTCGGCGGCCGCCCCGGGGGCGGAGGTGTGCGCGTGCTCGCTCATGGTTCCCATCTCCCCGGCCGGGCCCCGGCCGTCCCGTGCGTACGTCGTGTGTCGCGGCCAACATATGTCCCAACGCCCGCGCCGCACCGGGCGGTTCCCGGCGCCGTCACCGGGCGGCCTGTCCGGTGGCCGCGGCCGTGACCGTGGCCGCGGCCTCGCTACGGACGGGGGCGACACAGCGGACCGAGCCTGAGACACGCACTGCCCGGCCTGCTCCCGGAACGCCCCGCCGGCGGCCACGACCTGCCGAAGCGGTTCGAGACCTCGCCGGCCGACGTCCGGCCGGCCACGGCCGGGGACCGCCGCCGGGGACCGTCGCCGGGCCGCGCACCGCCCGCCCCGCCGCCGTTTGCGCTGATCATCACGACCGTATGCTCGAAGGATGACGACTTCCGCGACCTACGGAACCGGCCCCACCGAGAACTCCCTGCGTCGCGCGCTCAAGCGTGCCCGGGACGGCGTCGCACTCGACGTGGCCGAGGCGGCGGTGCTGCTCCAGGCCCGCGGCGAGCACCTCGACGACCTCGCCGCCTCCGCCGCCCGGGTGCGCGACGCGGGACTCGAGGCCGCCGGCCGCCCCGGCGTCATCACCTACTCCAAGAGCGTGTTCATCCCGCTGACCCGGCTGTGCCGGGACAAGTGCCACTACTGCACGTTCGTCACCGTCCCCGGCAAGCTGCGCCGCGCCGGCCACGGGATGTTCATGTCCCCCGACGAGGTCCTCGACATCGCCCGCAAGGGCGCCGCACTCGGCTGCAAGGAAGCCCTGATCACCCTCGGCGACAAGCCCGAGGACCGGTGGCCGGAGGCGCGCGAGTGGCTCGACGCGCACGGCTACGACGACACCATCGCCTACGTCCGCGCCGTCTCCGTCCGCATCCTGGAGGAGACCGGACTGCTGCCGCACCTCAACCCGGGCGTCCTGACCTGGACCGACTTCCAGCGGCTCAAGCCGGTCGCGCCCTCCATGGGCATGATGCTGGAGACCACCGCGACCCGCCTGTGGTCGGAGCCGGGCGGCCCGCACCACGGCTCCCCGGACAAGGAACCCGCCGTACGGCTGCGGGTGCTGGAGGACGCCGGGCGCTCCTCGGTGCCGTTCACCTCGGGCATCCTCATCGGCATCGGCGAGACGTACGAGGAGCGCGCCGAGTCCCTGTTCGCCCTGCGCAAGGTCGCCCGCGCCTACCACGGCGTCCAGGAGCTGATCATCCAGAACTTCCGCGCCAAGCCGGACACCGCGATGCGCGGCATGCCGGACGCCGAACTGGACGAACTGGTCGCCACCGTCGCCGTCGCCCGGCACCTCATGGGCCCCGCCGCCTGCCTCCAGGCCCCGCCCAACCTGGTCGACGGCGAGTACGGACGGCTCATCGGCGCCGGCGTCGACGACTGGGGCGGCGTCTCCCCGCTCACCATCGACCACGTCAACCCCGAGCGCCCCTGGCCGCAGATCGACAAGCTCGCCGAGCACTCCCGCGTGGCCGGCTTCGAACTGCGCGAACGGCTCTGCGTCTACCCGGAGTTCGTCACCCGCGGCGAACCCTGGCTCGACCCGCGGCTGCTGCCGCACGTGCGCGCCCTGGCCGACCCGGCGACCGGCCTCGCCCGGGCGGACGCCGTCGTCGAGGGCCGCCCCTGGCAGGAGCCGGACGAGGCGTTCACCTCCTCCGGACGCACCGACCTGCACACCGCCATCGACACCGAGGGCCGCACCGCCGACCGCCGCGACGACTTCGACGAGGTCTACGGCGACTGGGACGCCCTGCGCGAGGCGGCCGCCCCCGGCATGGTCCCCGAGCGCATCGACACCGACGTGCGGCAGGCGCTGCGCACCGCCGCCGACGACCCGACGAAGCTCACCGACGCCGAGGCCCTCGCCCTGCTGCACGCGGACGGCCCCGCCCTGGACGCGCTGTGCCGGATCGCGGACGACGTGCGCCGGGCGGCGGTGGGCGACGACGTGACGTACATCGTCACGCGGAACATCAACTTCACCAACGTCTGCTACACCGGCTGCCGTTTCTGCGCCTTCGCCCAGCGCCGCACCGACGCCGACGCCTACACCCTCTCCCTGGACCAGGTCGCCGACCGGGCGCAGCAGGCGTGGGAGGTGGGCGCGGTCGAGGTGTGCATGCAGGGCGGCATCCACCCGGACCTGCCCGGCACCGCGTACTTCGACATCGCGAGGGCGGTCAAGGAGCGCGTCCCCGGCATGCACGTGCACGCCTTCTCGCCGATGGAGGTGGTCAACGGCGCGACCCGCACCGGGATGTCGATCCGCGAGTGGCTGACCGCGGCCAAGGAGGCCGGCCTCGACACCATTCCCGGCACGGCGGCGGAGATCCTGGACGACGAGGTCCGCTGGGTGCTCACCAAGGGCAAGCTGCCCACGGCGACCTGGATCGAGGTGGTGACGACCGCGCACGAGCTGGGCATCCGCTCGTCCTCCACGATGATGTACGGCCACGTCGACCAGCCCCGCCACTGGCTCGGCCACTTCCGCACCCTCGCCCGCGTCCAGCAGGAGACCGGCGGCTTCACGGAGTTCGTCACCCTGCCCTTCGTGCACACCAACGCCCCCGTCTACCTGGCCGGCATCGCCCGCCCGGGCCCGACGGTGCGGGACAACCGCGCGGTCACCGCGATGGCCCGGCTGCTGCTGCACCCGCACATCCCCCACATCCAGACGAGCTGGGTCAAGCTGGGCGCCGAGGGCGCGGCCGAGATGCTGCGCTCGGGCGCCAACGACCTCGGCGGCACGCTGATGGAGGAGACGATCTCGCGGATGGCGGGCTCGTCGTACGGGTCGTACAAGTCGGTCGAGGACCTCGTCGCGGTGGCGGCGGCGGCCGGCCGTCCGGCCAGGCCGCGCACGACGCTCTACGGCGAGGTGCCCGAGGAGCGGCAGCGCGCGGCGGCGGCCTCGGACGGGCACCTGCCGAAGCTGCTGCCGGTGCTGGAGTGAGCCGTCCGGCGTCCGCTGACCGGTCGGGGCCCGGATCGCTCGCAGTAGGATGATCCGGCCCCGACAGGAGGGGTCGAGTAGCCGAGGAGATGCGTGCCCATGCCGGCCCGAATACCTTCGTGGGCCTGGGTCAGCGGCCTGACCGCGGGAGCCGTCGCGGCGGTCGCCGTGCTCGCCGTACAGGCCGGCCACGGTCCGCAGCCCACGGCCGCGACCGCCCGCCCGAGCACGTCGGCGTCGGCCGGCGCGCACCACCCGGCCGCCTCGCCCAAGCCCAGCACCCCGCCCGAGCCGCCGGCCGGCTCGGGCACCGGCCGCCGCGTGGTCTACTCGCTGGGCCAGAAGCGGGTGTGGCTGATGGACGTGCGCGGCATGCCGGTGCGCACCTTCGCCGTCTGGCCGGGCACGGTGAACCCGGACCCGGGCGCCTACGCGATCTCCAAGCGGACGGAGACCGGCACCGGCTCCGACGGCGTGCGCATCGAGCACGTCCTGTACTTCGCGGGCAAGGCGGGCGTCTTCGTCGCCTTCAGCAACGCCGTGGACGGCGCCTCGCCGCCGCCGGTCGCCCCCGACGTCAAGACGGGCGGCGTCCGCACGGGCAAGGCCGACGGCGCGGCCCTGTGGACGTTCGCGGCCAAGGCGACCCGGGTCGTGGTCGTCGCCTAGCGGCGCCCCGCCCCGACACCTGGCTGCGCCCCGCCCCGTCGCCTAGCGCCGCCCCGCCCCGACACCTGGCGGCGCCCCCGCCCCCGGCGGACGGCGCCCCGCCCGAAATCGCCCCCTGAACACAGCCTTCCCGTTCGACTACAGTGCCGAGCGTCGTGCGTACGGACGGTGCCGTGAGGGAGGTCTGGGTGAGTACGACGACCGGTGTCGTCTGGGGCCGCGCCGAACAGCAGGACTTCCGCGGCCGGGTGCGCGGCACCCTGCTCGGGGCGGCGCTCGGGGATGCGCTGGGCGCGCCGGTGGACCGGCTCGACCTGGCGGAGATCCAGGCCGAGCACGGCGTCGAGGGCGTCGTCGACCTGCTGCCCGCGCACGGCCGGCGCGGCGCGGTCTCGCACCTCACCCAGCTCACCCTGTTCTCCGTCGACGGGCTGATCCGCGCCCAGGTGCGCCGCGACACCGGCGCCTGGCACCCGCCGACCGACCTGCACCGGGCCTATCTGCGGTGGGCGGCCACCCAGCGCGACTGGGGGCCCGACGAACGGCGCGCGGAGGACGGCTGGCTGGCCCGGGAGGAATGGCTCTACGCCCGCCGGGACGCGCCGCGGGCGCTGCTCCTCGGCTTCGGCGACGACGTCATGGGCACCCTGGAGGCGCCCAAGAACCCCGCCGAGCCGGGACCGGAGGCGGCCGCCAGATCGGCGCCGTTCGGGCTGCTCGTCGGCTGGGAGCCGCAGCTCGTGGTGCAGCTCGCCGTCGAGTGCGCCGCACAGTCCCACGGCCACCCCGCCGCGTGCCTGGCGGCCGGCGCGTACGCCGTGATCGTGCACGGCCTCGCCCGCGGCGACGATCTCGACGGCGCGGTGCAGAAGGCGCTGGCGCTGCTGGCCGTACGGCCCGGGCACCAGCCGGTGTCGGACGCCCTCCAGCACGCGCTGGGCGCGGTGCGCCAGGGCATGCCGGGCCCCGGGCGGGTGGCGGAGCTGGCGCGGGAGGGGAGCGCGCAGGAGCTGCTGGCGGTCGCCGTGTACTGCGCGCTGGTCGGCGAGGACGTACGGCACGGGCTGTGCCTGGCGGTGAACCAGAGCGGGCCCTCGGGCGCGGCCGGCGCGCTCACCGGCGGCCTGCTGGGCGCCCTGCACGGCGAGACGGCCCTCCCGCCGGCCTGGCTGGCCGAGCTGGAGGGCCGTCCGACCCTGCTGGCCCTGGCGGACGACTTCGCGATGGAGATGACCCAGGGCCCCGCCCTGCACGGCCCCGGCGGCTCGTCCCCGGGCTGGCTGGCCCGGTACCCGAGGGGCGCCTAGACCGGTCCGTCCTCGCGCGTCGTGGCCCGGAGGCCGGGCAGGACAGAGCCCCCTCGGCAAGGACGGCGACCTCGTCGAGAGGGCTCCAGGTGCTGGGGGTCGCTCCCCCTCACGCCTTCATCGCGTGCACGAAGGAGTTCCACGCCTCGGCGGGGAAGTCGAGCACCGGCCCCTCGGTGACCTTGGAGTCCCGGACGGCCATGGCCGCGGTCACCGGTGACTTGATCTCGACGCACGCGCCGTTGCCCGTGGAGTACGAGGACTTGGTCCAGGTGGCCGTGGCGCCCTGACGAATTGCCATTTCTGCTCCGGAATGCGAGTGGTGTGGTTGAGTCGCTGACACCGCACGACGCGTCGGAAACCCACAGCGCGGTTCACGCCACCGTTCTTGCTCGATGGCGTGATCGACGCTACTCGCCGGACTCGGTGTCGGAGGAAACCCGTTCACTCGTCCGAATGGCTTTTTTCCACAGGTCTTCCACGTAGCGAGATCACGATGTACCGTGCCGCCCGCTCGTCAACTAGCGTGCTTCTTGGCCATCTTCGCGATGAACTCGCGCGACTGCTCCACGTTCAGCGCCTGGGCCCGCAGGTGCTCGTACATCACGCTGTACCTCTGCACGTCGTTGGCCTTCTCCAGGTACAGGTCGCTGGTGACGCCCTCGATGTAGACGACGCTGGAGTCCGCCGCGTCCGGGAACTCCAGGATGGCGTACTGCCCGTTCAGACCCGGGTGCGCGCCCATGTCGAAGGGGATCACCTGCACGGTGACGTGCGGCAGCTGGGACTGCTCCACCAGGTGCTCCAACTGGTCGCGCATCACGTCGGAGTTGCCGACGGTGCGGCACAGCGCGGCCTCGTCGAGCACCGTCCACAGCCGCAACGGGTTCTCCGCGGCGGAGATTCGTTCCTGCCGCCGCAGCCGCACCTGGACGCGCTTGTCGACGTCGGCGGGCGCCGTCTCCGGCAGCGCGCCGGCGATCAGCGCCTCCGCGTACTGCCGGGTCTGCAACAGGCCCGGGACGACCTGCGGATCGTAGACCCGCAGACTCGCCGCGTCCGTCTCCAGACCGATGTAGACGCTGTATGGGATGTCGCCGAAGGAGTGCCACCAGCCCTGCTGGCGCGAGTCCTTGGCCATTTGCATCAGCGATTCGACGATCCGGTGGTCCTCCACCTCGTAGACCCCGCACAGGTCGCGGACGTCGCGCTGGCTGATGCTGCGCCGGCCGTTCTCCAGGCGGCTGATCTTCGACTGCGACACCAGCAGCCGCTCCGCCACCTCCTCGGCCGTCATGCCCTTCAGCTCACGGAGCCTGCGCAGTTCCTGGCCCAGCCGGCGCCGCCGGACGGTGGGATTGACATTGGACGCCACGGGACGTGCACCTCCGGCTGCGTACCTCTACTTTGCGTATCTGCTGTTGAGCAGATTGCCACCAACGTGCTTCCCGCCGCTGGAAAACGCCGGATATGCGGCCGCCGCGCGCCAGTTCGCGTGCACGCCGGATCGGGTGCCGCGCGCCCCGGACACGGCGGAGCGGGGTGGCGAGACCCTGGGGCCTCCCCACCCCGCTCGGCCTGCGGCTCCCGGAACCGGGACTGGGGACGTGCGGTGCGGCGGTCGTTCGTGGCGTGCTGTGGTGCGTGGCGTGCGGTGGTTCATGAGCGCGGTGGGTCGTGCGTGCCGTGCGTGCCGTGCGTGGCGCCCGTGGCGTGGATGGCGCCTGCCGTGCCGGTGTCCGTGCGTGCCGTGCCTCAGTGGGCCACGGCGCGCGCCATGGACCCGTGGTGCGCCTGCATCGGCACGCCGCGGGCGGGTTCCGGCCGGGCCCCGGCCGTGGCCTGGCCGCGGCGTGGCTGGGCCGCCGCGCCGTTCTGGACGTCCATCACGGCGTGCGCGACGAGTCCGCCCATCGGGTCGTGCCGGATCAGGTCCCGCAGCCGGGAACGCGACGAGCGGCCCTCGTTGCCCGGATACAGGTGCTTGCCGAGGCCGACCGCGTGCGCCAGCGCGGCGAGCGCCGCCGTCCGCGGGTCCGGCGGCACGCCGGTGCGGATCGCGGAGTCCAGCCGGGCCCTGATCTCCCGGCTGATGGCCGTGTCCGTCGCCTGGTAGCGCGTCGTCGGCAGCACCCCGCACATCTGGCCGGGCACGGCGGCGACCATGCCGCACCGCTCCAGATGCGAGAGATAGGTCTGGCGGAGCCCGAGACGGGGCCCGCCGATCCAGTGGACGGCCCGTACCGGAGCGCCGCGCCTTCGCAGCAACTCCAACGCGCAGTCCAGAGTCGGATCTCCTGTCGGCCGTGGCACCACCACGGCGATACGATCCCCGTCTGGGGCTATCCGTCCGGCCAGCGCCAGCTCCACTAGCTGCGCTCCGGCCAGACCCAGGTCGAGCGACTGCGGCTGTGCAGTGGTACCCGTGGTCGGGTCCAGCGCCAGCAGCAGAAGCTCCTCCGGAATGGTTCTGCGGCTCCTGCCCATCCATGCCTCCCCGCGTGGATGAATGACAGGGTGACCCCTCTCACATTGGTCTGTCGAGGGTGCGTGACCGGTTCGTAGTGGAACCAGTAGGTATGTCGTTCTCGTCTTCCGCGTGGGTTTGGTCCGCACACAGGACACTGGTACATGGTTCGGACAGCGGTACGACCGGTCGCTACGGCCGGTCGTGACCGGCCGGCGTCCAGGTGGCGGTTCACGGTTTCAGCAGCCGTACGCGGGGTGCGGCACACGGAGGAGGCATCGGTGGCGGGCGAGTCCCCCGACAGGTCGAAGCAGCGCGAGTCGTCGGCAGAACCGACGTCGGGGAGCGCGGGTCCGGTTCCCGGGGCGAGGAGTGAGGCGCGCGACGCCCGCGACCCGCGCCTGGCGCTGGCGGGGGAGTCCGGCACGTCCGGCACCACCGGGAAGAGCGGGTCGGCCGATACGTCCGAGCGGCGCGGTGGCGTGGACACCGCCACTCGGGTGCTTTCGGTACGGGAACTGAAGACGGCGGAGGACACCGAGACCTCCGGATCCTCCGAGAAGGACACGGAAGGCGGTAAGGCCGGGGCGGCCGGGGAGAAGGCCGCCGACGCGGCCGAGGACCGGCAGGAGCCCGCCGGGGACGCCCCCGAGCCGGAGACGGCCCCCGAGGCGGACGGCGCCGGCGGGTCCGGCGACGAGGACGAGCGCGACGACGCCGTACGGGACGACGCCGAGCGCGGCGACGAGCCGGAGGCCGCCGACGCGGACGAGCCGAAGACCGATGCGAAGGCCGATGCGAAGGCCGACGCGACGGACGACGCCTCGCCCGTGGCCGCGCCCGTGGCGAAGCCGGACGCGAAGACCGGCGGCGCGAAGCCGGACGCCGAGGCCGTGGCCGAGCCGGAGGCGAAGGCCGCCGAGGCCGAGGCCGACGCGAAGAAGCCCACCGAGGCCAAGCCCACCGAAGCGAAGAGCGACTCGAAGCCCGAGGCCAAGACGTCCGAGGCCAAGACGCCCGCGTCCAAGCCCGAGCCCGCGTCCGCCGAGCCCGCACCCGAGTCCGCATCCGACCCGGCCCCCGAGGCCGACCCCGAGCCCCCGGTCGATCAGCCCACCGCCATCTTCAAGGCGCCCAAGCCCCCGGTGGACCAGCCGACCACCATGCTCAAGCTGGGCGGCGGCGCGAAGAAGGACGGCGAGGCAGGACCGGAGGACGACGGGAAGGCCCCGGAGAAGGCCGGCGGGAGGACCCCGGAGAAGGACGGCGGGAGGACCCCGGAGAAGGACGGCGGGACGAAGGCCGGCGCGAAGAAGGCGACCGGCGCGAAGAAGGACGCCGGCCCGGACGGTAAGTCCGCCCCCGAGTCGGAGGCCGAGCGCACCAGCAAGTTCGTCGCGCTCAAGCACCTCGACGACCCGGCGACCCGCAAGCCGCAGACGACGTCGCAGCCGAAGGCGGAGCCGGACGCCGGTGACGACGCGGGGCCGAAGCCGAAGCCGGACCCGCAGGGCAAGCCGAAGGACGCCCCCGGCAAGCAGTCGCCGCGGCCCAAGGCGGACGTGACGGCCACCACCGCCATCCCCGCCGCCGCCCCGGTCGGCCCCGAGCGCACCACCCAGCAGCCGCTGCCCCCCAAGCCCCCGCTGGACCTGCTCGCCGAGCTGACCAACACCCCGCCGCCGCCCCAGACCCCGCTGCGCACCACGGTGCGCCGGGTGAAGATCTGGACGCCGCTGGTGCTGCTGCTGCTGATCGTCTTCGCAGTCGCGCAGGCCATGCGGCCGCTGCCCGCGCCCGGTCTCCAGCTCACCGCGAAGGAGAGCTACACCTTCGGCGGCGGCAGGCTGACCCTGCCGTGGCCGGGCGAGGGCCAGGGCTGGATGGACGTGACCGGCGTCGGAACGATGGGCCACTTCGGCAAGCAGACGCCGGTGGCCATCGGCTCGGTCGCCAAGACCATGACGGCGTACGTCATCCTCCGGGACCACCCGCTCAAGCCCGGCGAGGAAGGCCCGAAGATCAAGGTCGACCCGACGGCGGAGAAGGAGGGCGGCTACGACAAGACCGGTGACGAGTCCACGCTCAACACCGTCAAGGCCGGCGACTTCCTCACCGAGAAGCAGGCGCTGTCGGCCGTCATGATCCCCTCCGCGAACAACATCGCGCGGCTGCTGGCGCGCTGGGACTCCGGTTCGGAGGCGGCGTTCGTGAAGAAGATGAACGCCACCGCCAAGGAACTCGGGATGACGAACAGCACGTACACCGACCCCTCCGGCCTGACGAAGACCACCGTCTCCACCGCCGAGGACCAGGTGAAGCTGGGGAACGCCGCCGTGCGGATCCCGGCCATGGTCGCCATCACCAGCGTGGCCAGCTGGACCGACCCCTCCGGGCACAACTGGCCCAACTACAACGAGCTGCCGTACCGGATCGGCGCGATCGGCTTCAAGACCGGCACCACCACCGCGGCCGGCGGCAACCTGCTCTTCGCCTCCCGCAAGAAGGTGGGCGGCCAGACGGTGACGATCGTCGGCGCGATCCTCGGCCAGCACAAGGGACCGTCGATCCTCGCCACGGCCAACGAGGTCAGCAAGACCGCGCTGCTCGGCGCGCAGGACGCGCTGACCTCGGCGAAGATCCTCAAGAAGGGCGACGTCGTCGGCTACGTCGACGACCGGCTCGGCGGCCACACCCCGGTCGTGCTCACCCGGGACGTCACCGCGGTCGGCTGGGCCGGCTCCGAGGTGAAGCTGTCCTTCACCGCCGACGCCGTGCCGCACTCCGCGAAGGCGGGGACCAAGGTCGGCACGCTCACCGTCGGCGACGGCGGCGCGGGCAGCGCGATCCGGGTCCCGGTGGCCCTCCAGAAGGACCTCGCCGAGCCCGGTTTCACCGACAAGCTGACCCGTATCTCCTGACACCCGGCCGGCCCGGCCCACGCACCCCGTCGGTACGCCCTCCAGGTGGGGCCGCCCGGCGGGGTGCGTGCTAGCGTCGCGAGACGGGGCACGTCGCCGGACGCGGGACGCGGCCGGAAACTCAGGGACGGGACACGGGGAGTGCCTTCAGGTGGCCACAGCGGAGCCGACACGCGCCGACGATGCCGAGCCGGGCCCGGGAGCCGGGCCGCGAATACGTCCGCGGACGAACACCGCGGAACGTGACGCACCGGCTCCACGCGGTGACCGGGCCGCCGCCGGCAGCGGCGGCGGGCGGTCCCGCGCCGGGGCCGCCGTCATGGCGCTGCGGGAGCGGATGCTCCGGCACCCGGCCCTCTCCCTCACCGTCCTGTCCGGGGCCCTGCACCTCGTCTGGATCTTCGCCCTCGCGAACAGCGGCGGCGATCTCGCGGCCCAGGACGCCTGGGCCGAGTTCGTCGGCCGGCACCCGGACTCGGCGTACAACCTGGCCTGGTACGGCGGCATGCACGCCGTCTCCTACAGCATGGTGTCGCCGTACCTGATGTCCGTCCTCGGCGTCCGCACGACGATGATGATCGCCGGGACGCTGTCGGCGGGTCTGCTGACCCTGGTCCTGATCCGCAGCCGCGCGGTCCGCAACCCCCTGTGGGCGGCGCTGGCCGGCGTCTTCGGCCTGGTGTGCAACACGCTGTCGGGCCGGGTGACGTTCGGCCTCGGCTCGCTGTTCGCGCTGGGCGCGCTGGCGGCCGTGTTCTGCTGGCCCTACCGCTGGCGCCACAAGCGCTGGGCGAAGGCGCTGACCGCGGCCCCGCTGGCCGCGCTCGCCACCATGTCCTCACCGGTGGCCGGCCTGTTCGTGGGTCTGGTCGCGGTCGCGCTGTTCCTCCAGAAGCGCCGCCCGGGCGCCTGGGCGCTGGGCCTCGCGCCGGCCGCCGTGGTGGCCGTCTCGGCCCTGCTGTTCCCCTTCTCCGGCACCCAGCCCATGGGCTTCGGCTCGGCGAGCCTGCCGCTGCTCTACGCGATCCTCGCCGCCGTCCTCGTCCCGCGGGAGTGGAAGACGGTCCGGATCACCTCCTGGGTGTACGCCCTGTCGGTCGTCGGGGTGTGGGTGGTCAGCTCGCAGATCGGCTCCAACATCACCCGGCTCGCGATGCTGTTCGGCGGGGTGATCCTGGTGGCGGCGCTGCCCTTCGCCGTGCCGCGCTCGCGCAAGTGGTACGCGATCGTGGTGGCGCTGATCGGCTTCGTCAGCTGGATCGGCGTCAAGTCGGTGGACGACGTCGTGCACACCGCGCCCGCCGCCTCCTGGTCGCACGAGCTGGCCCCGCTGGTCCACCAGCTCCAGAAGGCCGGCGCCGAGAAGGGCCGGGTCGAGGTCGTCCCGGCCAGCTCCCACCGCGAGGCCTCCGCGCTCGCGCCGTACGTCAACCTGGCCCGCGGCTGGAACCGCCAGGCCGACATGAAGCGCAACCCGCTCTTCTACGACGACACCCTCAACTCGGCCAACTACCACGAGTGGCTCCAGCGCTGGGCCGTGCAGTACGTGGTGCTGCCCAAGGGCGAGCCGGACGGCGACGGCGGCCAGCGCGAGCGCGAGCTGGTGCGCCAGGGCCAGCCCTATCTGCGGCAGCTCTGGGGCGACGCCAACTGGCAGCTGTTCGAGGTGACCGACCCGGCGCCGCTCGCCGAGCCGCACGCGGTGGTCGACCGGGCCGAGCAGGACGAGCTGACCCTGGAGGTGAGCGAGCCGGGCCGCGTCCTCATCCGCATCCCGTACTCGCCCTGGCTGAGCATCGTCGACGAGCACGGCGAGCGGCTCAAGGCGCCCGAGGAGACCGAGGCGTCCAAGCACCGCGCCGAGGGCACGCCGAAGACGTACGACAACGTCAACGGCTGCCTGTGGGAGACGTCCGAGGACGACAAGGGCGACAAGTGGACGATGCTGCTCGCGCCGCGGGCGGGGACGTACCGGCTGGCGGCGCCGTACAAGGTGCCGCGCGGGACGCCCTGCCCCGACGAACTGAAGTGAGGCGCCGCACCGCGGCACGGCGCGTCGCCGTGCCGCGGTGCGGCGCTGTGCGGTGCGCTTCCGTGGTGCGGCGCGCCGTGCGTCAGGCGAGCTGCGCCTCGACGGCCGCGACCACCTCGGGGGCGTCCGGCGCGGTCTGCGGGGAGAACCGGGCGACGACCTCGCCGTCCCGTCCGATGAGGAACTTCTCGAAGTTCCAGCGGATGTCGCCGCTGTGCCCCTCGGCGTCGGCGAAGCCGGCCAGGCGGTCGTAGAGCGGGTGCCGGTCCTCGCCGTTGACGTCGACCTTCTCCGTCAGCGGGAAGGTGACGCCGTACGTCGCCGAGCAGAACTCGGCGATCTCCGCCGCGCTGCCCGGTTCCTGCCCGGCGAACTGGTTGCAGGGCACGCCCAGCACGGTGAAGCCCTGCCCGGCGAACCGCTCGTGCAGCTGTTCGAGGACGGCGTACTGCGGGGTGAGCCCGCACTTGGACGCCACGTTCACGATGAGCACGGGCCGGCCCGCGTACTGCTTCAGGTCCGCCGGGCCGCCCCGCAGGGCGCCGATCTCCACGTCGAGGGGCGAGGCGCCGTTGCTGTCTGCTGTCGTCATGGGCCGGATGCTAGCGCCTGTGCGCCGCGCCCGGACCGGCCGCCGGGGCCGGGTAGCCCGGATCGGTCCCGGACCGAACGCAGGACCCTATCGCGGCCGCGCCCGCCCGCCGTCCGGCGCGGCCGCCCGGACCAGCACCCGGCCCGCCTCCGTGCGCGCGTACAGCACCGACCGCCCGGCCCGCCGCCGCTCCACCAGGCCGGCCTCCCGCAGCACCCGCAGATGCCGCCCGACCGACCCGAGAGCCTGCCCGGTCATGGCGGTCAGCTGCGTGGTGCTGAGCGGCGCGTCGAGCAGGACCAGCACCTCGGCCCGGGCCGGCCCGAGCAGCGCGCCGAGCGCGGCGGAGACCGAGGAGCGCCGGGCGTCCGCGTCGGCGAGGACGCCCGCGCAGGGGTAGACGACGGCGTACCGGCTCGGCGGCTCGTCCCACGACACCCAGCCGGTCTGCGGGGTGACCGGCACGAAGACGAGCTGGGCGCCGGCGATCTCGCGCGGCGGATACACGTGCGTGTTGACCTGGAACCGGTTGCCGCCGAGCCAGCGGGTGCCCGGCCTGAGCTCGTCCAGCACGGCCGCCCAGCCGCCCCGGCTCACCCGCGCGGTGCGCACGCCGACGTCCGCCTCCAGGACGTGCCGCCGCCGCTCCCAGGAGGGCCGTACGGTCTCGGTCCACACGTACTCCAGCAGCCGGGCCGCGCGCTCGGGCAGGTCGTCGCGGTCCAGGGCGGCCGGCAGCGGCCCGGCGAGCGCCGTGCGCAGATGGGCGCGGGCGGCGACCGGATCGGCGGCGCGGACCCGGGCGGCCCCGGCCGCGAAGTCCTCCTCGTCGCGGGGCGTGGGGGTGAGGAAGTCGGCGATCCAGGAAGGGCCGAGCCCGGCGCGCACCAGCAGCGCGGTGACGGGATCGCCGGCCAGCAGCCGCCGGTAGCCGGGCAGGTGGGCGCGGAGCCAGGCCCGCTCGCCGGGGTGCCGGCCGGCGCCGGCGTGCAGCAGCTTGAGGCTCGCGAAGGTCTCGGCGAGCGGGGAGATCAGGAAGCGGCTGCCGGCGAGGGTGTCGGCGTTGACCTGCCAGAGCCCCACGATGCCCCGCCTCCCCACTCCCGGAAGTTTCGTGTTCCGGAGGTTTCGTGTTCCGGAGGATTCGTGCTCCGGGCTCCGGCTCCGTTCCGCGCCCGGAGGTTTCGCGCTCCCGCGAAACAGTAACGGCCGTGACGGCGCCCGGCCGAGACTCCGGCGCATGCGCAGTTACCGCGACCTCTTCCGCACCCCGGAGTTCACCCCGCTGTTCCTCTCCGCCGCCGCCCAGACCGTCGCCCAGACGGCGAGCGGGCTGGCGCTCGGCACCCTGGTGTACCGGTCGACCGGCTCACCGCTGCTGTCGGCGGTGAGCATGTTCGGCTCCTCGCTCGCCCAGGTGCTGGGCGCGACACTGTTCCTCTCGGGCGCCGACCGGCTGCCGCCGCGCGCGGCCCTGACGGGCGTCTCGCTCGCCTTCGCCGCGCTCACGGCGGCCCTGGCACTGCCCGGCCTGCCGCTCACGGCGGTCCTCGCCGTCGTCCTCGTCCAGGGCCTGGTCGCCTCGCTGGGCGGCGGCGTCCGCTGGGGCCTGCTGAACGAGATCCTCGCGACGGGCGGCGCCGACGGCTATCTGCTGGGGCGCTCGGTGTTCAACATGATGAGCGGCCTCATGCAGATCACCGGGTACGCGACCGGCGGGGCGCTGGTGGCGGCGCTGTCGCCGCGGGTGTCGCTGCTGCTGGCGGCGGCGCTGTACGCGACGGCCGCGGCCGTGGCCCGGCTGGGCCTGACCGGCCGCGCGCCCCGCTCGTCCGGCCGCCCGTCGGTGGCGGCGACCTGGCACGCCAACGCCCGCCTGTGGCGCGACCGGCCGCGCCGCCTGACCTACCTGGGCCTGTGGCTGCCCAACGGCCTGGTGGTCGGCTGCGAGTCGCTGTACGTCTCCTACGCCCCCGGTGCGGCCGGGACGCTGTTCGCGTGCGCGGCGCTGGGGATGCTGGCGGGCGACGTCACGGTGGGCCGTCTGCTGCCGCCCGCGGTGCGCCGCCGCACGGCCACGCCGCTGCTGACGCTGCTGGCCGCGCCGTACCTCGTGTTCGCCCTGCACCCGCCGGTCCCGGTGGCGGCCTGCCTGGTGACGCTGGCCTCGGCCGGCTTCGGCGCGAGCCTGGTCCAGCAGGAGCGGCTGATGCGGCTGACCCCGCCGGAACTGAGCGGTCACGCGCTGGGGCTGCACTCGGCCGGGATGCTGACCACGCAGGGCGTGAGCGCGGCCCTGGCGGGCACGGCGGCGCAGTTCGCCTCGCCCGCCGCGGCGATGACCGCGATGGCGGCGGCGTCGGCGGCGGTGACGCTGCTGCTGGCCGTGGCGGGGGCGTCCGAACGCCGGCGGCCGGAGCCGGCGCTGCAGCCGTAGGGTCGATTCACCCGTTCGGCGGCTTCCGGCTGGTGGCGCGTCCGCCCGGCGAACACGGTGGACGCATCGCACCGCAGGAGGGACGACGCCATGACGCAGCAGCCGACATCGCCGGGAAGCCATCCGCACCAGGGCCACGCGAGCGGCGACGGCAAGGACCGGGCCAGTATGTGGGTCGCGGGCGGCACCGTGTTCGCCGGAGTGGTGCTGCTGGTGGACGGCCTGCTGGACATCCTCAAGGGCATCACGGCCATCGCGTCCGACGACATCTACGCGAACATCAACGACTACGTCTACCGCTTCAACCTCACCGGCTGGGGCTGGGTCCTGCTGATCCTCGGCGTGATCTCGGTCATCACCGGCCTCGGCCTGCTGACCGACGCCCTGTGGGCCCGGGTGGTCGGCGTCTTCATGGCCTCCCTGAGCCTGATCGCCAACTTCCTCTGGCTCCCGTACCAGCCCCTGTGGGCCCTGATCTCGATCGCACTGGACGCCTGGGTCATCTGGGCCCTGACCGCCCACCGCTCTACCCGCACGGCGGGCCTGTGAAACACCGGCGGCAGCACGGCCGTCAGCCAGCCCGAGGCACGATCCCGAGCGCGACCGCCGGCCTTACGGCCTGTCTCGGTGCGCGGGCCGACCGGCCGGGGAGCTGACCTGACGGTCGCGCGCGGGCTGGCGTCCGCGTTGCCAAGTCTGGAGAACTGCCAGGGCGTACGCGACCCGGACGTCCAGACCCCGGCCGGCGAAGCGGTAGGTCTTGCTGATGCCCCGGCGGTCCAGGACCGTGCCCGCGCCGCGTGTGCGCCAGCGGGTGCGGCTCGGGCTGCGGAACGTGTAGTCGTCCGCGGTGCCGTCGAAGAACGAGTACGCCATCCCGCAGAGCGCGAAGAGAATCCAGACGGGAGCGGTCACCACATAGGTGAGCCACGCGTACCAGGTGCCCACGTTCCCCGTGACCGACTGCGAGGGGCTGGTGAGCTGTGCGGACCATCGGGCGCGTCGCGGCCAGGGCAGGAGGCGCGCGGCTCGGCGGGTGATGCGGGCCAGGCAGGCGCCGTCGGCCGCGTGGACGTCGTAGGCGTCCGGAGCGACGGGACGGACAGAACACCACGAGCCGCTGTCAGGCCCGAGATGAATCCAGAAGGGCACAGGGTTCTGGTTGTCGAGACGGTGGGTGGTACGGGAGGCGTACACCCGTGCCAGTGGGACGTCCTCGGGGAGCCGGGAGGTCGACAGCCGAATCACCGAGTTCATTTCAGCGTCGGGCGGCAAGTGACCCGGTGGCGAGGCCGACACCGGGACGGGGTTGATCACGGTGACCACGAAGGCGTACGGGATGGTGTCCACTCTGTCATCCAAACGGATCGGCGCTCGACAGGCGGCCCAAGACGTCGCCCACCGTCTCGCGGGCATGGTCCACCTGTTCGTGGATCTTTTCGGATCCGTACTGGACCGGATCGGTGGCGATGCGCATGCCTTCCGTGTACAGGTTTCTCGCACGGTGGGAACCGGAGTTGGCTGAGGTCTTGGCAGAGCAGGCGCGTCGGCGCCATGTCAGGGGCCGACGGGAAGCACCCACGTGTGTGATCGGTGCCAGAAGCTGCATGGTCCGTGCGGTCGGGGGCGCAGACGATGGCAGTCGGTTGATCACTGCGGCACGGCGGGCTCAGGGCAGTACGCGGCGGACCAACGCCTGAGCGAAGGGCTCTCCGGTTGCACGGGCGTAAGCCATCCGCTCGCGTACCTCACTGAGGGTGCGCGGGCGGTAGCCGGGGCCTCCGCAGCAGCTCTTGTGGAAGCGCACGCCGGCGTGCAGCAGCACGGAGAGGGCACGCCAGGCGGCGGTGTCCCGCCTCCTGGGCGCCGCGAAGGCGGAGCCGACGTGGATCAGCGGTTCGGCGCAGCGCGGACAGACCCGGTCGTGGTCGTGGTGCCCGGGGTAGGGCTGCTTGTACGAGGCCCGGCAGGGCAGGCAAACGTACGAGGTCTTTCCATGGGCCATGCGGGAAGGATAGAACCGGCACAGGGCCTGGCTCGACAGATTTCCGGCCCGCTGCGCAGGCCCTCCAGCGAAGGCGGGATCACGACGGCCGACCGGCCTCTCCTGCCGCCACCGGGCCGGCCCCTCCTTGGCGGGCATCCCGCGCCGCGGCGGTGACGTCGTGGCCTCTTCGGGCGGGGCAGCGTTCACCGTGGCTCCCTGCCTCCCGGAGTCTCGGGCGAGTCGAGCACCCCCCACCCTTCCTCGTCGTACCACTCATGCATCGTCGCGATCGCCAGGCGCGCCACCTCAGGGGCTTCGCCTAAGCAGGTGCGCGGCGGACACCGGGTCAGTGCCCGCGACGGCCGCACTCGGCTGGGTGGAGGACGGAACCGGGAGCGAGTGCGGGGGTACGCCTTCGAGGACGGCGACGGCGAACGCCCCGCCATCGTGCTGGAGCACCACGAACCGAAGTTCTACGCACCGAATGCCACGCTGTAGCACCGAGCGCTACGGTGAAGGTTATGAGCGTTCAGCCCGAAATCACCCAGCGGGATCTGCGTAACCGGTCCCGGGAGATCATGGACGCCATACAGGGCGGCCAGTCGTTCACTGTCACCCGTGACGGGCACCCCATCGGCCAGCTCGTCCCTCTGCGCCGACGTCGCCGGTTCGTCTCCCGCCAGGAGTTCGCCGCGATGTCCCGGACCGCTCCCGCCATCGACCTGGAAGCGTTCCGCGCCTACCAGGACGCCACGGCTGACGCCTACCTGGACGACCCCTATGCCCGCTGACCGCCCGGCGCACAGGCAGGGACTGCTCGACACCGACATCATGATTCTGCGTCGGTGGGTCGCCCCGGAGGAACTGCCGGACGAAATGGCGATCACCGCCATCACCCTGGCCGAACTCTCCGCCGGCCCGCACGAGGTCCGTCGCGACGACGAACAGAGCGGCTATGACGAACACGCCGAACGCGCCCGAAGGCTCGACGTTCTCCAGCGTGCCGAGAACGAGTTCGACCCCATTCCCTTCGACGCCGACGCGGCGCGCATCTACGGCCGCATCTGCGCCGCGGTGATCAGCGCGGGCCGTAAGCCGCGCCGCCGGGTGGCCGACCTGATGATCGCCGCCATTGCCGTGGCCGAGGACCTCCCCCTCTTCACCACCAATCCCGACGACTTCAAAGGCTTGGACGACCTCCTCACTGTCGTCCCGGTCACCCGCCCGAAAGCGCCCCACGAAGGCTGACGCCCGGACACCGGGCAGGTGGGCGCGCAACGGGCTTCGCGGTGTCGGCGCGTGATGCGGGCAGGATGCGCTCCGCGTCGAAACAGACGAAGGACATCGGTCCCGAGGCCGCCGAATCCTTTGAGTCCCACGGCAAGGTCGAGAAGTACAGGGACGTGATCCAGCGCGGACCGGGAGCACTCGGATGACCACCGCGACGAACGGCTCGGACGGCGTCTGGGGACCCCGTCCGCCGAAGTCGGAGCTGCGCCTCTGGACGCGCTACGGCTTCCAGTGGCTGTGGGGACCGCCGGTCTGGTTGCTGGCCCGCCTCCCGTTGCTGCTTCTCACCGTGCTCGACGTGGAGGCTCCGCAGTCGGGCCGAGGCCGCATGCGGAGGCCGCGGTGGCGCAGGCGGATCTGACTCGACCGGGAGCGACTTCGACTGGAGCGCATCACCAATCCGCAGATCCAGGAGCGGGAACTGAGGCAGTTGCTGAACGACCACAGCCTCACCTGTGTCCCCCCGCGTCCAGGGGCGGCCCCGCCTCTGCCCTGCGCGGGTGGTCGGCACCGCCCCGGAATCGACGACAGCTACTACCGTCTGCTGGGCGCGCGACACGCCTTCGACATCGCCCACAACGAGTACGGGTGGGTACTTGCCGAGAACGCCGAGCGCAGCATGCCCGACTTGCTGGATCTGCGCTGCCCGGACGTAACCGTGGAGCGATGAGCAACGACGCGCCAACTCCCGGCGAGGTGACCGAAGGGCATGGAACTATGGCCGAGCAGATCTGGCAACTCATGCGCGGGGATCGGCTCGTTGGGACTCTGTGCCTGGAGGCCGTCGACATGTTCTGGACGGACTGCGGCTTCCAGCCCGGTCCCGGGTGGCCGGCGGTGCGCCCGCTTTTCGATGCCTCCCATGATGCGTGGAAACGAGGCGACAGGCGGTCCCTCCGCAGCGCGACCCCTGAGGCGCCGAAAGGCCGGTTCGAGAGGAAACCCCTCTCGAACCGGCCCATCTCTCTGTGCCCCCGGCAGGATTCGAACCTGCGACACCCGCTTTAGGAGAGCGGTGCTCTATCCCCTGAGCTACGAAGGCAGGGATGTGTGGGCAAGGGTGTTGGAAATCCGCCCACATCGGACGGATCCCGACCCATGAGGGCCCCAGACATCCGCAGGGCGCCCCACCAGAGTGGTGCACCGCGCACAGTCTAGCGGTTGCGGCAGCGGACCGAGGTGTCATGCCCTGCTGTTCTGGGGCCCCGCCCCTGTGTGCCGAGTCCTCTGTGCTGACCTGGCAAAACCCGATGCGGATGAGCGGAGCGCCGTCGGCTCCGTGTGGACCGACCTTGGGTGGACGGTGGTTCCCCCCCGGCCACCGCCCTGCACCGCTGACGGCAAGCCTGGACGGGCAGGCCCCCCGTCGACTACCGCGACCGCGTCGGTGAAGCTGAGGTGATCGGGGTTGACGCCGACCAGAAGTCGGAGTGGACGTTCGGGTCCGGAATCGGCTTTCCTGCATAATTCGGGCCGACCGTCTTCGAAGCGGGCGGTGACACCGATGACTTTTCCACACACGGTGTTGCTACTTCGAAGAACGCCTGCCCGTTGTCGCCGATCAAAAGGCGTACGTTGAATTCATCCGGCGTCTGAAAATACATGGCCGGACTCTTCGCATTCCGGTTCATGCCGATCTGGCTGAATCCCTGAGATTTCCAGTAGCGCTCCACCACGCCCAGAAAGTTTCCCCTTCGCTCCTCCGAAATAACGGTCATTACTGCCCGTCGCCTCGATACGTCACAGCTGCCCTCGGTTGACTGGCCATGGGTCCAATGAACTGTCGGCTTGATCGCGGCGAACGTGCCGTCAAGGATCTTGTCCGCGTGCTCTGCCGCTTCTTGCATGTTCATTTTTTTCGAGTCACCTACAGACGTCGCGTCCGAAGAACTGCATCCAGTCAACAGCAAAGCACCAAGCAGAATTCCAGGGTATGCAGTTCTCACCGCGGCTGCTCCTGAACGATCTCGTCAGATTTGCCGACAACAATCCTCGCGATATTGTCCGCCGACATCTGATCTTTTGCGGGGTTGAAGTAGTTGGAGTGGGCTTTCATCTTCCCGTGATCCTCCAGAATAGTCGGCCCGTCACTCACCGCGAACCGTGTGGCACCGAAAGCCTTGCTGGAAGGATCCTTGCCGAACCAGAGATCGTCGCCGTCCGGGTCACCCGCGCTCGCACCAGCTGCCGCACCGATTTCCGGCGCACCCGCGAAAGAACCCAGAATACCCCCGGCGACCCCGCTGCCGACCTGTCCCCTGGAGGGAAGTCCCGTGACGATGTCGTGATCGGCCGCGCCCACGAACACGTGTCCCTTACCTACATTCAACTGGTCCGCAGAGTTCGCCCCAGTCCCCGGGCTTCCCACGAGAATGATGTCATCGGCTCCCGGGATGCCGCCCTTCTCCTGAGCCGCGAGGCCGACGGTGAGTGATCCGTACGAATGGCCGATGGCCGTGATGTGAGGATCGCCGTTTTCGTGTGTCGCCGAGATGCCGGCCATGAACTGGTTGTAATCGGGTGCTCCCGCCTCGGCGTCGTCCCTGAACATGACGCTCCTACTGCTCAGGAAGTCACGCGCGCTGAGCTGGGGTGCGTCATAGCCGAGCCAGACGATTGACGAAGTAGAGCTGTGAGGGGAAACTTCCCTGGCCGTCAGAGCCGTGTCCTGGGCGCGCTTCATTGTCCCTCCGGGAAAATCTCCGTCAAGTCTCGCGGTGAGCCCCGGAACATAGGCGGAGACGTTCTGTGCGGTGTCCGGATTTCCGTAGGCCACAATGGCCCGGCCGTTACCTTGGTCGCCGATGCCAAGGAGATACATGGGTGGGTCGCTGCCCGCGAGAAGCTTCTCCTGGATGCCTTTCAAGCCGTCCAGCTTCGTCTGGGAGTCGTCGTCGTGCTGGCCCTCCAGTTTTGCAATCAGCGTCTGGATGTTCTCGCGGTTCGCCTCGTCGCGCACCACCGCCTGTATGCCGTCCAGATTCCCGATGAGCTCAGGAAAACCCCTCTTGTACTCATCCCGCTGCTCATCGCTCAGACTGTTCCACCACTTGGTGATGTCGGCCGGCGACTTGTCCATCGGGATGTTGTCCAGAAGGTATGGGGTTGCCGCTGAGCTGACGGCGTCGACGTCGGATGCCACGTCGGCCCACATCTTGGTGTCGACGGCCAGACCCGGTGCGGCCTTGAGTTTTCCCAGCGCCGTGCTGTAGCGGTCGTCGATCTCCCTGGCTTCCTGTACGGCGTGGGCGACGCGGTCGGCGATGTCCTGAGCCTTCGCACGGTTCGGGTTGGGGCTGCGCAGGCCGGTCATGTCCGGGCCGGGTCCGCGGCTGTAGATGCCGTTGAACCCGGTGACCGTGCCGCCGACGATCTTCTCTCCGGTCTGTTCGTTCTCGCCACCGGCGGGGTAGGTGACGCCGCCGTTCGCGTGAACGGTGTATGACAGCGCCTTCGCGTCATCGAGCGCCTCGAGCAGACGGCGACGTGGTGCGGCGATCTCGGATGAGAAGCCGGTGAGTGCTCCGCTGATCAGGCCGCATTCGGTCTGGGTGTAGTGGAAGTTCTGCGAGAGCTTGGTCAACTGCTGCCGCGCCGCGTTCGCCGCCTCACCCTCGTTGGCCTGCTGCATGGCCTTGGTGATCTGCTTGTCGATGCGCCCCTTGGCCGCGTCGGCCATGTCACTGATCGCGCGGTATCCGTCTGCTGCGTCCGCGTACTCGGAGGGGTTGATGGCCTGGAGTTTCTTGAGGTCCATGCGTCCGGATCACCGGCCCGTGCCCGTGCCGCCGCCGGCGGACGTGCCCTCGGAGTGGGCCTTCAGCCCAGCGATCCCGGCCTTGATGGACTCATCCGTCCTGAGTTGGTCGTTCCCCACTTTTTCCAGCACGTCGGCGAGCCCGTCGCACAGCTCGCTGATTTCCTTCACGCGGCGTTCCCAAGAGTCGTACACGCTCTTTTGAGCTGCCGCGGTTGAACAGGCGGCGTCCTTGCCGAGCCCTGACGCGCCGTGCTCCAGCTTCGTCAACGCCTTGCCGATGTTGTCCCGCAAGTCCCCCACGCCTTGACCGGCCGTAGACCACGCCTTCTTGTCGGACCGGAGCCTGCCGGAAACGCCGCTACTGCTCGAAGTCGCGCCGTTCTGGTCGCCGGGCGCCTGGTTGAGCTGCATCCGTGTGGAGTGCCGTTCGGCCGCCGTAGCCTTGAGCTGCTCCCACTCGTCCCACGCCACGCGCGGCCCCTCCCCCCGTGCCTCGTCGTACGTCGGCGAGACCTCTGAACGTTCGATCACCACTTTGCGGTGGTCGAGAAGCACAGTAGTGACGCCGCGTCGAGCCACCCATCCGTATCGGCCACCAGCCCGTCTGAGTAGGCGTACTCAGACGGGCCACAGGGAGGCACGGGGGTCTGCGCCCAGGGGCCGGTGATCAAGGGGGAGGAGTGGAGGGATAGCGTCTGCTTGACGATAAGGGGGGCGCGTGCCAAGCTGGCGCAGTGTCAGGGGCGGGGGAGTTCCTCGGTTCGTTCGTTGGTTCGGCGGGCCGGTTCCGCCTGTTCGGGTTCGGGTTTCGCCGGCCAGCTGCCTGGTCGGCCGGTCGGCCGGTCGGTGGGGCTGGCGGTGTCGACCCCGTCCCCCCCGCGTGACGTCGCTTCGTCAAGGAGGTCTCATGGGGCGTGTGCGCGTTCCCAATCCGCGGCTGGATGCGCGGCGGACCGATCGGGCCGCCGGGGTGTTGCTCGGGGCCGGTGTGGGGGACGCGCTCGGGGTGCCGTACGAGTTCGCGGCGGTGCTCGGGGCCGAGCAGCGGCCGGAGATGGTCGGGGGCGGGCTCGGGCCGTACGCGCCCGGTGAGTACTCCGACGACACCCAGATGCAGGTGTGCGTCGCCGAAGTGGCCGCCACCGGCGCCGACCTGCGCGCGCCCGAGGCCCTCGACGCCGTCGCCGCCGGCTTCCGGCGCTGGCTGAGCGGCGGCGCCAGCGATGTCGGGGCGCAGACGCGCGCCGTGCTCCGCGCCGCCGAGAAGGCCGGCGGGGCGCCGGGCGCCGCGCTGCGGGACGCCGCCCGTGACTACGCCGACCGGCACCCGCGCAGCGCCGGCAACGGCTCGCTGATGCGGACCGGGATCGTCGCCCTCGCCCATCTCGGCGACGTGCGCGCGATGGCCGAGGCCGCCGTCGCCGTCAGCGCGCTCACCCACCCGGACCCCGACTGCGCCGACGCCTGCGTCCTGTGGTGCTCCGGCATCCGTACCGCCGTGCTGGACGGGACCTTCGACGGGGTGCGGGCCGGACTGGAGTTGCTGCCCGTCGAGCGGCGGGCGCTGTGGGCCGAGCGGCTGGACGAGGCCGAGGCGCATCCGCCGCGGTACTTCGCCGGCAACGGCTGGGTCGTGCACGCGCTCCAGGCCGCCTGGTCGGCCGTCGTCCGTACGCCCGTCCCCGAGTTGGACCTCGCCCAGAAACGTTTCCCCGCGCAGCATCTGCGGCTCGCGCTGGAGGAGGCGGTGCGCGCCGGGAACGACACCGACACCGTCGCCGCCATCGCCGGCGCCCTGCTCGGCGCGCGCTGGGGCTGCTCCGGCATCCCCTTGCGGTGGCAGCAGGACGTGCACGGCTGGCCCGGGCTCACCGGCGCCGACCTCGTCCGGCTGGCGGTGCGCACCGCGCAGGGCGGGCAGGACGACGGCATCGGCTGGCCTTCGATCGTCCGCGCGCCCGTCCCGGCCGGCGCGCCCCGCGGCTTCGCCCTCCCGCACCCGTACGACCCCGGCGTGCTGCTCGGCAACCTCCCCCTGCTGCACAGCGGTGCGCCCGTCGACGTCGACGCGGTCGTGTCGCTGTGCCGGATGGGGACGGGGCCCGTGCTGCCCGGCGCCGACGTCGAGCACGTCCGCGTCTGGCTCGTCGACCGGGACGACCACAACGCCAATCTCCACTACGTCGTCGATCAGGCCGCCCGCGCGGTGCTGCGGCTGCGCCGCGCCGGCAAGCGGGTGCTGCTGCACTGCGCCGCCGGGCAGAGCCGTACCCCGGCCGTCGCCGCCGTCTACGGCCACCTGGCCACCGGCGTCGACGGCGACACCGCGCTCGCCGATCTGCGGGGTGCGCTGGTGCACGGCTGGAAGCTCTCCGCACACGTAGAACTGCACGACGCCGTGCGGGCGTTGACCGTCGGGGATGCTTCGGGGCGTACGCCGGCGACGGCCGCACAGGTGCAGGAGACCGTCCCCCGGGTCCAGGAGAGTGGCTCTCAGGTTCGGGAGAGTGAGAACGAGGGGCAGCCGTCGGGCGGGTTCCCGGGGGAGAAGTGGGCGCTGTCGCGGGTGCGCGGGCTGTTGCTCGGGCTGGCCGTCGGGGACACGCTCGGCGCGGCGCGGGGCGAGTTGCCCGCCGGGGTCACGCTGCGGGCCGGAGTCAGCACGCAGTTGGCCTGCTTCACCGCCGAGGGCACGATCCGCGCGCTGGTACGCGGCGACCACAAGGGCGTCTGCCATCCGCCGTCCGTGCTGTGGCACGCCTACTGCCGGTGGGCCGCCCTCCAGGGCATCGGGGCGGAGCGGCTACGGCGCCGCTGGGCCCCGTACGGAGACAAGGCGTGGCCGGACGGCTGGCTCGCCCAGGTACCGGTGCTGGGCCTGCGGCGCGGGTCGGCGCCGGCGACCGTGGCCGCGCTGGCCGAGGCCGAACAGGGCACCGTCGAGACGCCGACCACCTCCAGCCGCGGCTGCCACGCGCTCACCCGCACCCTTCCCCTCGCCGTGGTCCGCGCCGGGCACGACTCGGGCTACTGGGCGAAGGAGGCGCGTGCCGTCGCCGCCCTCACCCACGGCGACCCCGCCGCCCAGACCGCCGCCGTCCACGCCACCGTGCTGGCCGGCCACCTGCTGGCCGCCGGCGCGCGACCGGAGGTACGGCGCGCCCTCCACGACGCCGTGCACGCGATCGCCACTCTCGACTCCGGTTCCGAAACCGGCTCCGGTCCGTCCGGCCAGGAGTGCGGCCGCCTCACCGAGGCGTTGGAGGAAGGCGAGGCGTACCCCGGTGACGCGCGCCGTCTCGCCCGTCTCGCGCCCGACCCCACCGCCCCCTCGGCGCTGCTCGGCGGCCTGTACGCCGCCGCGTCCTTCCCGGAGCGGGACCAGGTGGCGGCCGCGCTGCGCTTCGCCGCCGGGGCGCCGGACGGGGACTCGGCGGCCTGTGTGACCGGGGCGCTGCTCGGCGCGGCGCACGGGGCGGAGGCGCTGCCGCTCGATCTGGTCAGCCGGCACGAACTGGCCTGGGTGCTGGACACGTTGGCCCGTGACCTGGTCGCCCAGCTCGTCGACCGGCCCGGCGGCACGGAGTACACGCCGGGGTGGGACGCGCACTGGTGGGACCGCTACCCGGGCTGGTGAGCCGGCGGCGCCGGGGGAGGCGGGGGAAGGCGGGGCACCGGGTTCGCCGCCGCGGCCGGGAGGGGGCTGTGGCAGTCGCGGCCGGGAGGGGGCTGTGGTAGTCGCGGCCGGGAGGGGGCTGCGGCAGTCCGGCCCGCGCCGTCACTGCCTGGTCACCCGGACCCGGTAGTTGCCGTCCAGGTCGGCCGCCGCCACGTCGATGCGGATCCTGGCCTTGGGGTCCTTGAAGGTCTCGCCGGGGGCGAAGGGCGCGTCGGAGAGTTCGGCCTGCACGTTGGGGCTGCGGGTGCAGCCGCCGGAGTCGCGGCGGGCGTCGTAGACCGTGATCGGGCCGCGGCCGGTGTCGACGCCGGCGTCGACCTTGTAGATGAGGACGCCCGGCCGGCACACCGTCTCGTCGTTGCCCTCGTGGGTGCGCAGTTCGAGGGCGTAGCCGGTGTGGTCGTCGAGCGGGACGAAGACCAGCTTGGGGCCGCCGGGGCGCTCCAGCGGGGTCAGGGTGTACTCGGCCGAGCCGTGCCCGCTCGCGCAGCTCACCTGGTGCGCGTCCAGCCAGCCCAGCTTCCACTTGTGCCAGCCGAGCAGGTCGTTGTTGGCGCCCCAGTCCTCGCTCATGATGTCCCAGTGGCCGACCGCGCCGCCGCCCTCCTGCGTGTAGAGGTCGGGCAGGCCGAAGACGTGGCCGTTCTCGTGCGGCAGGACCCGGTAGCCGGTGCTGTCGTAGGTACCGGAGCCGTCGTCCTGGCGGGAGTAGACGAAGGAGGCGTTCGAGACCGGGACGCCGTCGGCGACCGGGGCCTCGGCGTTGCCGGCGAAGGTGACGGACAGGACGGTGTCCAGCGCGGAGGGGCCGGCGTTCGGGGTCATCAGTACGTTGAGCAGGTCGTAGTCGCGGAAGTCCACCGTGGGATCGGCCGCCGCCACGATGTCCTGGACCAGCTTGCGGTAGCCGGGGTCGAAGGGCGCGCCGCGTTCTATGCCGTACGCCTTGAACGGCTTGGGCATGCGCAGCCAGCGGGGTATCGGGGTCTCGGGGCGGTAGTCGAGGCGGCCGTAGGAGGCGGTGCGGAACCAGTTCTGGGTCTGCGGGAAGAACTCGTGGAAGCGGTCGAGGGCGTCGCCCTGGCCCTGCGCGTCGGAGAAGTCGATCATCACGGTGAGGGCGTGCACGGTGCCGGTGGAGCGGGCGTAGCCGTGTGCGGTGGGGACGCCCTCGGTCATCTGCACGGTGGTCGGGCCGCTGATCATGCAGGGGATGAGGGCGGGGGAGCGGGCCAGGCCGTAGGCGTCGGCGCCGTTCGCCGAGGCTCCCGTCGTCAGGTGCGCGGCCCCGGCGGTGCTGGCCGCGAAGGTCAGGACGGCGACGGACGTGAGAGCGGCGGCACGGCGCTTGCGTATCCGGCGTCGGGGCGGCTGCGGCGGCATGCGTGGACCCTTCGCTCCAGGCAGCCACCGGTTCGCCCCCAGACAGCCACCGGTCTTTGGCTGCACCCTTTCGATCACTCTCTGTCGCGGGTGCGGCGGGCGCGCGCTGGAGCGGTCCGGTCGTGGGAACGGGGCGGTGGGACGGCGGGGGGACGGGTACGACCGTGACGCGGTGTGATGTGACCCAGGTCACGGGAAACTTCTCGCCGGGGCGGAAATAACCGGGGACCGTTTCCCCGTTTGGTCAGGTGTCCGCGCGAAACGGGGATTCACTCTCCGGATCGCCTCATCACCCGACCGAAGGAGTACGCCGTGCAGGCCGCGACGACCGCGACAACCGCGCAGCGCAAGGCGACCAGGCCGCGCGCCGACGCCCTGCGCAACCGCGAGCGGATCGTCACCGCCGCCCGCGAGATGCTCGTCGAGCACGGCCCCGAGGTGCCGCTCGACGAGGTCGCCCGCCGGGCCGGCGTCGGCAACGCCACGCTGTACCGCAACTTCCCCGACCGCGCCGCCCTCGTCCGCGAGGTGCTGTGCGCGGTCATGGACCGCACGACGCTCGCCGCCGAGCAGGCGCTCGCCGAGACCGGCGACGCCTTCGAGGCGCTGTCGAGCTTCGTGCACACCGCTGCCGACGAACGGGTCGGCGCGCTGTGCCCGATGGTGGCCAGCGCCTTCGACCGCAACCACCCCGACCTGGAGGCGGCGCGCGAACGGTGCGAACGCCTGGTCCAGGAGGTCATGGACCGCGCCGTCGCGGCCGGACAACTCCGGCCCGACGTGGGCGTCGGCGATCTGCTGGTCGCCGCGGCCCAGCTCAGCCGGCCCCCGGCCGGCACCGGCTGCCCCAGCCACGACCGTTACGTCCACCGTCATCTTCAGCTGTTCCTGGACGGACTGCGGGCCCCGGCCCGCACCGCCCTGCCGGGCACGGCGACCACCATGGAGGACCTCCGCCGGGACTGCTCCACCCAGCCGGCGACCCCGAAGCCCTGACCGAGCGCCCTTGACTGAGCGCCCTTGACCGCCCGCCCCTGACCGGGCGCCCTGACCAAGCGTCCTGACCGGGCGCACCCAGCTCCCGCGCCCTCAGCCGCCACCGACCGTCCCGTAACCACCAAGCTGCGCACGGCCGCCCACCGAGGGGCGGGCCGTTCCTTGACGACACCCTTTTTCCGTCACGAAGTCCTGAAGTGGGTATCCCCATGTCCAAAACAGCCGCACCGGCTCCCCTCCTCCCGGAGGCCGGCGACGCCAACCGCTGGAAAGCGCTCGTCTTCATCGCGCTCGCTCAGCTGATGGTCGTCCTCGACGCCACCATCGTGAACATCGCCCTGCCCTCCGCCCAGCAGGACCTCGGCATCTCCGACGGCAACCGCCAGTGGGTCGTCACCGCCTACGCCCTCGCGTTCGGCGGGCTCCTCCTCTTCGGTGGCCGGATCGCCGACCTGTGGGGCCGCAAGCGCGCCTTCGTGACCGGTCTGACCGGCTTCGCCGCGGCCTCCGCGCTCGGCGGCGCGGCCACCACCGGCACGCTGATGTTCGGCGCCCGCGCGCTCCAGGGCGCCTTCGGCGCGCTGCTCGCGCCCGCCGCGCTCTCCCTGCTCGCGGTGATGTTCACCGACGCCCGCGAGCGCGCCAAGGCGTTCGGCATCTACGGCGCGATCGCGGGCGGCGGCGGCGCCGTCGGCCTGATCCTCGGCGGTTTCCTCACCGAGTACCTGAACTGGCGCTGGACGTTCTTCGTGAACATCCCGTTCGCCGTGGTCGCCGCGGCCGGCGCCTACTTCGTCATCCGCGAGCCGGCCGGCGGCCGCAACCGCTCGCCGCTCGACATCCCGGGCGTGGTCCTGTCCACCCTCGGCCTGGTCGCCCTCGTCTACGGCTTCACCCGCGCCGAGTCCGCCGGCTGGAGCGACGCTCTGACCGTCTCGATGTTCGTCGCCTCCGTCGTCCTGCTCGGCGCCTTCGTGCTGGTGGAGTCCCGGGTCAAGGCCCCGCTGCTGCCCCTGCGGGTGATCACCGAGCGCAACCGCGGCGGCGTCTACCTCTCGCTGGGCCTGGCCATCATCGGCATGTTCGGCCTGTTCCTCTTCCTGACCTACTACCTCCAGATCGTGCGGGGCTACTCGCCGGTCAAGACCGGGTTCGCCTTCCTGCCGATGATCGCGGGCATGATCACCGGCTCCACCCAGATCGGCGCCCGGCTGATGACCCGCGTCCCGGCCCGGCTGCTGATGGGCCCCGGCTTCCTGGTCGCCGCGGTCGGCATGCTGCTGCTGACCCAGCTGAGCCTCGACTCCTCCTACGCCGCCCTGCTGCTGCCCGGGATGCTGCTGCTCGGTCTCGGCATGGGCACGGCGTTCATGCCGGCCATGTCCCTGGCCACCCTGGGCGTCCAGCCGCGCGACGCCGGTGTCGCCTCCGCGATGGTCAACACCTCGCAGCAGGTGGGCGGCGCCATCGGCACCGCCCTGCTGAACACGATCGCCTCCTCCGCCACGGCCGCGTACCTCACCGGCCACCTGGCGGGCGCGGGCACGAACCGGGGCGCGCAGCAGCGGGTCCAGCTGGAGGGCCTGGTGCACGGCTACACCAACGCCATCTGGTTCGCCGTCGGCATCCTGGCCGTGGCCGGCGTGATCGCGCTGACCTTCGTCAACGCGGGCCGGCCGGGGAGCACCACGGTGACCGGCGCGGGCTCCGCCGACGGCGAGATCGCGGCGGACGAGATGCCGGTGCCGGTCATCGCACACTGAGCGCACCCCACCGGGTACCGGTGCGGGTACGGGGCCGCGCGCTCCGTACCCGCCCGGTTCAGCGCAGCCAGGGCAGGTCCGCGCCCGCTTCGTTCGGCTGGAGTCCCTCGGCGACGATCTGCATGATCTCGCCGAGGGACTTCTGCTGTTCCGGGCTCAGCCGGTCGAACAGCGCCTGGCGCACCGCGGCCACATGCCCCGGCGCGGTGCGCCGCAGCACGTCACGGCCGTCGTCCGTCAGCACCGCGAACTGCCCGCGCTTGTCGGAGGGGCAGTCCTCGCGGCGTACCCAGCCGTTCTTCTCCAGCCGCGCGACGGCGTGCGAGAGCCGGGAGCGGGTGATCTTGGCGTCCCTGGCCAGCTCGGTCATCCGCAGCCGGCGGCGCGGGGCCTCGGCGAGTTTCACCAGGAGGCCGTAGTAGATGTGCGGCATGCCCGCGTCGCGCTGCAACTGCCGGTCGAGATGGTCCTCGAGCAGGGTGGTGGCGTGCAGGTAGGCGCGCCAGACGCGCTGCTCGTCGGCGGTGAGCCAACGGTGCGTCCCGGCGGCAGCGGCGTGGGGCGACTCGGGTGCGGTGGAGGGTGCCGTGTTCATACATCCCACTGTACGAGACGGTTCCTTGAAGGTTAAACAAAAAACTTGAGGACTAAACAAAACGGTCGTAGGCTCGGAGGAGCCAGGAGCTTGAAACTTCAAGCTACATACGTCGCGTACGCCACGCAGGCCATGCGGGCCATGTACGCCACGTACGCCACGTACGCCACGTACCTCTAAGACGACCGCAGGGAGCCGCCGCCGTGTCCGCCACCGCCCAGGAGCGCATGCCCGCCCTCTACCTCAGCCACGGCGCCCCGCCGCTCGCCGACGACCCCGTGTGGCCCGGCCAGCTCGCCGCCTGGTCCGCCGAACTGCCCCGGCCCAAGGCGATCCTCGTCGTCTCCGCGCACTGGGAGGAGGCACCGCTCGCCCTCGGCGCCGTCGAGACGGTTCCCCTCGTCTACGACTTCTGGGGCTTCCCCGAGCACTACTACCAGGTGCGCTACGCCGCCCCTGGCGCCCCCGAACTGGCCGAGAGCGTGCGCAAGCTGCTGCGCGGCCCCGGGCTGCCCGTGCGGGACGTGCCCGACCGCGGCCTCGACCACGGCGCCTACGTGCCGCTGGTCGAGATGTTCCCGGCCGCCGACGTCCCCGTCCTCCAGGTCTCCATGCCGACCCTCGACCCGGTCGCCCTCATGGACATCGGACGCCGGCTCGCCCCGCTGCGCGACGAGGGCGTGCTGATCGTCGGCTCCGGGTTCTTCACCCACAACCTGGCCGCGCTGCGGCACACCGGGCCGGGCGTGCCGAGCTGGTCCTCGGAGTTCGACGACGGGGGCCGGCGGGCGCTGGAGGGCCGGGACTGGGACGCCCTGCTGGACTTCTCGCACAAGGCTCCGGCGGGCCGCTACGCCCATCCGCGCACCGAGCACTTCGCCCCGCTGTTCGTCACCATGGGCGCGGCCGAGGCCGGCGGCGAGCTGGACGGGCCGCGCTCGGTGATCGACGGCTTCTGGCTGGGAATGGCGAAGCGGTCGGTGCAGTTCGGCTGAGCGGGAGCGGGAGCGGGAGCGGCCGCGGCCGTCCGGGGGCGGTGTGCGGCGAGGGTGTGGAGAGTCTGGGAATCTCCTGAGAGTCCGGGTGTGCGGCAACCTTCCGCCGGTACGAGCCGTCATGGGAGGTGGGAGGGTGCTCGACGGCGACACGCTCCCACCGGCGGGCGCCGAGCGGCGTGCCCGCGGACACCGGCGGCGTTGCGGTGTCCGTGTGAGGGGCGTCTCAGGCACCGGGCGGCCGAGCGGCCCCACGAGGGCTCCGAAGCCTCCGGCTCCCCGCCCTGACCTGCGGGACCGCGTCCGTCGACGGCGCACACAGGGCGTTGCGGCGGACAGGGTACTGCATGATCAGAAAATTTGAGGGGCGGCTTGGGAATTCTGTCCTGATTCCAGTCGTTGTTTCCAACGGATGCGGGGCACCCGAGGAGAGTTCCTGAAAGTCCGATGAGAGTGCCCGGCGTCCCGAGGACCACCCGCTGACCCTCCCCCACGTTCTCGGCTTCGCTCGAACAGGGGGGACCCATTCGCAAGGGAGCACGCATGGCAACCCGTGCCGTCGCCCGTCGTAAGTCCGCCACCGGCGAGACGGCCGACGCGGCAAGCAGTGTTCGCGCCCATGGCGGCGAGATCGCCGATCGCGACCTGGTCGGCATGTACCTCGACGAGATAGCGCGCACACCGCTGCTCGACGCCGCCAAGGAGGTCGAGCTGTCCCAGGTCATCGAGGCGGGTGTGTTCGCGCGGCAGATCCTCGACGGGTACGAGGAGCCGAAGGCCGAGGCCACGCCCGAGGAGTTGCGGGCGCTGGTCGACGCGGGCGAGCGGGCCAAGGACGTCTTCATCCGCTCCAACCTGCGGCTGGTCGTCGCGGTGGCCCGCCGCTACCCGCGCAGCGGCCTGCCGCTGCTGGACCTGATCCAGGAGGGCAACGCCGGCCTGGTGCGCGCGGTGGAGAAGTTCGACTACCGCAAGGGCTTCAAGTTCTCGACGTACGCCACCTGGTGGATCCGCCAGGCGATCACCCGCTCGATAGCGGACCAGTCCCGCACGATCCGGCTGCCCGTCCACCTGGTGGAGGAGCTGGGCCGCATCCGCCGCGTCCAGCGCGAGTTCAACCGGGAGAACGGCCGCGACCCCGAGCCCGCGGAGATCGCGGCGGAGCTGGGCTCCACGCCGGAGCGCGTCGCGGACGTCCTGGACTGGGCCCGCGACCCGGTCTCGCTGAACATGTCGGTGGACGACGAGGGCGAGACCCAGTTCGGCGACCTGCTGGAGGACACCTCCGCGGTGTCGCCCGAGCAGTCGGTGCTGACCCTGCTGCGCAGCGAGGAACTGGACGACCTGATCGGCCGCCTCGACCAGCGCACGGCGTCCATCATCAAGATGCGCTACGGCATCGACGACGGCCGCGAGCGCACGCTGACCGAGGTCGGCAAGGAGCACGGCCTGACCCGCGAGCGCATCCGGCAGATCGAGAAGCACGCGCTGCTGGAGCTGAAGAAGCTGGCCCGCGACACCGGCTTCGACGCGGCGGCGTGACCCCGCGGGGGCGGCTCAGAGGCGCGTCGGCGCCCCTGCCGGGCCGGTACGGCGTGCGCCGGTGGCCGAAGACCGCGCGAACATGGCCGTGTACCGCCGCTTGAGAGGCGGCGCTCCGGGAACAACCCCTACGGCGGGTCGTGAACGCTCCGCCGGTGCCGTACGTATGGCCGTACGTACGGAACGGAACGCGCACGCACCCTGACGACGAACCGACGAACCCGACGAACTGAAGAGACGGCCGACGACGAGACGGCCGGCGGCGACTTGACGGCCGCGGCGGCTTCTCGACGACGGCGGCCCGACGAAGCGAGCCACGTCCCGACGCACTCCCCCCCGGCGCCGGGACCTTCCCAGAGCCGGGCTTCGGCGCCCCACCCCCCGGGTGCCGAGGCCCGGCCCCACATCCGCGTCCGCGCGTGTCGAAAGAGCGGGACACCCCGGACCTGAACCCCGGGGTGGCCCGCGCGTAGCACTCTGCCACAGCGGAACTACGCATCGCTAATCCCCAGGTCGCGCGGGCCGCTCGGCCCCGACGCCGGCGTCGGACGGGGAGCCGGCGGCGCCGGCCCGGCTCAGCCGCGCCCCCAGTTCCCGTACGCACCGCACCAGTTCGGCCGGTTCGTGCACGGTGAAGTCGCAGCCGAGCAGCGCCAGCCGCGTCGCGACCCACTCCAACTGGTCGCCGAGCGAGGCCCGCAGCCGGCAGCGGCCGTCGGCCAGCGGCTCGGGCGTGCCGAACCAGGCGGGCAGCCGCGCCGCGACCACCTCGGCCGGCGCGGCGAACGTCACGCCGACCCGGTACGTCTCCTGGTGCCGCTGGTACACCGACCGCCGCAGGTACTCCGCCGCGCTGCCCGTCGGCAGTTCCCGCGGCGCGAACCGGGCCCCGGTCGCGAACGGCTCGCTCACCCGGTCGACGCGGAACGTCCGCCAGTCCGCCCGGTCCAGGTCGTAGGCGACCAGGTACCAGCGCCGCCCGGTCGACACCAGCCGGTACGGCTCCGTCGTCCGCCGCGTCCCGGCGCCGTCCCCGGCCCGGTAGGCGAACCGCAGCCGCTCCCGTCCGGCCACCGCGGACGCCATCACGGTCAGCGTCTCGGGGGCGACGCTCGCGCCGTCGCCGCTGGTCAGCGGGGTGGTGGCGGCCTGGAGCGTGGTGACGCGGTGGCGCAGCCGGGCCGGCAGGACCTGCTCCAGCTTGGCCAGCGCCCGCACCGACGCCTCGTCCACGCCCTCGATCGCGTGCCCGGCGCCCGCCCGCAGCCCGACCGCGATCGCCACCGCCTCCTCGTCGTCCAGGACGAGCGGCGGCATCGCCTTGCCCGCGACCAGCCGGTAGCCGCCGTCGGCGCCCATGGTCGCCTGCACCGGGTAGCCCAGCTCGCGCAGCCGGTCCACGTCCCGCCGCACGGTGCGCCGGGACACCCCGAGCCGTTCGGCCAGCTCGCCGCCGGGCCACTCGCGGGGTGTCTGGAGCAGGGACAGCAGCTGGAGGAGCCGGGCCGGGGTGTCCGTCGTCATGGGTCCGAGGATGCCGCACATCTAGGACACGATCTGGCCTACTGGCCTCCTACCGTGCCTGCATGACCTCCAGCGAAACCCCTGTCAGCAGCCCGGCGCCGGCGGGCGACCGCCGCCGCTGGTTCGCGCTGGCGATCGTGATGACCGCGGCCTTCATGGACCTCGTGGACGTCACGATCGTCAACATCGCGATCCCGTCCATCCAGCAGGACGCCGGCGCGTCCTTCAGCCAGATCCAGTGGATCACCGCCGGTTACGCCCTCGCCTTCGCGGCCGGACTGATCACCGGCGGCCGGCTCGGCGACATCCACGGCCGCAAGCGGCTCTTCCTCGTCGGCGTCGCGGGCTTCACCCTCGCCTCCGCGCTGTGCGGCTTCGCCGCCAACCCGGAGATGCTGGTGGCCTCGCGCATCCTCCAGGGCGGCATGGCCGCGCTGATGGTCCCGCAGGTGCTGTCGATCGTGCACGCCACCTTCCCGGCGCGCGAACGCGGCAAGGTCTTCGGCCTGTTCGGCGCGATCGTCGGCCTGGGCGCGGTCTCCGGGCCGCTGCTGGGCGCGCTGCTGACCCAGTGGAACCTGTTCGGCCTCGAATGGCGGCCCATCTTCCTGATCAACCTGCCGGTCGGCGTCGTCGCCTTCCTGCTCGGCGGCCGGTTCATCACGGAGTCCCGCGCGCCGCGCGCCATGAAGCTGGACCTGGTGGGCGTCGCCCTGGTGACGCTGGGCCTGCTGATGCTGCTCTACCCGCTGACCCGGGGCCGCGAGCTGGGCTGGCCGGTGTGGGGGTACGTGTCGATGGCGGGCGCGTTCGCGGTCTTCGCCGCGCTGGTGGCGTACGAGCGGCGCAAGGCGGCGCGGGACGGGTCCCCGCTCGTCGAGCTGTCGCTGTTCCGGGTCAAGAGCTTCGCGGCCGGCATCGCCGTGCAGACCGTGTTCGGCGTCGCGCTCGGGGTGTTCTTCCTGGTCTGGACGCTGTACATGCAGACCGGGCTGGGCTGGAGCCCGCTGAAGGCGGGGCTGACGGGCGTGCCGTTCTCGCTCGCGGTGTCCACCGCGGCCGGCCTGTCGGTGCAGAAGCTGGTCCCGCGCTTCGGCCGCAAGGTGCTCCAGACGGGCGCGCTGCTGATGGCGGCCGGCGTCCTGCTCTACATCGGCGAGTCCCACCGCTACGGTCTGGACATCACGCCCTGGCAGATGGCGCTGCCGCTGGTGGTGATGGGCGCGGGCATGGGCCTGATCGTGGCCCCGCTGACGGACGCGGTCCTCTCGGAGGTGCCGCGCGAGCACGCCGGTTCCGCCTCCGGTCTGATCAACACCGTCCAGCAGATGGGCAACGCGCTGGGGCTCGGGCTGGTGTCGGTGGTGTTCTTCGGCGTCATCGGCGACCGGCTCACCCCGGCCCAGGTGGGCCCGGCCTTCGTGCACGCCTTCCAGCACGCGCTGGTGTGGGTGGCGGCGGTGCTGGGCGTCATCTTCCTGCTGATGTCCGCGCTGCCGAAGCGGCCGGCCCAGCACGTGGAGGGCGAGGGCTCGGGCGAGGAGGCGGACACGGCGGCGGAGGCGGCCGCGGCGGACGGCGAGCGGGGGCGGGAGCGCGCGCTGGTCGGCTGAACGGGGGCGACGGTGAGGTGAGTGCGACGGTGAGGTGAGTTCGGGTGCGGGGCCCGGTGCCGCGAGGGCGGCGCCGGGCCCTTCGCCGTGCCCGGGGCGGCCTCCGGGGCGGTGTCCCGGTCGGTACCCATCGGAAGGGTGTGCCCGTTCGTGCCCGGATAGTGCCCGGATCTGTTTACTTTCCGGTTGGCCGGGCGTAGCCTCCCCCGGTACACACAGATTCGGGCATCGGTCGGAGGCAGTCGGACATGTACGCGGCGGAGCGGCAGCAGGAGATCCTCCGGCTCGCCCGTGACGGGGGCCGGGTGGACGTGGTGTCGCTCGCCGAGGAGTTCCAGGTGACGGCGGAGACGATCCGCCGCGACCTGAAGACCCTGGACCGGGCCGGGCTGCTGCGCCGGGTGCACGGCGGGGCCATCCCGGCCGGCCGCCTCGACTTCGAACCGGACCTCACCGAGCGCGAGTCCACGGCGGCCGACGAGAAGGACCGCATCGCCAGGGCGGCCCTCGCCGAACTGCCCGCCGACGGCACGCTGATCCTGGACGCCGGCACCACCGTGGCCCGGCTGGCCGCCGCCCTCCCGCTGGAGAGCGAGCTGACCGTGGTCACGCACTCGCTGCCCATCGCCGCCCGCCTCGCCGACCACCCCGGCCTCCAGCTGCACCTGGTCGGCGGGCGCGTACGGCACCGTACGCGGGCCGCCGTGGACGCCTGGGCGCTGCGGGCGTACGGCGAGATCCGCGCCGACGTGCTGTTCGTCGCCGCCAACGGCTTCTCCGCCGCGCACGGTCTGACCACGCCCGACCTCGCCGAGGCCGCCGTGAAGCGGGCCGCGATCGCCGCCGCCCGCCGGGTGGTGCTGCTCGCCGACTCCGCCAAGCACGGCCAGGAGCACTTCGCCCGCTTCGGCGACCTGAGCGACGTGGACCTGCTCGTCACCGACAGCGCGCTGAGCCCCGAGGACGCCGCCGCCATCGAGCGGGCCGGCACGGAGGTGCTCCGCGCGTGATCGTCACCGTCACCCCCAACCCGTCCCTGGACCGCACCTACGAGGTCCCCGCGCTGGACCGCGGCGAGGTCGTGCGGGCCACGGGCGAGCGCATGGACCCGGGCGGCAAGGGCGTGAACGTCTCGCGCGCCGTCGCCGCCGCCGGCCGCCGCACCGTCGCCGTACTGCCCCTGGGCGGGGCGCCGGGCGCCCTGGTCGCCGAACTCCTCGCCGCGCAGGGCATCGAGGTCGCCGCTGTCCCGGTCGCCGGGACCACGCGCTCCAACATCGCCCTCGCCGAGGCGGACGGCGTCCTGACGAAGATCAACGCGCCCGGCCCGCGGCTCGCGCCCGAGGAACGCGAACTGCTCCTGCGGACCGTGCGGGAGCGGGCGCGCGCCGCCGACTGGATCGCCTGCTGCGGCAGCCTCCCGCGCGGACTCGCCCCCTCCTGGTACGCCGACCTGGTCGCCCGCGCGCACGCCGCCGGGGCGCGCATCGCGCTGGACACCTCCGGGCCCGCGCTCCTGGCCGCGCTGCGCGAGCGCCCGGACGTGGTCAAGCCGAACGCCGAAGAACTCGCCGAGGCCGTCGGCCGCCCCCTGGCGACGGTGGGCGACGCGGTGAAGGCGGCCGAGGAACTGCGCGCGCTCGGCGCGGGCGCGGTGCTGGCGAGCCTGGGCGCGGACGGCCAGCTGCTCGTGGACGGCGCGGGCCTCTGGTACGGCGGCGCACCGGTGGCCGCGGTCCGCAGCAACGTCGGCGCGGGCGACGCCTCGCTGGCCGGCTTCCTGATCGCGGGCGGCGCCGGTCCCGATGCCCTGGCCTCGGCCGTCGCCCACGGCGCGGCCGCCGTCCAGCTGCCCGGCAGCCTGATGCCCACCCCGCCCGACCTGTCCCCGGCGACCGTCACGGTGACGTCCGACGTCCCCCTGGACCGCCCCCTGTCGGAACCCGCGCCATGACCCCGCCTCCGGTCCCGGCCCTTTTCTCAGCACCCGCCGCCCCCCACGGCACCCCCGTCCCCACCCCCGCCCCGGCTATCCCCGCCGTTCGGGCGATACGCGAGCGAAGGAGCCCGCGATGAGCGAGATGATCGGCGCGGACCTGGTCGACCTCGACCTGTCCGCCGACACCAAGGAGGCGGCGGCGCGCGCCCTCGCCGAGCGGATGGCGGCCCGCGGCCGGGTGACCGACGTGGAGGGCTTCCTCGCCGACGTGGCCGCCCGCGAGGCGCGGATGCCGACCGGTCTCGACGGCGGCATCGGCATCCCGCACTGCCGCAGCGCGCACGTCACCGAGCCGACGCTCGCCTTCGGGCGCAGCGCCGCCGGGATCGACTTCGGTGCCGCGGACGGTCCCGCCGACCTCGTCTTCCTGATCGCCGCACCGGCCGGCGCCGACGACGCCCACCTGACCCTCCTGTCCGCGCTGGCCCGCAAGCTGATGAACGCCGAGTTCACCGCCGCGCTGCGGGCGGCGACCGACGCGACGACCGTCGCCGCGCTGATCCGCGGAGACACCCCTCCCACGGAGGCCGCCGCGCCGGAGACGCCCGCGAACCCCGCGCAAGCGCCCACCCCTGCGCCCACCCCTGCGCCCACCCCTGCGCCCACCCCTGCGCCCGCACCTGAGACGGCTCAGGACTCGGCGCGGGAGACGCCCCCCGAGTCCGCGCAAGCGCCCGCGTCCCCGCCGGAGACCGAGGCGCCCTTCCGGATCGTCGCCGTCACCTCCTGCCCCACCGGCATCGCGCACACCTACATGGCGGCCGAGTCGCTGGCGAACGCCGGCCGGGAGGCGGGCGTCGAACTCGTCGTGGAGACACAGGGCTCGGCCGGCTTCACCCGCCTCGACCCGGCGGTGATCGCCGCGGCCGACGGCGTGATCCTCGCCCACGACGTCCCCGTACGGGACAAGCACCGCTTCGCCGGGAAGCCCACCGTCGACGTCGGCGTGAAGGCCGGCGTCAACCGGCCCGCCGAACTGATCGCCGAGGTCCGCCGGAAGGCAGCCCGCGGCGAGACGACCGCACCCGCCGGCTCCGCCGCCACCCCCGTCGACCGCGCGGGCGAGCCCGGCGAGGGCTACGGCACCAAGCTGCGCAAGTGGCTCATGTCGGGCGTCAGTTACATGGTCCCGTTCGTCGCGGCGGGCGGCCTGCTGATCGCGCTGGGCTTCGCCCTGGGCGGGTACGAGGTCAACAAGGCGCCCTCGGTCATGGACCACTTCCTCTGGACCCAGAGCGACAGCTGGGCCGCGCTGATGTTCCAGATCGGCCAAGTGGCCTTCGCCTTCCTCGTCCCGGTCCTGGCCGGCTACATCGCCTACGGCATGGCCGACCGCCCCGGCCTGGTCCCCGGCTTCGTCGGCGGCTCGATCGCGCTGACCGTCAACGCCGGTTTCCTCGGCGGCCTGGCGGCCGGGCTGCTCTCCGGCGCGGTGGTGACCGCGATCCAGCGGGTGCGCGTCCCGCGGGCGCTGCGCGGCATCATGCCGGTGGTGGTCATCCCGCTGATCTCCTCGGCGGTCGTCGGATTCCTGATGTTCGTCGTCATCGGCAAGCCCATCGCCACCGCGCAGCAGGGCATGACCGACTGGCTGACCAGCCTGAGCGGTGCCAACGCCGTCCTGCTCGGCGCGCTGCTCGGCCTGATGATGTGCTTCGACCTCGGCGGCCCGGTCAACAAGGTCGCCTACACCTTCGCCACCGCCGGGATCGCGGTCGCCGACCCGAGCGACTCGGCGATGAAGATCATGGCCGCGGTGATGGCGGCGGGCATGGTGCCGCCGCTGTCGATGGCGCTGGCCACCACCGTGCGCGGCCGCCTGTTCGACGAGACCGAGCGGGAGAACGGCAAGGCCGCCTGGGTCCTGGGCGCCTCCTTCATCTCCGAGGGCGCGATCCCGTTCGCCGCGGCCGACCCGCTGCGCGTGATCCCGTCGGCGATGGCGGGCGGCGCGCTCACCGGCGCCCTCTCGATGGCCTTCGGCGCCACCCTGCGCGCCCCGCACGGCGGCGTCTTCGTGGTCCCGCTGATCGGCAACCCGTTCCTCTACCTGATCGCCGTCGCGGCCGGCGTGTGCGCGTCGACGGCGCTGGTGGTCGCCCTCAAGACGCTGCGCGGAGCCCCGGGCGCGGGCGGCGGGCAGGGGGACGGCGAGGAGGCGCGGTCCGCGCGCGCCGGCCGCGAACAGCCGGTGGCCGCCTGACGGCCCACCCACGTCACCCGCGGCATCCGCCGCCCTGTCGGTTTGGGGTGCTGTGAGTAGTTCACGTCACCTGCGAGATACGTCACGGTCCGGGGCCGATGTCCCGGACCGTGGTGTTCACTTGACGCATGCCTGAGCACGTCTCGATGCTGATCCTGTGCGGCGTGGCCCTGCCCGCCGTGCTGATCATCGCCTGCGCCCTCGTTCTCGCCGGCTACCGCTACGGCCTCCGGTTCGAGATCCGCCGCCGGACCCCCGTGCCGGGCCTGCCGAGCCTGCCGGCCCTCCCGCCGCAGCGCACCTCCGGCCCCCACCGCGAGTACGTCGAACTCTCGGCGGCGGAGCGGGCCGCCTTCGCGGGCCTGATGCGCCGGCTCAGCGACGGCTGACCCGGCCCCGCCCGCCGGACTCCCCGGCCTGCGGCGCGGCCGTGGTCACGACACCTGCGCCGCCCGCCGCTCCATGGCGTCCCGCGCGGCCTCCTCCGTCGCGTACACCTCGCACATGTGGCGTCCGTCCGGGGTCGCCGTGTGCTCCACCTCCCACAGGGAGACCTCCGCGCCGTCGCTCAGCAGGAACGCGTGCTCGTAGAGCGAGAAGCACAGTCCGGCCCGCACCGACCGGCAGGGGCGGCCGAACGCCTGGGTGATCCGGTGCCCGCACGCCTCCGCCAGCAGCGCGACGACGTCCGCGCCCGGCCGGTCCGCGTTCTCCGCGCGCCGCAGCAGCCGGCGCGCGTGGTCGCCCGAGGCGTCCGGGACGTAGCGGGGCCGCTTCTCGGGCAGCGGCGCGAACCGCACCGGCACCGGCAGCTCGAAGTCCGGCGCGTCCGGCGGGAGCGGCAGCCGGCCGGTGGCGCAGCGCAGCTCCTCCTCGTCCAGGTACACCTCGTGCTGCGACTCGCCGCCGGGCACGGTGTTGTGCACCAGCTCCCACAGGGTGAGCGCCGAACCGTCGGCGAGCAGCCAGGTGTGCCGGTAGGTCTCGCGGTGCAGTCCGGCGCTGTGGTGCGCCGAACGCAGCGAGCCGTCGTACGCCAGCGCGCAGTCGAGCCGGCGTATCGTCTCGTCGGGCAGTTCGAAGGAGTTCAGCGCACGGCCGAGGAGCCGCGCGAGGTGCTCCTCCGGGGACTGCGGGGACTCGCGTGGCTCGTACGCTGCCGTCTCGTACGGAACGCTCAAGGTTTCTCCCGGCGTTGCTGCATGTCACCTGGTGGGTGCATACCGTAGCCCCTCGGTCGGACATCGTGACCCGGAACCGAGAAAACGTCTGCCGGAAAAACGGCCGGGCCGCGCGAGAAGTTCCCGCGCGGCCCGCCGAGTCGTCAAAATCCGCTGCTCAAGGGCGTTTCGAGGCGCTCAGACGGCGCTGCCGGCGGTCCACTCGCTCCACGACATGTTCCAGCCGTTGAGCCCGTTGTCGGGGGAGACGGTCTTGTCGGGGGAGTGCTTCACGACCACCACGTCGCCGATGAGCGAGTTGTCGTAGAACCACTTGGCGGTGGTGTCGCCCTGGGCGCCCTGCACGTCGGCGAGACCGACGCAGCCGTGGCTGGTGCCCTCGCGGCCGAAGGGCGGGTTGCCCTTGTTGTACCAGTAGTTGCCGTGGATGAAGGTGCCCGAGGTGGTCAGGCGCATGGCGTGCGGCACGTCGGGGATGTCGTACTCGCCGCCCAGGCCGACCGTCTGACTGTTCATCCGGGTCTGGGGGAACTTCTCCGCGATCACCATCGCGCCGTTGTACGTGGTGTGCTCGGCGCTGCCCGTGGAGACCGGCACCGACTTGACGGTCTTGCCGTCCCGGACCACCGTCATGGTCTGCGTGCTGACGTCCACCGTGGAGACCTGCGAGCGGCCGACCGTGAACGTCACCGTCTTCTTCTGCGTGCCGTAGAGGCCGTTCGCGCCCTGCACGCCGTCCAGGTCGATCTTCATCGTGACCTTGGAGCCGGCCTTCCAGTAGTCGTCGGGCCGGAAGTCGAGCCGCTGCTCGCCGAACCAGTGCCCGACCACCTGCTGGCCGCTGCTGGAGGTGACCGTGATGTGCGACTGCACGGCCTTCTTGTCGCTGATCGCCTTGTCGAAGGTGAACGACACCGGCATGCCGACGCCCACCGTCGTGCCGTTGTCCGGCGTGTAGGTGCCGATGAAGCTGTTCGCCTTGGAGACGGTCGTGAAGATGGAGTTCGCGGCGGCGGGCCGGCCGCCCGAGTCCTTCGCGGTCGCCGAGATCTGGTACTTGGTCCCGCGCTCCAGCTGCTCCTTCGGCTTCCAGGCGGAGCCGTCCGCCGAGATCGCCCCGGGCACGGCCTGCCCCGACCCGGCCACCGTCATCTTCACGTCGGTGAGCCTGCCGTCGCTGACCTTCACCCCGGTCGCGTTGATCGACGCGCTCGTCGAACCGTCCTTGGCGGAGATGGTGATCCGCGCCGTGGAGGACTTGGCGGCGCTCTGGCCGCCGTCCTTGCCGGCGTCGTCGGCCTTGGCGTCGCCGCCGCATCCGGTGAGGGTGAGGGTGCCGACCATCAGGGCGGCACAGGCCCCCAGTACGCGCCGCGCTGCTATGTCCGGCCTAGTCACGGGCTGCTCCAGGTTCGTGTGAGGTGCGTGATCCACTGCACGTGTGTGGAGCAAGAGGCGGCCCGCCCGGCACCGGGTTCCCGCCGAACGCCCGTGAGGCCCGCACGTGACAGAACCGGGACAATCGCCGACGCGGTGTGACACGGCGGAGGCGCCGCGCGGAGCCGACCGCGCCCCCGCCGCCCGCCCTTCGCCTCACCGGCTCCCGTACAGCTCCTCGTACGCCGGCCACGCCCCGCCGGGCCCGTCCACCGGGTCGGCGGCGCGCACGGCGCGGACGATCGCGCGGGTCACCACGTCCGCGCCGGCCGCGAGCACGGTGTTCAGGGCCAGTGGCCGCCCGGCGTCGAGCGGCCTGGCTCCGGTGGCCAGCGCGAACACCGTGTCCCCGTCGTTGAGCAGATGCACCGGCCGCACCGCCCGCGCGATGCCGTCGTGCGCCGTGCCGGCCAGCTTCTGCGCTTGCGCCTTGGACAGGTCGGCGTCGGTGGCGACCACCGCGAGGGTGGTGTTCAGCGACGGCGGCCCGTTCCGCTCGGCGCACTCGGCGAGCCGCGCACGCGCCGCCCGGTGCGTGCGCGGGTCGGGGTACTCCACCCGGCCCTGGAACAACTCCCCGTACAGCACCCCCGTTTCTGGATCGATCACCGAACCGGACGCGTTGGCCACCACCAGCGCCGCCACCGTGACGCCCGAGCCGAGGACCGTACTGGCCGTGCCGACCCCGCCCTTGAGCGCGCCCACGGCCGCTCCCGTCCCGGCGCCGACGCATCCCTCTTGCACGGGGGCGCCCGGCTCGCTCGCCGCGGCGGCCGCCACCGCCGCGCGTCCGGTGGCCGCGTCCGGCCGGGCCCGGAAGTCACCGCCGCGCCCCAGGTCGAACACGCAGGCGGCGGGGACGACCGGCACCACGTGCGTCGGATCGGGGCCGACCCGCACCCCGCGTCCGCGCTCCTCCAGCCAGGCCATCACCCCGGACGCGGCGTCCAGTCCGTAGGCGCTGCCGCCGGACAGCACCACCGCCTCCACGGTCCGCACCAGGTTGCGCGGATCGAGCGCGTCGGTCTCCTTGGTCCCCGGCCCGCCGCCGCGTACGTCCACGGCGGCGACCGCGCCGCCCTCCGGCGCGAGCACGACGGTCGTCCCGGTCAGCCACCCCTCGCCCCGGCGCGTGGCGTGCCCCACCCGCAGACCGGCGACATCCGTCAAAGCGTCAGCTGTCATGGAGGCCAGTCTCCCCGCACCCCGCCGCCGGGACGCCTGCCGCCGGGTCGCCTGCCGCCGGGTCGCCCGCCGCCGGGGCGGGGGCGCGCGGCGCGGACCGTACCCTTGAGGCATGAGTACCGCCCCCGAGCCGCGTGATCCGAAGAGCGCGCTGATCTTCGACGACCCGCTGAGCCAGCAGTCCACGGACGACACCGACAAGGGATGGGGCGAGCGTCCGGACGGCGACGCCGCCGCCGACCTGAAGCGCTTCCTCGACGAGAAGCCGCCGCACCACATCTGAGGCCGGCGGCCCCGTGGCTATCGTCCGGCGCTGTGCGTGCCGTCGCGCTGGGCGACCAGCTCGTCGCGGATCTCCTTGAGCACCTGGAGCTCGGTCACGTCCACGATCTCCTGGGCGCCCTCCTTGGCCTTCCGCCGCGCCTCCTGCCGGGCCAGGAACTTGGCCATCGGCAGGACCATCAGGAAGTAGACCACCGCGGCCGTGATCATGAACTGGAGCGTCGCGCCGAGCACGGAGCCCCACGCGATCTCGATGCCCTGGTCGCCCTTGCACGAGGAGCTGAGGCACGAACTGTAGTGGTCGAGGTTCTTGGTGCCGATCGCCCCCACGACGGGGTTGATCATCCCCTTCACCACCGCGTTGACGATGTTGGTGAAGGCCGCGCCGACGACCACCGCTACGGCCAGGTCGACCACGTTGCCGCGCATCAGGAAGGCCTTGAAACCCTGCCAGATGCTCGGGTCCTGCTTCTTGCTCACCGGTGGCCCCTTCTCGGATGTGCTGCTCGTCGGACAAACGGCCACTCAACCTACGGGTCACCACAGGGTCACCGCCAACCGGGTGGTCGCACTCGCCCCGGCCAGCCGCGCGGCCGTGGCACGCGGCACACGCAACGCGACCAGCGCACCACTCTCCGTCCCTCGCCGGCCGGCCCCGTCCGCACCGGCCCAGTCCGTACCGGCCTCTCCTTGGGCCGCCCCGCCGGTCACCGGCTGCGGCACCCGGCTCACTCGTGCGCCGCGGGCCAGTACCCGGGCCGTGCCGTCCGTCGCCGGGTCCCCGGCGGCGATCACGTCGACCCGGTCGCCGGGGCGCAGCAGCCGTACCGTCTCCGCGTCGGCGATGCGCACGGGCGCGGTCACCGTCCGCCCCGCGTCCGCGCCGACGCCGTCCGTCCCGAGACCGTCTGTCCCGAGACCGTCCGTCCCGAGGCCGTGCGTGCCGCCCGGCGGCGGGTCGGCCGACCGTGCCGGGTGCGCCCGCGCCGGGCCGCCGCCCGGTGGACCGGCCCCCGGCCGCG
>NZ_BAABKC010000072.1:0-2340 GCF_039543625.1 Streptomyces similanensis | reverse complement strand
CCGGCTGGAGTATCTGGGGCGTGCGGATGAGCAGGTGAAGATCCGTGGGTTCCGGATCGAGCCGGGTGAAGTGCAGGCGGCGGTAGCCGCGCATCCGGGGGTGGACCAGGCGGCGGTCGTCGTCCGTGAGGACGTGACCGGCGACAAGCGTCTGGTCGCCTACGTGGTCGGCGATGTGGGCGAGTCGGAGCTGCGCGAGTTCGTGGCGGGCCGGCTGCCGCAGTACATGGTGCCGTCGGCGGTGGTGGTGCTGGAGGCGCTGCCGCTGACGGTGAACGGCAAGCTCGACCGCAAGGCGCTGCCCGCCCCGGAGTACGTGAGCGGCGGGGGCCGCGGGCCGGCCACACCGCAGGAGGAGATCCTCTGCCGGGCGTTCGCCCGAGTGCTCGGCCTGGACCAGGTCGGAGTCGACGACGACTTCTTCGCACTCGGTGGACACTCCCTGCTCGCCACCAGGCTGAGCAGCGAGATACGTGAGGAACTGGGGGCGGAACTGCCGATCCGGGCGGTTTTCGGCACCCCCACGCCGGCCGGACTCGCGGCCTGGCTCGTACAGCAAGGTGACAGTCGTCGGAAAGCTAGGCCCGCGCTGCGGCCGATGCGCAGCCAGGAGGAGTCCTGATGATCCCGCTTTCGTTCGCCCAGCGTCGGTTGTGGTTCCTGGCCCAGCTGGAGGGACCGAGCACCACGTACACGAACCCCACAGTGCTGCGCTTCTCCGAGGCGCTCGACCGTGCCGCGCTGGAGGCGGCGCTGCGCGACGTGCTGGGGCGTCATGAGGTACTGCGCACGGTGTTCCCGGCGCCCGACGGCGAGCCGTACCAGCGGATCCTGCCGGTCGAGGAGACCGGGTTCGCACTGGCCGTCGCGGACGTGGCCCCGGAGCAGCTGACCGAGACGGTGGCGCGCGCCGTGCGGCACGTCTTCGACCTGGCCACAGAGATCCCTCTGCGGGCGAGCCTGTTCAGCGCGGGCCAGGACGAGCACGTACTCGTCCTGCTGGTGCATCACATCGCGTGGGACGCCTGGTCGGCCGGCCCGCTGGCACGTGACCTGTCCGCGGCGTACGCGGCGCGGTGCGGGGGACGGGCACCCGAGTGGGAGCCGCTGCCGGTGCAGTACGCCGACTACGCCATGTGGCAGCGGGAACTGCTCGGTGCCGAGGACGACCCGGAGAGCGTGCTGTCGCGGCAGGTCGACTACTGGCGCGAGGCCCTGACGGGAGTTCCCGAGGAGCTGTCGCTGCCGACCGACCGGCCGCGGCCGGCGGTGCCCACCTACCGCGGTCACCAGGCTGAGCTGGAGATCCCGGCCGCGGTGCACGAGCAGCTCGTCGTCATGGCACGTGAACGAGGCATGAGCCTGTTCATGGTGCTGGAGGCGGCACTCGCGGTGACGCTGTCCCGGCTCGGCGCGGGCACCGACATCCCGATCGGTTCGGCCATCGCCGGCCGCACCGACAAGGCGCTGCACGACCTGGTCGGGTTCTTCGTCAACACGCTGGTCATCCGCACCGACCTCTCCGGTGACCCGACCTTCGCCGAGGTGCTGGAGCGGGTCCGGGAGACGAGCTTCGGCGCGTTCGAGCACCAGGACGTGCCCTTCGAGCGACTGGTGGAGGAACTGGCGCCGGTCCGCTCCCTGGCGCGGCACCCGCTGTTCCAGGTGATGCTGACGCTGCAGAACGCCGGTCCGGCGCGGCTGGACCTGTCCGGCCTCAAGGCCTCCCGCATGGCGGGAGGAACCGCCACGGCCAAGTTCGACCTGGAGGTCACCGCCGCGGAGATCCTCGGCGCCGGGGGCGCGCCGGCCGGGGTGCGCGGGGTGGTGACGGTCGCGGCCGACGTGTTCGACGAGGAGACGGCCGCCCGGATCGCCCACCACTGGCTCCGTGTGCTGTCGGCGGTGGTCGCGGACCCGGCGACGCGGATCAGCGCGGTGGAGATCCTTGACGCCGACGAGCGCCAGAAGCTGCTGGTGGAGTGGAATGACACGGGGTTGGAGGTGGGTGGTTCGTCGTTGGTGGAGTTGTTTGCTGAGCAGGTGGTGCGTGATCCGGGTGCGGTGGCGTTGGTGTGTGAGGGGGTGGAGGTGTCGTATGGGGAGTTGGATGTGCGGGCGAATCGGTTGGCGCGTTGTTTGCGGGAGCGTGGTGTGGGTGTGGAGTCGGTGGTGGGGGTGTGTTTGGAGCGTGGCGTGGATTTGGTGGTGGGGTTGCTTGCGGTGTTGAAGGCGGGTGGGGCGTATGTGCCGGTGGATCCGGAGTTGCCAGTGGAGCGTGTGGGTGTGATGTTGGGGGATGCGGGTGCGGTGTGTGTGGTGACGTCGGTGGGGTGTGCT
>NZ_BAABKC010000071.1:0-61253 GCF_039543625.1 Streptomyces similanensis | reverse complement strand
TGCATGTGTTAAGCACGCCGCCAGCGTTCGTCCTGAGCCAGGATCAAACTCTCCGTGAATGTTTTCCCGACTGTGCTTAATTAAAAGCGGCGGGTCGACACCACGAGAGCGGAACAGTCGAGCGGAATAGGCTCGACCGTTCACAGCGTCCTCGCTGTGTTTTTTCAAAGGAACCTCGTCCCAGCTGATGCTGGAGACGGGGTATCAACATATCTGGCGTTGACTTTTGGCACGCTGTTGAGTTCTCAAGGAACGGACGCTTCCTTTGTACTCACCCTCTCGGGCTTTCCTCCGGGCTTTTCCCTTCGGTCTTGCGTTTCCGACTCTATCAGATCTTTCCGATCCGATTTCCTCGGTGCTTTCCAGGTTCCCGCTTTCGCGTTTCCCTTTCCGGCGGTTCCGACTTTATCAGAAGTTTCGCGCCGGTCTGACCGGCTGTTGTTTCCGATTCATCGGGGGGCTTCCATGAAATCGATGATTTCAGAAGCGGATAGATGTTCACAATCGCCCGTGCGGATCAGATCCAGCTCCAGGCAACTGTTCGAATCTACCTCCCCTCCGGCTCCGTGTCAACGGCTCCGGTGGGGCGAAGAGGAGACTAGCAGCTCAGAAGCCGCGCACGCACATCACGCCGCCGTCGGCACGGCGGCGCTGCGTTCGGCGGCCGCCAGGTCACCGGTGTCGCCGGCGCGTACGGCACGGCCGCCGAGGACGTAGACGTAGGCCAGGAAGGCCAGTTCGGCGACGATGCCGATGGCTATGCGGGCCCAGGTGGGCAGGCCGGACGGGGTGACGAAGCCTTCGATGGCTCCGGAGACGAAGAGGACGAGGGCGAGTCCGATGGCCATGCCCACGGCGGCCCGGCCCTCCTCGGCCAGGGCCGTGCGCCGGGAGCGCGGGCCCGGATCGATCAGCGTCCAGCCGAGGCGCAGCCCCGTGCCGGCGGCGACGAAGACCGCGGTCAGTTCGAGCAGGCCGTGCGGAAGGATCAGGCCGAGGAAGGTGTCGAGCCGGCCCGCCGAGGACATCAGGCCGATGCCGACCCCGAGGTTGAGCATGTTCTCGAACAGGATCCACAGGACCGGCAGCCCAAGGAAGACGCCCAGGACCAGGCACATGGCGGCGGCCTGCGCGTTGTTCGTCCACACCTGGGCGGCGAAGGCCGTGGCGGGATGGCTGGAGTAATAGGTCTCGTACTCGCCGCCGGGCCGGGTCATCCGGCGCAGCTCGTCGGGGGCCGCGATCGCCGCCTGCACTTCCGGGTGCGCGGCGATCCACCAGCCCAGCAGGGCGGCGACGACCGTGGACAGGAGTGCCGTGGGCACCCACCAGTGGCGTGCCCGGTAGACGGCGGCCGGGAAGCTCTCCAGCAGGAACCGGGTGACGTCGCGCCACGACGCCTTGCGGGTGCCTGTGACCGTACTGCGCGCGCGGGCCACCAGCTGGCTGAGCCGGCCGGTCAGCTGCGGGTCGGGGGCGCTGGACTGGATGAGGGAGAGATGGGTGGCCGCACGCTGGTAGAGGGCGACGAGCTCGTCGGCCTCCCCGCCGGTGAGGCGACGGCGGCGGCGCAGCAGGGCGTCGAGGCGGTCCCACTCGGCTCGGTGGGCGGAGACGAAGACGTCCAGGTCCATCGGGTCTGCCTGCTCCTCGGCTGGTTGTTCGACTGCCCGTGGGATGCGTCAGCTTGTCCTACTGCGGCGCGACGGGACTCAGCTTGGCAGACTGGCGGTCCGCGGGGCAGGTCAGGGGAAGGACGACGGGCGTGAGCGAACTGGTCACGGGTGAGGCGGTGGCGCTGGAGCTGCGCCCGGCGCGGCTGCCCAGCAGGATGCTGGCCGTGCTGCTGGATCTGGCCGTGGCCGGGTCGGCGTATGTCGCCGTGTCCCTGGGGGTGGTGGTCGCGACGGCCTCGATGGACGACGCGGCGCGGATCGCGCTGTCGATCGCGAGCTTCCTGCTGGTGCTGGTGGGCGGTCCGATCGCGGTGGAGACGCTCAGCCACGGGCGTTCGCTCGGGAAGCTGGCGTGCGGGCTGCGGGTGGTGCGGGACGACGGCGGGCCGATCCGGTTCCGGCACGCGCTGGTGCGCGGCGCGATCGGCGTGGTGGAGATCCTGATGACGCTGGGGGTCATCGCCTGCGTCGCCTCGTTCGTGTCGGCGCGCGGGCGTCGGCTGGGTGACGTGTTCGCGGGCACCCTGGTCGTGCGGGAGCGGGTGTCCGGCGGGCAGGCGTCGCCCGTTCCGCTGCCGCCGCCCTGGCTGGCCGGGCGGTTCCAGGCGCTCGACCTGTCGGCGGTGCCGGACGGGCTGTGGCTGGCGGTCCGGCAGTACCTGACGCGGATGCACCAGCTGGATCCGCGGGTGGGCTGGAGCATGGCGCAGCGGCTGGCCACCGAGCTGGCGGCCCGTACCGGCGCTCCGGTGCCGCCCGGGGCGCCGCCGGCGATGTATCTGGCGGCGGTGTTGCAGGAACGGCAGGTCCGGGAGGCCAGGCGGGCGTTCGGCGACGCCTCTCCCGTATCGGGGGCCCCAAGGGTGTCTTCGGTTCCGCAGGCTCCCGTGGACCATCGGGCATCTGTGGTCCCAGCGGTACCGGCCGCGTGGGAAGACGTGCCCGCGGCTCCGGACGTGCGTGCCGCTCCGCGGGTGTCGTCCTCCGCCCAGGGGGCTCAGGGCGGGGAGCCGTCGCGGCGGGGCGGGACCGGGTTCGTGCCGCCCGCCTAGCCGGGAGGGTGGGGGCCTGCCGGTTCTTCGGCGGCCGGTCAGGCGGGGAAGTCCGACGGGGGTGACCGGAGGTCGTCCAGCTCGACGCCGGGGGCGGCGACCACCACGTCGCCGGCCAGGTGGACGGTGTGCCGTTCGCCCGTGTCCAGGGCTGTGACCTGGTACGCGTCCACGATCAGGGGACCGTTGTCAGTGGTGTGTGCTTGTCTTTCCGTCAGAGCCCAGGACTGGTCCACGGTGAGGGGGGCGAGGACCGGTTCGGTGAAGTCGACGAGGCGTACGCGGGTGGCCGCGGCGGAGGGGGTGAGGCGCAGGAGACGGGCGGTGGCGACGAGGAACGCGGGGGACGTGCCGGTGAAGGCGTGGGCGCGCACATTGCCTTCGGTGGCCCGCGTCCCGGTGGGGTCGGTGCGGACCCAGGTGACGCCGTCCAGGGCGGCGCCGCGCACCTGCCAGCCGCCGGCGTGCAGTTCGAGGCGGAGGGGGCGGCCGAGTTCGTCGAGGGCGAGGTCGACGGAGCCCCGGTGGTCGCCCTCGGGCGTGGTGACCTGGGAGACGTAGCGCCAGCCGGAAGGGCCGGGGGCGCACTGGAAGTGCTCGTGTGCGAAAGGGGTGTGGTCGTGCGGATCGAGGAGCGCATAGCGGCCGCGGGGCATGGGGGTCCTGGGTTCTGAGGGGCGGGGCCCGGCGGGGTCCGCTGCCGGGTCTGTCCGGTCGCCTCGGTGAGCCGGTCCGGCGTGCGTGACGGCCGCCGGTCCGCCCGGGAGAGCCGGGAGAGCCGGGAGACCCGAGAAGGCCGGGAGAACCGGGGAAGGGGCAGGCCCCCGGCACGGGGGTGCGGGGGCCTGCCTTTCCGGGACCTGGGCGAGACGCGGGAAGCGGCTCGGCCGGTGGTCAGTAGCGGTAGTGGTCGGACTTGTACGGGCCGTCGACCTCGACGCCGATGTACGCGGCCTGCTCGGGGCGCAGCGTGGTGAGCTTGACGCCGAGCGCGTCCAGGTGAAGGCGGGCGACCTTCTCGTCGAGGTGCTTGGGCAGCACGTAGACGCCGGTCGGGTACGCGTCGGGCTTGGTGAACAGCTCGATCTGGGCCAGGGTCTGGTCCGCGAAGGAGTTGGACATCACGAACGACGGGTGGCCGGTGGCGTTGCCCAGGTTCAGCAGGCGGCCCTCGGACAGCACGATGAGGACCTTGCCGTCGGGGAAGGTCCAGGTGTGGACCTGCGGCTTGACCTCGTCCTTGACGATGCCGGGGATTTTGGCGAGGCCGGCCATGTCGATCTCGTTGTCGAAGTGGCCGATGTTGCCGACGATGGCCTGGTGCTTCATCTTCGCCATGTGCGAGGCGAGGATGATGTCCTTGTTGCCGGTGGTGGTGACGAAGATGTCGGCCGTCTCGACGACGTCTTCCAGGGTGGTGACCTGGTAGCCGTCCATCGCCGCCTGGAGGGCGCAGATCGGGTCGATCTCGGTGATGATCACGCGGGCGCCCTGGCCGCGCAGGGACTCCGCGCAGCCCTTGCCCACGTCGCCGTAGCCGCAGATGACGGCGGTCTTGCCGCCGATGAGGACGTCGGTGGCGCGGTTGATGCCGTCGACCAGGGAGTGCCGGCAGCCGTACTTGTTGTCGAACTTCGACTTCGTCACCGCGTCGTTGACGTTGATCGCCGGGAAGAGGAGGGTGCCGTCGCGCTGCATCTCGTACAGGCGGTGGACGCCGGTGGTGGTCTCCTCGGTGACGCCGCGGATCTCGGAGGCCAGCTCGGTCCACTTCTGGGGGTTCTCGCCCAGGGTGCGGGTCAGCAGCTGGAGGATGACGCGGTGCTCGTCGGACTCGGCGGTGTCGGGCGAGGGGACCTTGCCGTCCTTCTCGTACTGGACGCCGTTGTGGACGAGGAGGGTGGCGTCGCCGCCGTCGTCCAGGATCATGTTCGGGCCGCCGGTGGGGCTGTCCGGCCAGGTGAGCGCCTGCTCGGTGCACCACCAGTACTCGTCCAGGGTCTCGCCCTTCCAAGCGAAGACCGGGACTCCCTTGGGGTCCTCGGGGGTGCCGTCGGGGCCGACCGCGATCGCGGCGGCGGCGTGGTCCTGGGTGGAGAAGATGTTGCAGGACGCCCAGCGGACGCGGGCGCCGAGGGCTACCAGCGTCTCGATGAGGACGGCGGTCTGGACGGTCATGTGCAGGGAGCCGGTGACGCGGGCGCCGGCGAGGGGCTGGGCCTCGGCGTACTCCTTGCGGATCGCCATCAGGCCGGGCATCTCGTGCTCGGCGAGAGTGATCTCCTTGCGGCCGAACTCGGCCAGGGACAGGTCGGCGACCTTGAAGTCCTGTCGGTTGTCGACAGTCGTCATGAGGTGCTGCTCCTCGGTGGTTGGGGCGAGGTGGGTACGGCTGACCTGCGCGGCGGCGGACACAGGGGTGCCCCCGGAAGGACACGGGCAGGCCCGCGTGCGCGCAGCGCAGTCCGTCGGAGGCCCTCTCTCCCTCGGACGGTCCGTCATCGGACCGCCCGACCGCCATCAGCAGCGACGTCTGGCTCCGTCCCAAGCTACACCGGAGCGCGCCGCCGCCCCCAGTCCGCCGGCGAACGGATCCGGCCGTTCGTGGCCGGACCGGGGACGCCGACGGGGCCCGCCGGTGGTCGGCGGGCCCCGTCGGTGCGGGCCGGTCGGTGGGGTCAGTGGCCGCCGGTGTGCGGGGTGGGGCCGCCCGGGGTGGCCTCCGGGTCCGCTCCCCTGGCGGCCTCGGCCTCGCTGTAGACGTCCGGTTCCAGGTAGATCACCCGGGCGATGGGGACGGCGGCGCGGATGCGGGCCTCGGCGGCGTCGATGGCTGCGGCGACCTCGGCGGCGGTGTCGTCGTGGCGTACGGCGATCTTCGCGGCGACCAGCAGTTCCTCGGGGCCGAGGTGCAGGGTGCGCATGTGGATGATGCGGGTGACGCTGTCGCCGTCGACGGTGGCGGCCTCGATCTGCTGGACCACCTCGACGCCGGCGGCCTCGCCGAGCAGCAGCGACTTGGTCTCGGCGGCCAGGACGAGGGCGATGGCGACCAGCAGGACGCCGATGCAGACGGTGCCGACGCCGTCCCAGACGCCGTCGCCGGTGAGCAGGGAGAGTCCGACGCCGCCGAGGGCGAGGACGAGTCCGATCAGCGCGCCGAAGTCCTCCAGCAGGACGACGGGCAGCTCGGGCGCCTTGGCGCGGCGGATGAACTGCCCCCAGGACAGCTTGCCGCGCAGTGCGTTGGACTCCTTGATGGCGGTGCGGAAGGAGAAGCCCTCGGCGCAGATCGCGAAGACGAGGACGGCCACCGGCCAGTACCAGTTCTTCAGCTCGTGCGGGTGGCTGATCTTCTCGTAGCCCTCGTAGATCGCGAACATGCCGCCGACGGAGAACAGCACGATGGAGACGAGGAAGGCGTAGATGTAGCGCTCGCGGCCGTAGCCGAACGGGTGCTGCGGGGTCGCCTCGCGCTGGGCCTTCTTGCCGCCGATGAGCAGCAGGAACTGGTTGCCGGAGTCGGCGAGCGAGTGCACGCCCTCGGCGAGCATCGACGAGGAGCCGCTGAAGGCGAAGGCCACGAACTTCGATACCGCGATCGCGAGGTTGGCGCCGAGTGCCGCCGCGATCGCCTTGGTGCCGCCTGACGCGCTCATGTGTTCGGGTTGTCCCTTCGCCTTCGTGCGGTGGTGTCCGGGGGCGGGTACCCGCGCCGCACGCGTCCGTGCCGCCGCGGCCTTTGCCCGCCCTTTGCCGGTGGGTCATTGTTGCAGCCCGGTCCGGCGGCGGTGCGGCTGGTGGCCGCCGGGAGGACCGGGCCGGGGTCAGACGGCGACCGTGGCCCGGAAGAGGGTGCCGGCGCCGGACACTTCGGCCCGCTCGCCGGCCGGGACGAACACCGACTGCCCCGGGGTCAGCCGGTGTTCGCCGGCCTGTACGGCGCCGGCCGTGCACAGCAGGATCTGCGGCGCGTGGCGCGTGAGGTCGCGGGCGGCGGCGCCGGCCGGGAGGACGTGGCGGGAGAGGCGGAACTCGTCGATGGGGGTCGCGTAGACCTCCTCGCCGTCCGGGCCGGCCTCGGGGCGCAGGACGCCGGGGTCACCGGCCTCGAAGCGGACGACGCGCAGGAGTTCGGGCACGTCGACGTGTTTGGGGGTCAGACCGCAGCGCAGGACGTTGTCGGAGTTGGCCATGATCTCCACGCCCAGGCCGTCGAGGTAGGCGTGCGGGACGCCGGCGCCGAGGAAGAGGGCCTCGCCGGGCTGGAGGCGGACGTGGTTGAGGAGCATCGCGGCCAGGACGCCGGGGTCGCCGGGATAGTGGTGGGCGATGCCGGCATAGGGGGCGTGGTCGCCGCCGAGGCGGTCGCAGGCGGCCGCGGTCTCGTGCACGGTGTGCGCGATCTCCTCGCGGTCGGCGGCGAGGATCGCGGTGAGGACCTCGCGCAGCGCCGCCTCCTCGGGACGGGTGTGCAGCAGGTCGACGTAGGGCTTGAGGGAGTCCACGCCGAGGGCGGCGAGCAGGTCGGCGGCCTCGGCCGGGGCGCGGAAGCCGCACAGGCCGTCGAACTCGGTGAGGGCGCAGATCAGTTCGGGCTTGTGGTTGGCGTCCTTGTAGTTGCGGTGCGGCGCGTCGAGCGGGACGCCGCGGCGCTCCTCGTCGGCGTAACCCTCCCCGGCCTGCTCCAGGTTGGGGTGGACCTGGAGGGAGAGGGGGGCGCCGGCGGCCAGGATCTTGAGCAGGAAGGGCAGGCGGGGGCCGAACTCGGCGACCGTGGCCGCGCCGAGTTCGCGTTCCGGCGCGGCGTCGATGAGGTCGGCGAGGGTGCCGCGCGCGGTGCGCGAGGGCGCGCCCGGGTGGGCGCCCATCCACATCTCCGCCTGCGGTTCGCCGGTCGGCTCGACGCCGAGCAGCCGCGGGATGGCGGTGGTGGAACCCCAGGCGTAGGGGCGGACGGTGTTGTCGAGGCGGTCCATGCGCTTCTCTCTGCGGTTCTTTCCGGACGTCTCTCTGCGGTTCTCTCCGGACGGGCCGGGCGGTGGGCGCGCCGAGCCGTACGGGCCGTACGGGCGTGGGTGCGGTGCCGTACGGCCGTGGGAGGTCGTGCGGGCCGTACGGGCGCCGGGTCGCGGGCGGGCGGCGGGGTGGGTCAGGCGGGCGGCGGGGTGGGTCAGGCGCGGGAGGCGAGCGCCAGGTAGACCGCGGTGAAGTCGGTGACGGCGATCAGTTCGGCGAGGGTCTCGATCTCGCCGCCGGGGTCGGGCTCCAGCTCGCTGATCGGCGTGTCGTGGCCGAGGGCCAGGTCACGGGCGGCGGGGGCGGCGGTCAGGCCGCCGAGCGGGCGGTCGCGCAGCAGCACCACGCGCGCGTGCAGGGCGGGCGCCTCGGAGACCCGGTCGCGGAAGAAGTCGTCCGGGTCGGCGCTGGCGGCCAGCGGGCCGGCGAGCAGAGCGCCGTGCGCGGCGAGCGCCTCGGGCAGTTCGGCGACGGCCGCGGGGACGCCGGACAGTTCGGCGAGCACGGCGGCGAAGCGGCGGCCCGCGGGACCGGCCGAGGCGCCCTCGGTCCAGATCACCGGCAGCCCGTCGGCGAGTTCGGCGGCGAGGGTCTTGGCCGGGTTGTGGTACGTGGCGATGGCGGGGCCGCAGCGTTCGGCGACGAGGTCCAGCCGGTCGGCCGCCGCCGCGAGGGCGTCGGGCGGCGCGGCGAGCAGGCCGATCCGGTCCAGGAGCGCGAGCAGCGGGGTCAGCAGCGCCCACAGCACGCCCGGTGCGGAGCCGGCGAGGGGCTCGTCGTGGTCGTAGGGGGCCGTCGCCATGGGGATGAACAGGCCGTGGGCGCCTTCGACGGCTTCGGCGAGCGGAGTCCCCGCGGGGGCGACGGCGACGACTGTGCAGCCGCGGCGGTAGGCCTGTTCGGCGAGGAGTCCGAGGCTCGGTTCGGTGCCCTCGGGGGTGGTGATCAGCAGCAGGTCGACCGAGCCGGCCCAGCCGGGCAGTTCCCAGCGCAGTGCGCCGGAGGCGGAGGCGACGCCGGTGGGCGCCAGCCGGGTCACGGGGCTGCCTGCGCCGGCCAGGGTGCCGAGCAGGTCGGCGGCGTGGGTGGCGGCGGCGCCCGGCCCGGCGATCAGCACGGCGCGGGGGCGGCCGTCGGGTTTGAGGTCGGCCACGCCGGCCTCGGCCGCGTGCCGGGCGGCGGTGCGCACGCGGGCGCCGGCCTCGGCGGCGCCGCGCAGCAGTCCGCGGCGGTCGGCGACGGCGAGCGCCTCCGGGTCGTCGAGCAGCGATTCGTCGAGCATGGGCGGCAGCCTCCGATCGGGCTCCGAGCGCCGGGGCGTCGGGACGGCGAGTCTCGGGACGGCGGGACGGCGGCGTCAGGTCGCCGGGTCGCCGGTCAGGCGGGGCGGCGGGCCTCGTCGACCAGGAGTACGGGGATGCCGTCGCGCACGGGGTAGGCGAGGCCGCAGTCCTGGCCGGTGCAGACCAGCTCGGCGTCCTGCTCCTCGAGGGGCGAGTGGCAGGCCGGGCAGGCGAGGATCTCCAGAAGGCCGGCTTCGAGCGGCATGGGGGTTCCCTTCGGGGCGCGGGAGTGCGTGTGCGGTTGTACGGACGTGCCTGGTCAGGGTACCGCCGTCAGGGGGCCCGGCGGCGGGGGCGGTCGAGGGCTCCGGCCGGGCACCGGACGGGCCGTCGGGCTGCGGGTGCAGGGGCGCCGGGCGGAGGGGTCGGCCTGTGGGTGGAGGGACGTCGGGCGGTGGGCTCGGTCAGGCCCGGATGATGGCCAGGGCCTCGTCGCGGACCTTGGCCATCGTCGCCTCGTCGCGCGCCTCCGCGTTCAGGCGGAGCAGCGGTTCGGTGTTGGAGGGACGGACGTTGAACCACCAGTCGGCGGTGGAGACGGTGAGGCCGTCGAGGTCGTCCAGGGTGACGCCCGGGCGGTCGGCGTAGGCGGCGCGGATCGCGGCGACGCGGACCGCCTGGTCCTCGACCGTGGAGTTGATCTCGCCGGAGCCGGAGTAGCGGTCGTAGCGCGCCACCAGGGCCGACAGGGGTTCGTCCTGGCCGCCGAGGGCCGCGAGGACGTGCAGGGCGGCCAGCATGCCGGTGTCGGCGTTCCAGAAGTCCTTGAAGTAGTAGTGCGCGGAGTGCTCGCCGCCGAAGATCGCGCCGGTGCTCGCCATCTCGGCCTTGATGAACGAGTGGCCCACCCGGGTGCGCACCGGGGTGCCGCCGTTCTCCCGCACCACCTCGGGCACCGACCGGGAGGTGATGAGGTTGTGGATGACCGCGCCCTGGCCGCCGTGCCGGGCCAGTTCGCGGGCGGCGACCAGCGCGGTGATCGCGGACGGGGAGACCGGCTCGCCGCGCTCGTCCACGACGAAGCAGCGGTCGGCGTCGCCGTCGAAAGCGAGCCCGAGGTCGGCGCCCTCCGCGCGGACCCGCTCGCACAGGTCGACCAGGTTGGCCGGGTCCAGCGGGTTGGCCTCGTGATGGGGGAAAGTGCCGTCCAGCTCGAAGTACAGCGGGACCAGGTCGACGGGCAGGCCGGCCAGGACCGTGGGGACGGTGTGGCCGCCCATGCCGTTGGCCGCGTCGACCACGACCTTCAGACGCCGGATGGAGGTGACGTCCACGAGGGAGCGCAGGTGTGCCGCGTAGTCCTCCAGGGTGTCGCGGCGGGTGACCGTGCCCGGGCGGGCGGCCGGTGCGGGGGCGCCCGACTCGCTCCACTCCTCGACCAGTTCGCGGATCCGGGTCAGGCCGGTGTCCTGGCCGACCGGCGCCGCGCCCGCGCGGCACATCTTGATGCCGTTGTACCGGGCCGGGTTGTGCGAGGCGGTGAACATCGCGCCGGGCAGGCCGAACGCGCCGGAGGCGTAGTACAGCTGGTCCGTCGAGCAGAGTCCGATCTCGGTGACGTCGGCGCCGGACCGGGCCGCGCCGCGCGCGAACGCGGCGGCCAGGCCGGGCGAGGAGGGGCGCATGTCGTGCCCGGTGACGAGGGCGTCGGCGCCGGTCACCTGGACGAAGGCGGCGCCGAACAGCTCGGCCAGCGACTCGTCCCACTGGTCCGGGACCACGCCGCGCACGTCGTACGCCTTCACGAGCTGCGACAGATCAGCAGTCACGGCCAACCCTTCTGAACACCCGACGTCACACCCGACGTCCCGACCGGTCCCCACAAACTACCCGTTGCGGCCGCCGTGACCGGCGCACGATCGGGTGAGGGCGGTGCGGTGCGGGAGGCGGTACGCGAGCCGTGCGCCCCGACTCGCCTCGCGGTGAAGGGTTTTGCCCGTCGTCCGGCGGTCAGTTGTCCGGTGAGCGGAGCACCCGCAGATGGCCGCGTCGCGCGACCTCCATCGGGTCCGCGCCGCGCGCCCCGCCGCCGGCCTCGGCCGCACGCTGCTGCGGACGGGCCGCCTCGCGCACCGCGTTGGCGAGCGCTTCGAGGTCGTCGCCGCTGGGGCGGGCGGGGGCCGAACCGTCGAGGAGCCGGACGACCTCCCAGCCGCGCGGGGCGGTGAGGCGCTCGGAGTGCTCGGCGCACAGGTCGTAGCAGTGGGGTTCGGCGTAGGTGGCGAGCGGGCCGAGGACCGCGGTCGAGTCGGCGTAGACGTACGTCAGCGTCGCTACGGCGGGACGGCCGCAAGCGGTGCGCGAACAGCGACGTACAGGGCTCACGACGTTGGACGGTACCGCACTCTTGAGCGGGCCGCGACGACTCTCCACCAGGTCACTCCCCCGTGTCGTGCTGTGAAACACCCCACACACCCACTCTGACACACGTTTCTGACCTGCGCGGACTGCGGGTGACGAGATCTCCAACACCCCTTCCGCCGGGCACGAGTACGCACAAAATCCGCCAATTGCCGTGAAACTCGCCGTGGTCGACGGGCCTCGGGCGGTTCGGGTGGGAAACGGGGGCGGGTTGGGGACGCGGGATCGAGGGGGACGCGGAAACGAGGTGAGCGGGGCTCGCGCCGGGGTGGGGAGGCCGCGGGGCGGTCGGCTCGGCCGGTCCGCGTGAGCGACATCCGCACGGGTGCGTCCGGGCGGGCGGCGCGGTGGCCAGGACGGCGCGCGCGGCCGGGCGCGGACCGGTGGCGGGGACTACCCTTCAGCAGTGATGGACAACCGTGTACCGCCCCGTTCCGCCGGCCCCGGGCCCCGGCGACGTGATCGCCACGGCCGGGGCATGCGCGGCCCGATCGCACCGCCGCAGGTGCCGCTCGCGGCGAGCCGTGCCGAGGTGTTCGCGGATCTGGTGCAGGACTCCGTGGACCGGCTGGAACGGCGCTGGCCGCAGCTGGCCGAGGTGGACTTCGTCGTGCTGGAGGTGCCCCGTCTGGACGGGCCCGAGCAGACCTGGAGCGACGAGCCGGTGCCGCTCGGCGCGACGGTCGCCGCGCGGGACGGGCACCGGGGGCAGGTGATCGTCTACCGGCGGCCGGTGGAGATCCGCAGCAAGGGGCGCGAGGAGCGGGCCGCGCTGGTGCACGAGATCGTGGTCGAGCAGGTGGCCGACCTGCTGGGGCTCACCCCGGAGACGGTGGACCCCCGGTACGGGGAGGACTGAACCGGGGCGGGCCGGGGGCGGTGCTCCCCCGGGCCACCCGGGTCACGACTTCTGGAGTACGGAGACGTCCTCGTCCGTGTGCGGCACCGACACCGTGCCCCGGTCGTCCGGGAGGGTCTGGACGGTGACGCCGGGGACGCCCTCCTCCGTCGCCGTGAGGGTGCGCGCCCCGTACACCGGGCCGCCGGAGATCCGCTCCACCGTCAGGGCGTAGGTGCCCTTCAGGCCGGCCGGCACCGGCGGGGCGATGTCCTGCGTGGTGCCCGCCTTGATCGTGTACGTCTTCGTCACCGCCGTACCGCCGCCGCTGCCGGCCGAGGCGGTGACCTTGACCTGCGCGGTGGCGGTGGGGGCGGTCAGCGAGAGGGTGGCGCCCTTGGCGCTGTTGTCGGCCGCCGTCGCCCGCGCCGTGAGGGGGCCGGCCGCCGGGATGAACGCCGTCTCCCGCTTGTCGCCCTTGCCGCGTATCACCTGGAGGGCGGCGACCACGGGTGCGGACTGGCCGGACTGGGTCAGCACCAGCGAGCCCGCCTCGCCGCGCGTGACGTCGCCGAGGTCCACGGCGGTCGTCGTCCCGCCCTTCAGGTGCACGCTCTCGTGTCCGGCGGGGGTGATCAGACCGGACGGCGAGGCCAGTTTCACCGTCAGGTCGGTGTCCGTGTCGGCGGGGGTGAAGGCGATCAGCTTCACGGACGAGGCGTCCTTGGGGATGCCCGGCAGGACGACGCCGCCGGTCGGGTCCGCGGCGGCGGCCAGCCAGTCACCGCCGAGCTTGTCGTCCAGCGCCTGCACCGCCGCGCCGACCCGGCCGCTGCGCACGCTCACGTGCACGGTGAGGTCGGCCTGCGCGGTGTCGGCGAGCGTGGACAGCAGGACGGGCTCGCTGGAGTGCGGCGGGACCGTGATGCCCTCGCCCACCGCCGACTTGACCGCGCCGTCCTTGCCGTACAGCCCGATGTCGACGACGGCCGCCGAGTCGTCGGGGTTGGTCAGGTGGACGTAGTCGGCGCGGCCCGCGGCGGTGCTCGCGCCCGGGAACCAGAACTCGGTGTCCGGGGCGGTGCAGTTGACGCCCAGCAGGCCGCGTCCGGCGCCCGCGGCGACCTCGGTGGTCTGCTGCACGGTCCAGCCGGGCGCGGAGCCGCCCTCGGCGGTGCCGATCAGCGCGGGCGCGTCGGCGCCCGAGGTGTCGCCGGTGGCGGGCGTGCCGGGCGCCTTCGGTTGCAGGGCGGCCGTGGCGGCCTTCTTCTTGCCGCCGCCCTTACCGCCTTCCTTGCCGCCGCCCTTGTCGTCACCCTTGCCGTCGCCCGTGCCCGACTCCTCGGCGGCGACCTGGAGTCGGCCCTTGCCGCCGCTCGCGCCCGGGGTGACGGGGGTGAAGGACGTGTACGAGGTGTCGGCGATGTCGGAGGCGCTCGGCGCCGGGCACACCAGGGTGGTGCGCTCGACGGGCAGCCGGGCGGCGGCCTTGGCGGGGCCCGCGCCGGCCGCGCCCGGCGCGTCCAGCGCGGCGAATCCGGTGACGGCGGCGAGCGCGGCCGCACCGGCGATCAGGGACAGGGTCGTGCGGTTCACTGCTGGCTCCCGTCGGGGCGCTCATTGCCGATGCCGTGCGGGTGGTGCTGGGCCGGGTCGTACGGCTGCTCCTCGTACCCCTGATGGCCTTGGCCCTGGTGGCCTTGGCCTTGGTGGCCCTGGTCCTGGGGGTACGGCTGGCCGTAGGGGGCCGCCTGCGTCTGGTCGCCGTACCCGTACGGGTCGTACGCGGCGCCCTGGTAGGGGTCCGGGTGGCCGTCCTGGCCGCTCTGACCGTCCTGGTACGTCTGGTCGTACGCGCCCGCCGGGTACTGCTGGGGCGGGACGGCGCCGTACTGATCGCCGCCGTAGACGCCGTACTCGGGGGCGGCGCCGGTCTCCGCGTAGGGGTGGCCACCGGCGTGGGCGTCCCAGTCGCCGTAGGAGGGCTGGTGCGGTACGGCGGCGGGGGCCTCGTGCGGGGCGTCCGGCGCGCCGGACTGGTCCGGGAAGGGCTGCTGCCGGCCGATCCGCGCGGCCTCGGCGGCCTCGCCTGCCTCGGCGGCGGCTTCGGCGGCGGCCTCGGCGGCCTCCGCCTGGGCGCGCAGTCTGCGGGCGCGGCGGCCGTCGCCGGTGATCTCCTCGGCGGGCGCCGGCTCCTCCTCGGGGAGGTCGTCGTCGATCTCGCGGCGGCGGCCGGGCAGGGCGAGGACGACGAGGACGAGGGCCAGGGCGCCCTGGGCCCAGAGCCAGGCGGTGTGCGCGATCGGGGTGTCGAAGGTGACGTCGAGCTTTCCGCCGGAGGCGGGGAGCTGGAAGCCCTGGGCCCAGCCGTCGACAGTGGTGCGGGTGAGCGGCTTGCCGTCCAGGGTGGCCGTCCAGGCCGGGTCGGCGGCGTCGGCCAGGCGCAGGACGCGGCCCGCCGCGCCGGCCGGGATCGTGGTGTGGATGTCGACCGGCCCGGCGGCCACGGGCTGTGCGGCGGCCGGTCCGGAGCCCGCCGCGTCCCCGGCGCCCGAACCGGCGGCGCCGGCGGGCACGAGGGCGGCGCGCGAGACCTCGCGGTCCACCCGCCACAGGGCGCTGCCGTCCTGCTGGCTGAGCCGGGTCAGGCCGGGCGTGGCGTCCAGGACGCGGCTGATCTCGCGGGGCGCGCCCTTGTGGACGAGGACGTAGCGCACGGCGAAACCGCCGAGCTGGCCGGCCTGGTCGGCGCCGGAGCCGGCGACGAGGTTGGCGACGACCTTGTCCAGGGCGGCGTTCGCACCGGCGGCCGCGGCCAGTTCGGCGTCGCCCATGCGCACCCCGGAGCCGCGGACCAGCGCGTAGCCGACGTGGGCGGCGGAGTCGCTGTCGAGGACGAGGGTGCGGGCCTGGTCGCGGGTGCTGCTCTCCTCGGCGACGAACGCGGGCACCTGTACGGGGTCGCGGCGCTCCAGCGGGCCGTCGGCGCCGCCGATCATCCAGCCGGCGGCGACCAGCAGCGGACCGGCGGCCGAGGCGAAGGCGATCAGCGCGGCCACGGGCTGGCGCCAGCCGAAGCTCTGCTCGGCCACCCGGGCGCGTGCCCCGTCGGCGCCGAGCAGGGCGGCCGCCAGCAGGGCGAGGCCGTAGACGAGGGTGGCCGGGCCCGCCCAGGCGGAGCGGTTGGACAGGACGGCCAGGACGAGCGCCACCAGGGCGACCGCCCAGGCCGCCAGGATGGCGAACCGGCGCTCGGAGCGCAGCAGAGCGGCCAGCGCGGCCAGGACGATGCCGATGAGCATCAGTCCGTGCACCGTGCCGGGGCCGCCGGGCGCGGCGCCGAGCAGGTCGAGGGCGGAGGCGGCCGAGGAGCCGTAGTCCAGGCCGGCCTGGGTGAAGAAGCCGGACGGCAGCAGGGTCAGCGACCAGGGGGCGAGCAGCAGCAGCGGGGTGCCGAGCTGGGCCAGGAAGCGCAGTCCGTAGGCCAGCGGGTCGCGGCGGCGCACGGCCAGCACGCCGACGCCGAGGAGCAGCGCGAGGGGCCAGACGACGGGCGTGAAGGCGGTGGCGACGGTCAGCAGGAGCGCGTACGCCCAGGTGGCGCGCCAGCTGCCGCGGGCGCCGGAGGCGTGGGTCAGGCCGCTGGCGGCGATGCCCGCGCGGGCGATGAGCGGCAGCAGCACGGCCAGGACGGCGGTGCCGATCCGGCCGCCGGCCAGCGCTCCGGTGGTGGCGGGCAGGAAGGCGTAGGCGATGGCCGCCCAGGCGCGCAGCAGCCGGGAGGGGACGAGCGGGCGGGAGGCGAAGTACGCGGTGACCCCGGCCAGCGGGACCGAGCCGATCAGCAGGACGGCGACGGCCAGGCCGGTCGAGCCGAACAGCAGGGAGGCCAGCAGGGCCACGAACGCCAGGTAGGGCGGGGCGGCGGGGGTGCCGCCGGTGCCGATCGGGTGCCAGGCGTCGAGGTAGCGCGCCCACAGGTCGCCGGAGTCGGCGGGGGCGGGCAGCAGGGCGCCGCCGCTGAGCGCGCCGCCGCCCAGCAGGCCCCGGCAGGCGGCCAGGGAGACCAGCAGGAGCACCAGGAAGAGCAGCGGTCCCGGTTTGCGGGCGATGCGCTTGAGGCGGGCGAACTGCTCGATCTCCAGGAAGTCGGCGTCGTCGCCGCCGGGCCCGGACTCGACCGCGCCGCCATGCCGGCCGGCGGAGGACGCCTCGGGGTCGGAGTGGCCCACCACGTTGCCCGCGACCTGTTCGACGGTGGCCCTGATGGTGGCGCCGGGCGGCGGGAACAGGGCGCGCAGTTCGCCCTTGTCGATCTGCGATGCGCCGCGTACGCGCCGTCCGGCGATGATCCGCTCGGGCCGCAGCAGGGTGCCCAGCAGGCCGCGGATCTCGTCGACGGCCTGGCCGGGCACCTTGCCGACCAGGTAGGCGACGGTGCGCAGCAGGGTGCCGAGGACGAGGCGGAACAGCACCCAGGGCAGGGCGGCGGTGCGGGTGTTGACCAGGAGGGTGTAGGCGGCGCCGGCCTTGTCGACCTTGTGCGGGGAGGCGGCGGTGCGGCCGACGCAGTCGACGGTGCGGCGTTCGCGCGAGGCGGCCTCGGCGTGGCGTACGACGGCTTCGGGGGCGATCAGGACGCGGTGGCCGGCGGCGTGAGCGCGCCAGCACAGGTCGACGTCGTCGCGCATCAGGGGCAGCCGGCGGTCGAACCCGCCGAGCTGCTCGAAGATGTCACGGCGGATCAGCATGCCGGCGGTGGACACCGACAGCACCGGGCGCACGTGGTCGTGCTGGCCCTGGTCCTGTTCGCGGCGGTCCAGGCCGGTCCAACGACGGCCGGAGTTGGCGATGCTGACGCCGACTTCGAGCAGTTGCCTGCGGTCGTACCAGCCGCGCAGCTTGGGGCCCACGACGGCCACGTCGGAGCGGCCGAGGTCGTACTCGTTGTCGACGACGCGCAACAGCTCGGCGAGGGCGTCGGGTTCGGGGGCGCAGTCGTCGTGCAGCAGCCACAGCCAGTGCACCGGTTCGCCGTGCGGCAGGTCGGGCAGGTCGTAGGCGTCGTCGCGCCAGGTGCGCGAGACGGGGTCCCAGCCGCTGGGGCGCTTGAGGTAGGGCAGTTGGTCCGGGGTGAGGTACGGGGCGGTGCGGACGGCTTCCTCGACTGCCTGGCCGAAGCCGGTGCGGCGGGCGAGGTGCAGCACGCGGTCGGCGCCGAGGGCGTCGGTGAGCACCTGGGCGGAGGCGTCGGCGCTGCCGGTGTCGGCCGCCACGGCGTACTGCGCGGGGCGTTCCTGGCCGAGCAGGCCGGCGACCGCGTCGGGCAGCCAGCGGGCGCCGTCATGGGCGACGAGGACGGCGGTGACGACGTGTCGCGGGTATTCGGGCGCGCCGCTCGGGTCGGTCGACGGCGCGCGCTCGGGGGCGGTCGGCGCCGCCGCGGTGACGTCGTAGTGGGCTGCCGTATGGCTGTGCACGGACATCGAGAGACACGGCCCCGGTTCGGTGGACTGCGGTGGACGCCGGTGCTCCCTGAGGCAGCGGGGCGTCTCGGACGAGCGACCACACTACTGGCAAGCCATGACGGCGGCCCGCCGCCTGTGGACAACCCACCCGCGACGGGCCGTTCGTGAGGTTTGCCTGTGGATATGTGCGCGTGACCGGTGCGGTGCGCGCGCGGCCGGTGCGGTGCGCGCGGCCGGCGGCCGGGGCTTCGGCCGGACCGGGGAAGGGGCCGGGCGGCGCCGGCGGCGGGGAGGCGCGGTGGCCTCCGCGATGGGAGGTCCGGTGGCCTCCGGCGGTGCGGAGGCTCGGCGGTCTCCGGCGGTGCGGGGGCTCGGTGGCTTCCGGTGGCGGGGAGGCGCGGTGGCCTCCGGCGGGAAGGGCGGCCGGGCGCCCGCGGGGAAGGGCGGGCGGCGGTGGGTCAGACGGCGGCCTTCTTCAGGCGGCGCCGCTCGCGCTCGGACAGACCGCCCCAGATGCCGAAGCGCTCGTCGTTCGCGAGGGCGTACTCGAGGCACTCGGAGCGGACCTCGCAGGCGAGGCAGACCTTCTTGGCCTCGCGGGTGGAGCCGCCCTTCTCGGGGAAGAACGACTCGGGGTCGGTCTGGGCGCACAGCGCGCGCTCCTGCCAGCCGAGTTCCTCGTCCGCGTCGTCGACCAGCAGTTGCTGCACCAGCTCGGTCATGTGCGCCCCTCGTCTGTCTTTCGCGTCCCCGTGATGCAGCCGTTATCGATCGCGGCTGAACGACACGAGTGAAATTACAAGTGTGCTGCTCCGGGCGAGTCAAGCCGAGATCTGCTATTGGGCCCCTTATTCACTCTGCGGAACCAAGCCCCTGCAGTAAGTGTTCAAATCGGCATAAACCTTGACACACCGCAAGGCCCCGGGAACCTCCCGTCCCGCGTGCGACCCCTCTCGGGGCCCACACAGGCAAGGACGCCCAGGCCATCGATCTCGTTCCGACACGCACACCGAAGCGAACCTGATCACAGTCGGATCACGGGATGACAACGGGGCTTGCGTGCCCGGCATGTGCCGCATGTGTCCCGCTACCCCCATGAGCAAACCTTTCACCTGGGAGATGAACCGGATGAGGTGAAACATGTCCCACATACCGGGCGTCGAGTTGACACTGCGGGTGTGAGCCGGTGTCCTTGTGGGCATGCTCGCGAACTCGGCACTCACCTCGACCCGCACCGCCGGGTCCCACGGTGCTGCCCGCTCTCGCTGTAGCTGTCGCTGCCGCGGCTGTTGAGCCACCCCGCGCATCCCCGCGCGCTCCAGCCGCCGTCCGAGCCCCCCACGGCCGGGCGATCCGTTCCCTTTGACCCGCCCTCACCGAGGAACCACCGCACCCCATGAACAGCGACAGCGACCTCCAGATCGCCGGCGACATCCTCGAAGTCCCCCACCTCCTCCAGGCCCCGCGCGAGCACCCCGCCACCGTGGCCGAGTTCGTCGGGCTGGCCCGCTCGATCGCCGCCGACCGCGACCGGTGGCGCGACCTCGTGCGCTACGACGCGACGACCCGCTGGTACCACCGCCTGGCCGTCGGTCCCGGCTACGAGGTGTGGCTCCTGTCCTGGGTGCCCGGACAGGGCACCGGACCGCACGACCACGGCCCGTCCTCGGGCGTCCTGACCGTCCTGGAGGGCACGCTGACCGAGCGCACCGGCCGCGGCGCCCGCGCGCTGGAGGCGGGCGCGCAGCGCGTCTTCGCACCGGGGTACGCGCACGAGGTCGTCAACGACGCGCTGGGCCCCGCGGTCAGCCTGCACGTCTACTTCCCCGGCCTCACCGAGATGCCCCTGCACGACGCCGCGCGGTGCGCCGGCGCGGAGCGAGAGTCGTCCGCACCTTCCGTGCCCTCCGCCCCCTACGAGGCCGTGGGCGCCGTCAACGCGTGAGGTCCGCCGGGCGGAACCGCGTACCGCGTTGTCATACTCGCCTGCCAGACTTGGGCGCATGCGGATTGTGGTTCTGGCAGGCGGCATCGGTGGCGCCCGGTTCCTGCGCGGTCTGAAGAAGGCCGCGCCGGACGCGGACGTCACGGTCATCGGCAACACCGGTGACGACATCCACCTCTTCGGGCTGAAGGTCTGCCCGGACCTGGACACGGTGATGTACACGCTCGGCGGCGGCATCAACGAGGAACAGGGGTGGGGTCGGGCCGAGGAGACCTTCCACCTCAAGGAGGAACTCGCGGCGTACGGCGTCGGCCCGGAGTGGTTCGGGCTCGGCGACCGGGACTTCGCCACGCACATCGTGCGCACCCAGATGCTCGGCGCGGGATATCCGCTCAGCGCGGTGACCGAGGCCCTGTGCGACCGGTGGCAGCCGGGCGTGAAGCTGATCCCGATGACCGACGACCGGGTGGAGACCCATGTCGCCGTCGAGGTGGACGGCGAGCGCAAGGCGGTCCACTTCCAGGAGTACTGGGTGCGGCTGCGGGCGTCGGTCCCGGCCGAGGCCGTCGTGCCGGTCGGCGCGGAGCAGGCCAAGCCGGCGCCGGGCGTGCTGGAGGCGATCGCCGCGGCCGACGTGGTGCTCTTCCCGCCGTCCAACCCCGTCGTCTCGGTCGGCACCATTCTCGCCGTGCCCGGGATAAGGGAGGCGATCGCCGAGGCCGGGGTGCCGGTGGTCGGCCTGTCCCCGATCGTCGGGGACGCGCCCGTGCGCGGGATGGCCGACAAGGTCCTCGCGGCGGTGGGCGTCGAGTCCACGGCCGCCGCGGTGGCCGAGCACTACGGCTCGGGGCTGCTGGACGGCTGGCTGGTGGACACGGTGGACGCGTCCGTGGTGGAGCGGGTCGAGGCGGCCGGGATCCAGTGCCGGGCGGTGCCGCTGATGATGACCGACGTGGACGCCGCCGCGCAGATGGCGCGCGAGGCGCTGGCCCTGGCCGAGGAGGTGCGGGCCGCATGAGCGGTGCGCCGTCGGCGGCCGGGCCGGGCGGCGGGACGGCCCCCGCGTTCCGGGTGTGGGCCGTGCCCGGCATCCCCGAGGTCGCCGAGGGCGACGACCTGGCCAAGCTGATCGCCGCCGCCGAGCCCGCGCTGGCCGACGGGGACGTCCTGCTGGTCACCTCGAAGATCGTCTCCAAGGCGGAGGGCCGGCTCGTCGAGGCGGCCGACCGGGAGGCCGCGATCAACGCCGAGACGGTGCGCGTCGTGGCCCGGCGCGGACCGCTGCGCATCGTGGAGAACCGGCAGGGGCTGGTCATGGCCGCCGCCGGGGTCGACGCTTCCAACACCCCCGCCGGCACCGTGCTGCTGCTGCCCGAGGACCCGGACGCCTCCGCGCGGACCATCCGGGAGGGCCTGCGCGACGCCCTCGGCGTCGACGTCGCCGTCGTCGTCACCGACACCTTCGGCCGGCCCTGGCGGGCGGGGCTCACCGACGTCGCCATCGGTGCCGCCGGGCTGCGCGTCCTGGACGACCTGCGCGGCGGCACCGACGCGCACGGCAACGCGCTCGGCGCGACCGTCGTCGCCACCGCCGACGAACTCGCCGCCGCGGGCGATCTGGTCAAGGGCAAGGCCGCCGGGCTGCCGGTCGCCGTGGTGCGCGGCCTGCCGCACGTGCTGGCCGACGGCGACGGCGAGGGCGCGCGGGCCCTGGTGCGCGACGCGCGCGACGACATGTTCCGGCTCGGCACCTCCGAGGCCGTACGGGAGGCGGTGACCCAGCGGCGTACCGTGCGGGCCTTCACCGACGAGCCGGTGGACCCTGGTGCGGTACGGCGCGCGGTGGCCGCCGCGGTGACCGCGCCGGCGCCGCACCACACCACGCCGTGGCGGTTCGTGCTGCTGGAGACCGCCGAGGTCCGCACCCGGCTGCTCGACGCGATGCGGGAGGCGTGGATCGCGGATCTGCGGCGCGACGGCAAGAGCGAGGAGTCCGTCGCGAAGCGGGTGCGGCGCGGGGACGTGCTGCGGGACGCGCCGTACCTGGTGGTGCCCTGTCTGGTCATGGACGGCTCGCACACCTACGGCGACGCGCGGCGCGACGGGGCCGAGCGGGAGATGTTCGTCGTGGCCGCCGGGGCCGGGGTGCAGAACTTCCTGGTCGCGCTGGCCGGGGAGCGGCTCGGGTCGGCGTGGGTGTCCTCGACGATGTTCTGCCGGGACGTGGTGCGGGAGGTGCTGGGGCTGCCGGCGGGGTGGGACCCGATGGGGGCGGTGGCGGTCGGGCATCCGGCCGAGGCGCCGCGGGCGCGGGCGGAGCGGGACGCGGAGACGTTCGTCGTGGCCTTGTGAGGGCCGGGGGCTTGGGGGCGCTCGTGAGGGGCTCGTGGGAGGGGCTCGCGACCGCCTAGGCTCGTAGCGCATCTCCGGTGCCTCCGGTGCCTCCGGTGCCTCCGGTGCCTCCGGTTTCTTCAGGACTTTTGGGATCTTCTTCGTGGCAGGACGCTTCGCTCCGCGGCCCACGCGTACGACCGTGCGCGGTGGGGACGTCGGCGTGCCCGGCGCGGGCGCCCCGGTCGGCGGGGTGCCCCGGCAGGCCGCGGCGGCCGGACGGGTGCGGGTGTGGGCGCCGGACGGGCCGCTGGACCTGGGGCTCGTGCTCGGGCCGCTGCGGCGCGGGCCCGGCGATCCGACGTTCCGGGCGCTGCCCGACGGGTCGGTGTGGCGGGCCTGCCGTACGCCGCTGGGTCCGGGGACGCTGCGGGTCGGGGCGTACGGCGGCCGGGTGCGCGGCGAGGCGTGGGGGCCGGGGGCGCAGTGGCTGCTGGAGCGGCTGCCCGAACTGTGCGGGGCCGCCGACGATCCGGCCGCGTTCACGCCCAGGCACCGGCTGCTGGCGGTGACCCGGCACCGGCGGCCGGGGCTGCGGCTGACCCGGACCGGGCTGGTGCTGGAGTCGCTGATCCCGTCGATCCTGGAGCAGAAGGTCACGACGGTGGAGGCGTACGCGGCGTGGCGGACGCTGGTGCGGAGGTTCGGTGAGGTCGCGCCCGGTCCGGTGCCGGCGCCGATGTACGTCATGCCGGCGCCGCGCACCTGGGCGCTGATTCCGTCGTGGGAGTGGCACCGGGCCGGCGTCGAGGACAAGCGGGCGGCGACGGTGCTGCGGGCGGTGCGGGTGGCCGCGCGGCTGGAGGAGGCGGTGGCGATGTCTCCGGGGGCGGCGCGGGAGCGGCTGGAGCTGGTGGCGGGGATCGGGCCGTGGACGTCCGCGGAGGCGGTGCAGCGCAGTCACGGGGCGGCGGACGCGGTGACGGTGGGGGATCTGCACCTGCCGGGGATCGTGGGGTTCGCGCTGGCGGGCGACCGGCACGCCGACGACGCGGAGATGCTGCGGCTGCTGGAGCCGTACGCGGGGCAGCGGCACCGGGCCGCCCGGCTGATCCTGCTGAGCGGGCGGATGCCGGAGCGGCGGGGGCCGCGGATGACCCGCGGGGACATCGGGCGGTTCTGAGGCGAGCGCGGCCGCAGCCCGGCGGGGGCTACTCGTCCGGGGAGAAGCGCAGGGCGGCCGGGGGGATGCGGGCGTCGCACCAGACTCTCGCCCCGGCGCGCAGTTCGTTGTCGGAGCCGATGACCGCGCCGTCGCCGATGACCGTGCCGGACAGGACGGTACGGGTGCCGACGCGGGCGCGGGCGCCGATGAGGGAGTCGGTGATGACGGCGCCGGGCTCGATGACCGCGCCGGGCAGGATCGTGCTGCCGCTCACCCGCGCGCCCTCGGCGACGAACGCGCCCTCCCCCACCACCGTGCCGCCGGTCAGCTTGGCGTCGGGGGCGACGACGGCCGTGGGCAGGACCAGCCGGTCGCCGCAGCGGCCGGGGACGGCCGGCGAGGGGGCGCGGCCGAGGACCAGGTCCGCCGAGCCGCGTACGAAGGCGGCCGGGGTGCCGAGGTCCAGCCAGTAGGTGGAGTCCACCAGGCCCTGGAGGTGGGCGCCGGCCGACAGCAGGCCGGGGAAGGTCTCGCGCTCCACGGAGACCGGGCGCCCCTGCGGGATGGTGTCGATGACCGAGCGGCGGAACACGTACGCGCCCGCGTTGATCTGGTCGGTGACGATCTCCTCCGGGGTCTGCGGCTTCTCCAGGAAGGCGAGGACGCGGCCCGTCCCGTCGGTCGGGACGAGGCCGTACGCCCTCGGGTCCGTCACCTTCGTCAGGTGCAGGGAGACGTCCGCGCCGCTGTCCTCGTGGACGCGCACCAGGGCGCGGATGTCCAGGCCGGTCAGGATGTCGCCGTTGAAGACGAGGACCGGGTCCTCGGGGCCGGAGCGCAGGCGGGAGGCGACGTTGCGCAGGGCGCCGCCGGTGCCGAGCGGCTCCTCCTCCGTCACGTACTCCAGGTGGAGGCCGAGGGAGGAGCCGTCGCCGAAGTACGGTTCGAAGACCTCCGCCAGGTACGAGGTGGCCAGCACGACGTGCTCGACGCCCGCGGCCTTGGCCCGCGCCAGCTGGTGGGTGAGGAACGGCACCCCCGCCGCCCGCACCATCGGTTTGGGCGTGTGCACGGTGAGCGGACGCAGCCGGGTGCCCTTGCCGCCGACCAGGAGGATCGCTTCTGTCACCTGTCGTCTCCGCTTCCCGCCGGGACCGGCCGCTCTCGTCGTTCGGCCGGCCAGTTTATGCGGCTCCCCGCGCCGCCCCGGGCAGCGCCGCGCGGCCCCGCCGTCAGCGGCCCTGGTAGCGCGCCGCGGCCGAACGGACCGTGCCGAGCTTGCCGTAGAGCTGCCGTCCGGGGCAGTCGGTGGCGAAGCCGTCCCGGTGGCCGGAGACCACGTTCAGGTGTACGTTCTTTCCCTTTTGGTAGAGGTTGCCACCGGCGGACCTCAGATATGTCTTGGCACGCGGATTCATCCCGTAGAGGCCGGTCTTCCACGCGACCAGCCGGGCGATGGCCGTGACGGCGGCCTTGGCGGGCTTGGTCTTGCTGTAGGTGCCGATGACGGCGACGCCCATGCTGTCGCTGTTGAAGCCCATGGTGTGGGCGCCGAGCACCGCCTTGGCCACTCCGCCGGCGCGGCCCTCGTAGAGGGTGCCGCACTTGTCGACGAGGAAGTTGTAGCCGATGTCGCGCCAGCCCATGCTCTTGACGTGGTAGCGGTAGATGCTGCGGATCACCGACGGCGTCTGTGCGCAGCGGTAGTTGTTGCCGGTGGCGGTGTGGTGGACGAAGACCGCCTTGACCTTCTTCGTGTAGACGAACCCGTGGGCGCGCAGCGACTCGTCCGCGCCCCAGCCGCGGCGGGTGACGATGCGGGGGCGCGATCCGATGTGCGGCTTGGCCCGCTGATCCGCCGTCAGGTCGGCGCCGCGCAGGTCGAGCAGTTCGCGTTCGGTGTCCTCGGGGCCGAGTTCGGGGATCTCGGCGGCGCCGACCGGGACGAGGTCGGAGTTGGCGGCGGAGGCGGCGGTCGCCTCCTCGGTCAGCTCGCCGGTGCGGGGCTGGTCGGGCCCGGGCTCGGTGGTGGGCGGTTCGTCGCCGGGGTCGACGAGTTCGAGGCTCAGGTCGTCGGGGAGCGGGGCGGGGGGCGGGTCGGTGGCGTCGGTGCCGTCGTCGGTGCCGGTGCCGGCGTCGGCGTCGGTGCCGGTGCCGGTGCCGTCGTCGGTGTCGGTGTCGGCGCGGACGTGTACGTCGACGCCGTCGGAGTCGCCCACCCACAGCGGGGCGGTGGCGCCGCGGACATGGCCGGTGGTGCGCTCGGCGGTGCCGGGGTCGGCTCCGTGGTCGGCGTTGTGGGTGTCGACGTCCTGCCAGTCGGACCACGTGCCGGTGGCGGTGGAGCGGGTGCGGATCTGGACGCTGCCGCGCAGTTCGGCGCCGGGATCGGTCCAGACGACGCCGACCAGCGAGAAGTGCCGTACGTGCGCCCGGTACAGGCCCTGTTCGGGGGCGGCGAGGGCGCGGTCGCCGGGGTGGCCCGGGGCGCGGGGCGTGCGGGGCGCGCGGGGCCGGAGAGGCAGGGACTGGGTGCTGCCGGGGACGGACGCGGCCGCCGCCTCGGTCCTGACCGCGGGGTGGCCGGTCGCCCATCTCGCCGGCGCGGCGGTCGCGGGGAGGGCCGGCGACAGGGCGAGGGCCGCCGCGCTCGTGACACCGATCGAGGACGCAAGGAATCCGTATCGACGCATGATCCCGATCTTGAACATAGTCATACATATCTGTCCATCCAGGACCTGACGGTGCGTCGGCCGGCGTTCCGCCGAACCGGTGGCCGGTGCGCGGCCCGGCGGCGGGCGGCACGCGGCGCGCGGGGCGGTGGGCGGCGTACGCTTGCGCGGGTGAGAGCCGTCGAACGCACCCCTGCCGACCTGCTGAGTTCCGCGCTCGCCGCGGACCCCGGGCGCCCCCTGGTGACCTTCTACGACGACGCCACGGGCGAACGCGTCGAATTGTCCGTGGCCACGTTCGCCAATTGGGTGGCCAAGACGGCCAACCTCCTCCAGGGCGACCTGGCCGCCGCCCCCGGCGACCGGGTCGCGCTGCTGCTGCCGGCGCACTGGCAGAGCGCGGTGTGGCTGCTGGCGTGCAACTCGGTGGGCGCGATCGCGGACGTGGGCGGCGACCCGGCCGCGGCGGACGTCGTCGTCAGCGGGCCGGACGCGCTGGAGGCCGCGCGCGCCTGCTCCGGGGAGCGGGTGGCGCTGGCGCTGCGGCCGCTGGGCGGGCGGTTCCCGCAGCCGCCGGCCGGCTTCGCCGACTACGCCGTGGAGGTGCCGTCGCAGGGCGACCGGTTCGCGCCGTTCGCGCCCGTGGACCCGGAGGAGCCGGCGCTGATCGTGGCCGGCGCGGAGTACACGGCGGCCGAGGTCGTGGAGCGGGCGCGCGCCGACGCGCCGGGACTGGATCTGACGGGGCCGGGTTCCCGGCTGCTGTCGGGGCTGGCGTACGACACCTGGGAGGGGCTGAGCGCGGGCCTGTACGCCCCGCTCGCCGCCGGCGCTTCGGTCGTGCTGTGCCGCAACCTGGACCGGCTGGACGGGGACGCCCTGGCCCAGCGCATCGCAAGCGAACGGGTCACCGCCACGGCCCGCTGAGCCCCGGCACGGCGCCGTCCGGCGGCGATCCCCAGGGCAGCACCGCCCGACGACGCACACCCCGGCGGAGTGCGCGGCACCGCCGCCGGGCCGACCGTGCGGCACCCGTCCGGCCCATCAGCACCCCGCCTCCGCCCCGCCCTCGGGGCATGGTCGTAGGAGCGGCACGGTGTGTTCGTACGGCAGGAGGGTGGGTGCTGGGGTGACCCGCGGGGCAGGTGGGGCGGAGGTGGGGCCCGGGCTCGGCGCGTCGGCCACCGGCACCGGTCTCGCGCGGCGCCGGCGCCGCAACCGGCTGCGCGGCGGGGCGCTCGGGCTCGCCGTCCTCGTCGCCGGGGGCACCGGCGCGGGGCTCGCGGCGTACACCACGCTCAGCGGCAACATCACCGCCGACGACGCCGCCGAGGCCGAGCTGCGCCGCTACGAGAAGGAGCGGCCCACCGCCCTGGTCAAGGGCGCGCAGAACATCCTGCTGATCGGCTCCGACACCCGCGCCGGCGGCGGCAACACGCACTACGGGCACGACTCGGGCACCGAGCGGTCCGACACCGTGATCCTGCTGCACCTGGCCGCCGACCGGCGCAGCGCCACCGCCGTCTCCCTGCCCCGGGACCTGATGGTGCGGGTGCCCGCCTGCCACCGTCCGGACGGCGGCACCGGCACGCCGGCGCTCACCGCGCTCAACCGCGCCTACGAGACCGGAGGTTCGGCCTGCACGATCCGTACCGTGGAAAAACTGACCGACATCCGCGTCGACCACCATCTCGCCGTCGACTTCAGCGGGTTCAAGCAGCTGGTCGACGCGATGGACGGCGTGCCGGTGTGTCTGAAGGAGCCCGTCGACGACAAGGACGCGAGGCTGCGGCTGCCGGCGGGGCGGGTGACGCTGAACGGCGAGCAGGCCCTCGGCTACGTCCGCGCCCGCAAGTCGCTGGGCGACGGCAGCGACACCGACCGGATGGAGCGCCAGCAGCACTTCCTCGGCGCCCTCCTCGCCAAGGCACGCGGCGACGACGTCCTGATGAACCCGGCGAAGCTGTACCCGGTGCTGAACGCGGCCACCCGGTCCCTGACCGCCGATCCGCCCCTGGCGAGCCTGCGCGGGCTCTACCAGCTCGTGCGCGGACTGCGCGACGTCCCCGCCGGGCAGGTGCGGTTCCTGACGGTGCCGCGCGAGGCATACGCCCACGACGCCAACCGCGACCAGCTCGTGCAGCCCGCCGCCGGACAGCTGTTCGCCCGGTTGCGCGCGGACCGGCCGGTGGCGGTGGTGAAGGACGCTCCCCGGGATTCCCGGGCGAAGAGCGGCAATTCGGCCGCCTCGGAATCGAGGTCCGGGCCGCGGACGGGACCCGTGCCGCCGACGGCGAATGGTGATTCTCCTGTGCGGTCGGACGACTACGTTCGGTATGTTTTCGAGCACGCCGACTACGCCGACTACGCCGACCGGGCCGCCGGGCGGGCCGCGACCGCCGCGAACCCGCCTGCTCCCGCCCCGACGTTCACCGGCAGCGGCGCCGTCGAGGACGCGTGCGGGTAAAACCGCGGCCAAAGGCGAACTTTTGTCCACGGAAATGGATGGGATTGCCCCCTTGTAGGGACGTGCAATATGTCACCGGCGTCGCTGAATGCTCAATCGGCCGGATAGTGTGAGCGATCCGGTGCAGCCGACCGCGAGGTCTCCCTGGGGTCGTGCACTGTGTGACTGACCCGAGCGCCTTTGAGGGGGAAGGCGCCGCGTGGCCCCGACGGAGGATTCGGACAACCGTGGACGCGCAAGGCCGTGGGCGGGCGGACGACATCGATCCCGCAGACCAATGGGTGCTCAATCCGGAGACCGGCGAATACGAACTGCGACTGACGCCTTCCGCTCCGCAGTCGCCGGTCCCCGGCCCCCGCAGAGCAGGCTCCCGCAGAGCGGGCGCACCCGGGACGTCCGGTGCGTCCGGTACGTCCCGTGCGTCCGCCCCGGCGGGCGCGCGCGGCCCGGCCGGCGCACCCGCCGGCCGGCGCGGCGCCGCGCCCGGACGGGAGCAGACGCGGGAGGACGCCCCCGGCCGGCCGGTGCCCGGCCAGGGCCGCCGCCGCGGCGCGCCGCAGGAGGAGCCGCCGCCGCCCGGGCGGCGGGGCCGCCGGCCGGAGAAGGCCAAGAAGTCGAAGACCAAGAAGGCCCTGATGTGGACCGGCGGCACCATGGCGTTCGTCCTGGTGGGCGCCGGCACCGCCGGCTATCTGATCCTCAAGCACCTTGAGGGCAACATCAGCAGCACCGACGTCGGCAGCGCGGCCAAGAACGGCTTCAGCAAGGACGAGGCGTTCAACCTGCTGATCATCGGCACCGACAAGCGCACCGGCAAGGGCAACGAGGGCTACGGTGACAAGGGCAGCGTGGGCCACGCGGACACGAACATACTGCTGCACGTCTCCAAGGACCGCACCAACGCGACCGCGTTGAGCATCCCCCGCGACCTGATCGTGGACGTCCCGGACTGCCCGACCGTGCAGCCCGACGGCAGCACCAAGGTGATCCCGGGGACGGAGAACGTCCGCTTCAACACCAGCCTCGGCCAGGACGGCCGCGACGCCGGCTGCACCATGCGCACGGTGAAGGCGGTCACCGGGATCGCCCCGGACCACTTCATGATGGCCGACTTCAACGCGGTCAAGACGCTGACGAGCGCGGTCGGCGGTGTCGACGTGTGCCTCAAGCGCGCGGTCAACGACAAGGACTCGCACCTGAACCTGCCCGCCGGCGAGTCGAAGATCGAGGGCGAGCAGGCGCTGGCCTTCGTCCGCACCCGGCACAGCTTCGGCAACCACGGCGACCTGGACCGGATCAAGGTGCAACAGCAGTTCCTCAGTTCGCTGATGCGCAAGATGGCCTCCGGCGACACCCTCAGCAACCCGGCGAAGCTGTACGACCTGGCCGACGCCGCCACCAAGGCGCTCACCGTCGACCAGGGCATCAACAAGGTCGGCACGCTCAAGGACATGGCCCTGGAGCTGAAGAAGGTGCCGCCGAAGAACATCACCTTCCTGACCGTGCCGGTGCTCGACAACCCGGCCGACGGACCGGTGCACAAGACGGTCATCGTCAACCAGGCCCAGGCCCCCCAGGTCTTCGACGCCATCAGCAACGACGTCTCCTTCACCGAGGTGAAGCGGAAGCAGAAGGCGGCCAAGGACGCCGAGGCCGCCCGGCTGAAGGGCGCCAAGTCCGCGGCCTCCGACGTGCGCGTGCGCATCCTCAACGGCGGCGCGCCTCCCGGTTCCGCGCAGGAGACCCTCACCTGGCTGCAGAACACCAAGGGCGTGACCAAGTCGGAGAACGGCAGCAACGCGCCCGCCAAGCTCGCCAGGACCCAGCTCGAATACGCCCCCGACCAGGCCGCCCAGGCCCGTGAACTCGCCTCGCTCATGGGGCTGTCCGGGTCCGCGCTCAAGCCGGGCGAGAGCGTGCTCAACGCCCAGGGACTGCCCGCGATGACGCTGACGCTGGGCAAGGACTTCAAGGGCGCGGGGATCTCGCTCACCGCTCCGGCCAAGGCGCCCACGGTCGACGGGCAGTCCACGGCCGACAAGGTTCAGTGCGCCAGTTGAGCGCAACCGTGTGACCTGACGGGCCTGTCCTACGTCTTACGAGGCGTACGACAGGCCTGTTCGATGACATGCAGCAGGGTGGGGAGGATGGGGAGTTGACCCAGAGCGGTCTGCGCGGGGAAGGGCATGCGGTCGATGACACGATGCCCCTCGCGTCGCGGGGTGGCAGCGCGCCGGACGGCAGCGGCCGGCCCGGCGCCGGGGAGGGCGACGGCGGGAAGGGCGGCGGCCGAAGAGGCCGCGGTACGGGCGGAAGACGGCCCAAGAGACGGGTGCTGCGCTGGTCGGCGACGGTGCTCGCGGTCGTCATACTCGGCACGGCCGGCGCCGGATACCTGTACTACGAGCACCTCAACGGCAACATACGCAAGGGCGAGCGCGACAGCGGCGACTCCAAGGCGCACAAGGCACAGCCCAACGCGGCCGGCCAGACGCCCGTGAACATCCTGCTGATCGGCTCCGACAGCCGCAACTCGGACGCCAACGTCGCCCTCGGCGGCAGCAAGGAGAACCGGGGCAGCCCGCCGCTGGGCGACGTGCAGATGCTCATCCACCTGTCCGCGGACCGCGAGAGCGCCTCCGTGGTGAGCATCCCCCGCGACACCCGGGTCGACATCCCCAAGTGCAAGGACCCGAAGACCGGCAAGGAGTTCGCGCCGGTCAACACCATCATCAACGAGTCGCTGGCACGCGGCGGCGCCGGCTGCACCCTCGCCACCTGGCAGAACCTCACCGGCGTCTACATCGACCACTGGATGACGATCGACTTCGCGGGCGTGGTGAGCATGGCCGACGCCATCGGCGGCGTCGACGTCTGCGTGAAGCAGAACGTGTGGGACCACTCGACGCCCGCCCAGCGCGGCGGATCCGGTCTGAAGCTGAGGGCGGGCACCCAGAAGGTCCAGGGCAAGCAGGCCCTCCAGTGGCTGCGCACCCGGCACGCCTGGGGCAGCGACCTGATGCGGGCCCGCGCCCAGCACATGTACCTGAACTCGATGATCCGCACGCTCAAGGGCCAGAACGTCTTCACCGACAGCGGCCATCTGATGGACCTGGCCGAGGCGGCCACCAAGTCGCTCCAGGTCTCCGAGGAGATCGGCACCGTCAAGAAGCTGTACGACCTCGCCATGCAGCTCAAGACGGTCCCCACCGACCGCATCACCATGACGACGATGCCCAACGTCACCGACCCGCAGAACCGCGACCACGTCGTGCCGGCCGGCACGGACGCCCAGAAGATGTGGCAGATGCTCCGCGACGACGTGCCCTTCGACGCCAACGGCAAGCCGACCGAGGGCGGTTCGGGCGGCAAGGGCGCGAAGGCCGCGGCCGCTTCCGCGGACCCCGCGCATCCGGACGACCAGATCGGCGTCATGGTGCAGAACGGCACCCGTACGTCGTCGCTCTCCCCGGTGCGCCACCGGGCGGCCGACATCAGCGACGTACTGGTGGGCAAGGGCTTCACCAAGGCGTCGGCGGACGCGTCGGTGACGCCGGACGCCGACAAGACGGTGGTCCGCTACCCGAGCGCCGATCTGAAGGGCGACGCCGAGCGGGTGGCCAAGGCGCTGGGCATCCCGGTGAGTTCGCTGGAGAAGTCGACCGACGTCTCCGGCGTCACCCTCGTCGTGGGCGCCGACTGGCGCACGGGGTCCTCCTACCCGAAGGAGGCGGCCCCGAAGGCGGGCGACATCCCGAAGACCTCCGACGCCATCAACGGCGCGGACACCGGGCAGTGCATGGACGTGAGCGAGAAGATCTACACCTGGTAGCCCGGCGAACAGGAAAGGGCCCCGTCCTCGGACGGGGCCCTTTCCCGTGTTCGTACGGCGCGGGCGGCGGTCAGCCGGCGGCGGGGACGACCGCCGGGCGGCGGGAGGCGATGACCTTCCTGGCCAGCGACCTGGGGCTGGTGAGGAAGCCCCAGCCCCACGACATGTGCATGGTGGCCAGGGCCACCGGTATCCGCAGCCGCGCCTTCGGCGGCAGGCCCTTGCCCGCGGGCAGCGAACCGGCGGCGATCGCCGCCAGGTAGCCGGCCGGGACCACGAACGCCCACGGAGTCACCGCGACGCCCGCCACGATCCCGGCCGCGATCGCGCACACCGCGGTCGGCGGGGCGAGGTAGCGCAGGTTGATGGAGCCCTCGTGGTAGCGGGCGACGACGTGCCGCCAGCGGCCGTAGTCCTTGTACTGCTTGGCCAGCGCGCGCACGCTCGGACGGGGGCGGTAGGAGACCCGCAGCTCGGGCGAGAACCAGATCAGGCCGCCCGCCTCGCGGATGCGGAAGTTCAGCTCCCAGTCCTGGGCGCGGATGAACTCCTCGTTGTAGCCGCCCTGCTGCTCCAGCGCGGCGCGGCGGAAGACCCCCAGGTAGACGGTCTCGGCCGGGCCGGCCTGGCCGCCGGTGTGGAAGGCCGCGTTGCCGACGCCGATCCTGGAGGTCATGGCGGCGGCGACCGCGTGCTCCCAGGCGTTCTCGCCCTCGGCGTGCATGACGCCGCCGACGTTCTGCGCGCCGGTCTCCTCCAGGAGCCGGACCGCGGTGGCGATGTAGTTCGGCGAGAGCATGCCGTGGCCGTCGACGCGGACCACGATCGGATGGCGGGACGCCTTGATCGCGGCGTTCAGCGCGGCGGGGGTGCGGCCGGTGGGGTTCGGGACCGTGTGCACGCGCGGGTCGTTCCGTACGAGTTCGGCGGCGATCTCGTCCGTGCGGTCCGCGGACGGACCCAGGGCGATGACGACCTCCATCTCGCCGGCGTACTCCTGCGCGAGGATCGCTTCGACGGCCCCGCGCAGATGCCGCTCCTCGTTGAGGACGGGCATGATCACAGACACGGCGGGGAACCGCACGTCGGGCTTGGCGTTCATCGGTGCTCACGTTACCGCGAACGGGGGACACCGGTGCGCGCCGCGGGGGCCCGCTCACCGGTCAGCCGATCGTATGGCCCTACGGTGCTCACGGTGTCCACCCACGCCATATGCGGAGGTGTCCCCCATGTCCACCACGTCGCACCGGCCGCCCCGGCCGCCCGCGCAGTCGCGGCGCGCACCGCGCCGGCCCTCGCCCCCGCCCCCTCCCTCGCCCCGGCCGGACCACCTGCCCTACGCGCCCGCGCCGCGGCGCAGACCGCGCTGGGCCATGCGGGCGGCGATCACCCTGTCGGTGGTGCTGCTCGCCTCCGCCGGGATCGGGCACGCGGTGGTCTCCAGCCTGGACGCCGACATCAGCCGGGTCGATCCGTTCCGGGACATGAAGAACCGCCCGCCGAGCGGGCACGGCATGAACGTGCTGCTGGTCGGCACCGACGGCCGGGACCGGATCAGCGAGCGGGAGCGGCGGGCGTACCGGCTGGGCGGCCAGCCCTGCCACTGCACCGACACCATGATGATCGTGCACGTCTCCAGCGACCGGGAGCGCGCCAGCGTCGTCAGCCTGCCCCGGGACACCTACGTCGAGCTGCCCGCCCACGTCGACCAGGTCACCGGCAGGCAGCGCCCGCCGCACCCGGTGAAGCTGAACGCGGCGTACGCGGAGGGCGGCCCGAACCTCACCGTGCGCACGGTCGAGGACCTGACGCACCTGAAGATCGACCACTACCTGGAGGTCGACTTCACCACCTTCATGCGGACCGTGGACGTCCTGGACGGCGTGCCGCTGTGCACCGCCGAACCGCTCAAGGACGCGTACACGGGGCTCGACCTGCCGGCCGGCACGCACACCCTGACCGGCGGGCAGGCCCTCCAGTACGTCCGCTCCCGGCACGTCGACTCGGGCAGCGACTTCGGCCGGATGCAGCGCCAGCAGCGGTTCCTGGCCGCGCTGCTGGAGCGGGCGACCGCCTCGCGGGTGCTGCTGAACCCGATGCGGTTCCGGGACGTGACCCGGGCGGTGCTGGGGTCGGTCCGCGCGGACCGCGGCTTCCACACCGACGAGCTGCTCGACCTCGGGCGGGCGATGCGGAACTTCTCCCCCTCGTCCTCGGAGTTCACCACCGTCCCGATCGCCCAGACCGCCTTCCCGGTCAAGGGCCTCGGCTCGACCGTGAAGTGGGACCCGGTCAAGGCGCGGGAGCTGTTCCGCTCGCTGCGCGAGGACCGGCCGCTGGCCGCGCGGGAGCAGGCGCCGCGCACCGACCCCTCGGCGTCGGTGGAGATTGCCCCGCGGCGGGTGCGGGTGCAGGTGGAGAACGGCACCGACACGGCCGGTCTCGGGCGACGGGTGGACACGGCGCTGGCCGGGGTCGGCTTCGTCACGACCAAGGCGCCGGTGGACTCCCGCGAGCGCGGCGTCAAGCGGACCGCCGTGCTCTACGACCCGCGCTGGGACCGTTCGGCCCGGTCGGTGGCGGCCGCGCTGCCCGGCAGCGAGCTGCGCGCCGTCCCGGGCATGGGCGCCACGATGCGGGTGATCGCCGGCGCCGACTTCCGCCAGGTCCGCCCGGTCCGCGTCGAGGACCCGGTCAAGCGCGCCACCAAGGTGGTGCGCGGCGACGAGGTCTCCTGCGAGTGAGCGCGCCGTGCCCGCGGGGCGCGGCGGGGACGAGGACGGAGACAGGGGCCGGCGGGGCCGCGCGGCTCAGTCCTCGAAGCCCTCCGCGGCGCGCTTCTCGCGCAGTTCCCGGATGGCGCGGCGGCGGGCCAGACGGTGGGTGCGGCGGATCTGGGCCTCCTCGTAGCGCCGCTTGTCCCGCTCGGTCTCGGGCAGGACGGGCGGTACGGTGCGCGGCCGACCGTCGGCGTCCACGGCGGCGAAGACCAGGTAGGCGGAGCCGACCTGGGTGGCGGGCGTGGACTCGTTCCAGCGCTCGGCCAGCACCCGGACGCCGACCTCCATGGAGGTCCGGCCGGTCCAGTTGACCTGGGCCTTCACATGGACCAGGTCGCCGACCCGGACGGGTTCGAGGAACACCATCTCGTCCATGGAGGCGGTGACGGCGGGGCCGCCGCTGTGCCGGCCGGCCACCGCGCCGGCCGCGTCGTCGACCAGCTTCATGATCACTCCGCCGTGCACCGTACCCAGCAGGTTGGTGTCGCTGTGGGTCATGATGTGGCTGAGGGTGGTGCGGGAGGCCGAGGTCGGCTTGCCCGGGATCTCCGGGGCACCGGATCCCACGGCCGAGGACTGATCTGTCATGGCCCCCACCCTATGCCGAGGCGACAATCGGGCTGATTTGTGTCAGCTTCGCAACAGCGAGGCCCTGATTTTCCGACGGCCCTTGTAAGGCACACCCCGCCGCCCGGCACACTGGGCCACATGAATGAATGGCCCGAGGGGCGGTCCGACCGAGACGGCGGACCCCGGTACGGACGCGGCAGCGCCGGGGCGCAGCCGGAAGGCGCACAGGTGATGCGCCAGGTACGGCGCGGCGGCCAGGTGCCGCCCGGACAGCGCGCCCCCGGCGGCCGCGGCCGCCCCTCGGCGCCGCCCCACGGGGTGCCGCAGCAGCCGTCGTACGTCGACGGCGGCGAGGGCCGGGGCTTCGCCGGCGGCGACGGCTACGACAGCGGCTACAACACCGGCCAGGTGTACGGCACCCCCGGCGGTGGCGGCCCGGCGGGCCCCGGCGGCTCGCACCCGCGCGGTCCGCGCCCCGCGCCGAACTGGCGGCGCCGGATCAAGTGGACCGCGATCACGGTGGTCACGGTCGTGGTGGTGACGTCGGTCGCCACCTACTTCTGGGCCGACTCCAAGCTGCACCGCGACGTCGACCTGTCCAAGGTCATCGACCGCCCGGACTCCGGCGACGGCACCAACTACCTGATCGTCGGCTCCGACAGCCGCGCCGGGATGTCCGCCGAGGACAAGAAGAAGCTGCACACCGGCTCCGCCGAGGGCAAGCGCACGGACTCGATGATGATCCTGCACGTCGGCGGCAACGGCGACACGCTGATCTCCCTGCCGCGCGACTCGAACGTGGAAATACCTTCGTACAAGGGCGCGGAGTCGGGCAAGACGTACCCGGCGACGGGACGGCAGACCAAGCTGAACGCCGCCTACGCCGAGGACGGCCCGACGCTGCTGGTGCGCACCGTCGAATACAACACCGGTCTGCACATCGACCACTACGTGGAGATCGGCTTCGCCGGCTTCGCCAACATCGTGGACGCGGTCGGCGGTGTGGAGATGACCATCGACAAGCCGTTCAAGGACAAGTGGTCCGGCGCCGACTTCCAGGCGGGCAAGCAGAAGCTGAACGGCCAGCAGGCCCTCGCCTTCGTCCGCACCCGGCATGCCTTCGCCGCCTCCGACCTCCAGCGCACCAAGAACCAGCAGAAGTTCCTCTCCGCGCTGGCGCACGAGGTGGCCACGCCGTCCACGGTGCTCAACCCGTTCGCGTTCTACCCGACGATGAGCGCGGGACTGGACTCCCTGGTCGTCGACAAGGACATGAGCCTGTGGGACCTGGCCTCCATGTTCTGGGCGATGAAGGGCGTCAGCGGCGGCGACGGCACCTCCATGAACATGCCGATCTCGGGCTCCACGGGCGGCAACCTCGTCTGGGACAAGGCGAAGGTCAAGACGCTGGTGAACGAGCTGAACCACGACGAGAAGGTCACCGTCTCGGGCGACTGACGGCAGGCAGGGCGCGCCCGGCGCGCGCAGCGGGGCCCCGCGGTACGAGACCGCGGGGCCCCGCCGCCGTGCCGGGGCGGGTCACATGGGAGCGCCCGCCATCGAGCGGCACATCTCGGCGCAGCGGCGACACGCCTCCGCGCAGCGCATCATCATCTGGTCGTCGGGCATCGACATGCACGCCTCGGCGCACATGTCGCACGCCTTGGCGCACATCGCGCACATGTCGCCGGCCATCGGCGAGCGGCGCATCATCATGTCCGCGCACATCCGGGTGGTCTCGGAGCAGTCCATGAGCGCGCGCATGATCTGCATCTGCGCCTGACCGCCCATCTGCATGCAGGAGCTCATGGCCTCCTCGCAGATGTTGTGGCAGGTCATGCAGGCGTCGACGCAGTCCTGCATCTCCTTGCTCATGGCGGTCATGGCGCTGGGCTGGGTGTGGGTCATGGCTCCTCCAGGGGGGACGACGGGAGCGGGGGCCGGGGACGGACCCCGTGCCCTTCCGTCGTACAGCCGCCCGCCGCCGCCCGCCATTCGGAGCAGCGGCCGCCGCCAGGGCCGTTGGAGTGGCGGCCCGCTCCCGGCCGCCGGACGCGCGACGGCCCCCGGCGGTGTCCGCCGGAGGCCGTGCGCGAGGAACCCGGGAGCCAGGGGCGACCGGTTACGGCAGGTTGCGGGCCATGACGATCCGCTGGACCTGGTTGGTGCCCTCGTAGATCTGGGTGATCTTGGCGTCGCGCATCATGCGCTCCACCGGGTAGTCACGGGTGTAGCCGTAGCCGCCGAGCAGCTGGACGGCGTCCGTGGTGACCTCCATGGCGATGTCCGAGGCGAAGCACTTGGCGGCCGCGCCCAGGTAGGTGAGGTCGGCGTCGCCGCGCTCGGAGGCGGCCGCGGCCTGGTAGGTCAGGGCGCGCGCGGCCGAGACCTTCATGGCCATGTCGGCGAGCATGAACTGGATGCCCTGGAAGTCGGCGATCGGCTTGCCGAACTGCTTGCGCTCCTTGACGTAGCCCTTGGCGTAGTCGAGGGCGCCCTGGGCGATGCCGAGGGCCTGGGCGGCGATGGTGATGCGGGTGTGGTCGAGGGTCTTCATCGCGGTGGCGAAGCCGGTGCCCTCGGCGCCGATCATGCGGTCGGCGGGGATGCGCACGTTGTCGAGGTAGACCTCGCGGGTCGGCGAGCCCTTGATGCCGAGCTTCTTCTCCGGGGCGCCGAAGGAGACGCCCTCGTCGGACTTCTCCACGACGAAGGCGGAGATGCCCTTGGAGCGCTTCTCCGGGTCGGTGACCGCCATCACCGTGTAGTACTCGGAGACGCCCGCGTTGGTGATCCAGCGCTTGACGCCGTTGAGCACCCAGAAGTCGCCGTCGCGCACGGCCCTGGTCTTCATGCCGGCCGCGTCGGAGCCCGCGTCGGGCTCGGAGAGGCAGTACGAGAACATGCCGTCGCCCTTGGCGAGCGGCGTCATGTACTTCTTCTTCAGCTCCTCGGAGCCGGACAGGATCACCGGGAGCGAGCCCAGCTTGTTCACGGCCGGGATCAGGGAGGAGGACGCGCAGACGCGGGCCACCTCCTCGATGACGATGACCGTCGCGAGGGCGTCGGCGCCCGCGCCGCCGTAGCTCTCGGGCACGTGCACGGCGTGCAGGTCGTTCGCGGTCAGGGCGTCGAGGGCCTCCTGCGGGAAGCGGGCCTCCTCGTCCACCGCTGCGGCGTGCGGCGCGATCTTCGCCTCGGCCAGCGAACGGATGGCGTCGCGGAGCATGTCGTGCTCCTCGGACGGGCGGTACAGGTCGAAGTCAGCCGATCCGGCCAAGGTCTCTCACGCTCCAAAGACGACCAGGGAATGCTAATTACCGTTAAGTAACACAAATTTTAGGGGCCGCGCCCACGCGAGGGATACGTGAGCTTGGCGACAGCCGGGACATCGCCCGTCGTGGGCGGCGCCCACGCCCCGGATATGCTCGGGCAGCGCATTGCCATCATCCCTCCTGGAGCACCGCATGAGCCTGAAGATCACCGTGATCGGCACCGGCTATCTCGGCGCGACGCACGCCGCGGCCATGGCCGAGATGGGCTTCGAGGTGCTCGGGCTCGACGTCGTCGCCGAGAAGATCGAGATGCTGCGGCGCGGCGAGGTCCCGATGTACGAGCCGGGCCTGGAGGAACTGCTGCGCCGGCACGTGGCCGGCATCGAGGGCTCCACCGGCCGGCTGCGCTTCACCCAGGACTGGGCCGAGGCGGGCGCCTTCGGCGACGTCCACTTCATCTGCGTGAACACTCCGCAGAAGCACGGCGAGTACGCCTGCGACATGAGCTACGTCGACTCCGCGATCGCCTCCCTCGCCCCGCACCTGACCGGTCCGGCGCTGGTGGTCGGCAAGTCGACGGTGCCGGTCGGTTCGGCGGACCGGCTGGCCCGCAAGGTCGCCGAGCTGGCGCCCGCGGGCGAGGACGCCGAACTGGCCTGGAACCCGGAGTTCCTGCGCGAGGGCTTCGCCGTCCAGGACACCCTGCACCCGGACCGGATCGTGGTCGGCGTGCGCGGCGAGCGGGCGGAGAAGCTGCTGCGCGAGGTGTACGCCGCGCCGATCGGCGAGGGCTCCCCGTTCGTGGTCACCGACTTCCCGACCGCCGAACTGGTGAAGACCTCCGCGAACTCCTTCCTGGCCACCAAGATCTCCTTCATCAACGCGATGGCCGAGGTGTGCGAGGCGGCCGGCGGCGACGTGGCCAAGCTGGCCGAGGCGATCGGGTACGACGACCGGATCGGAAAGAAGTTCCTGCGCGCCGGGATCGGCTTTGGCGGCGGCTGCCTGCCCAAGGACATCCGGGCCTTCATGGCGCGCGCCGGCGAGCTGGGCGCCGACCAGGCGCTGACGTTCCTGCGCGAGATCGACTCGATCAACATGCGCCAGCGCGGGCAGATGGTGGAGCTGGCCCGGCAGGCGCTGGGCGGCGGGCCGTTCCTCGGCAAGCGGATCGCGGTGCTCGGCGCCACCTTCAAGCCCGACTCGGACGACGTGCGCGACTCGCCCGCGCTGAACGTGGCCGGCCAGATCCACCTCCAGGGCGGCCAGGTCACCGTCTACGACCCCAAGGGCATGGCCAACGCCCGCCGCGTCTTCCCGACCCTCGGCTACGCCGACTCCGCGCTGGCGGCGGTCCGGGGCGCCGACGCGGTGCTGCACCTGACCGAGTGGCGGGAGTTCCGCGAGCTGGACCCGGCCGAGCTGGGCGAGGCCGTCGCCGCCCGCCTCGTACTGGACGGCCGCAACGCGCTGGACCCGGACCTGTGGCGCCGCGCGGGCTGGACCTACCGGGCGATGGGCCGCCCGACGGCGTAACGACACCGGGCGACGGGTGCCGCTGCCGTACGGCGACGGCTTCCGTGGCCGGACCGGTGACGGCGACGGCTTTCGCGGCCGGACCGGTGACGCCGGTTCGGCCGAGGCTCAGTCGGCCGAACCGGCGTCCTCCCGCATTCTGCACCACCGGCGCGCCGCTCAGCCCGCCCGCGCCCGGTAGCGGCGCATCTTCGCGCGCGCCCCGCACACCCGCATCGTGCACCAGCGGCCGCGGCCGGCCGGACTGCGGTCGTAGTACGCCCAGTGGCAGTCCGCCGCCTCGCAGGCCTTCAGCCGGGTCCAGGTGCCCGCGACGAGCGCCTCGGCGACCGCGGCGGCCACCCGGCAGAGCAGCGGCCCGGCGTCGGCCGGGGCCAGGGCGGCGGAGCCGTCCCGGGCGTCGACGGCCACCAGCAGCGGGGCCCCGGCCAGCAGCTCGCCCAGCGGGGCCACCGCGCGGTGCGGCGGACGGCCGGCGTGCGCCAGCAGCGCCGCCCGCAGCGACTCGCGCAGGGCGCGCGCCGCGGGCAGGCCGGCCGCGTCGATCCCGAACTCCGCCCGGCCCTCCGGCGTGTCGAGCCGGTCGGCGCCCCCGTCGAGATCCAGCGTGTTGACCAGGGACTGGAGCAGAGCCAGGCCGCCGGGTGCGGGCGATCTCTCACTCATACGGCGACGGTACCGCGCAAAACCGTTGCGCGGTTACCGGCAATGGGCCAGCATGCGGTAACCGTTACCGGTTACCCGTCCTTTCAGGTAACCGCCACCGCAGGTAACCGTCATCGCTCTCTGGGAGGAAGTCATGGCTCTCGCCAAGCTGGGTGTCGTCGTACTGGACTGTCCCGACCCGCGCGCGCTCGCCGCGTTCTACGCCGAGGTGCTGGGCGGGACGGTGGAGGGGGAGGGCGACTGGGTGGACCTGACGGTGCCCGGCGGGCCCGCGCTGGCGTTCCAGCGGGCGCCCGGCCTGACCGCGCCGGAGTGGCCGCGCGCGGACCGCAACGCGCAGCAGTTCCACCTGGACCTGACCGTGGCGGACCTGGACGCGGCCGAGCGGGGCGTGCTCGCGCTCGGCGCCAAGCCGCTGGCCGAGCCGGACGGCAAGAGCTTCCGGGTTTACACGGACCCGGCCGGGCACCCGTTCTGCCTCTGCGCCTGCTGACGTCCCGGGCCGCCGGGAGGGTCCCGCCGACGTCCCAAGACACCGGGAGCTGTCATGCCTGCCGTGGCCCGTCTGCGTTCCGTCGTCCTCGACTGCCCCGACCCGCACGCGCTCGCCGGCTTCTACGCCGGCCTCGGCGGGGGCACACCGCGGGCCGAGGACGACGACTGGGTGGTCCTGGCGATCCCCGGCGGGCCGCGGCTCTCCTTCCAGCGGGCGCCCGGCCTGACCGCGCCGGAGTGGCCGCGCGCGGACCGCAACGCGCAGCAGCTGCACCTGGACTTCGACGCCGGGTCCACCTGGGAGGAGATGGACGCCGCCCACGAGCGGGTGCTGGCCCTCGGCGCGCGCCCGCTGGACCTGGAGGACAGCGAGAAGAAGGACTTCCGGGTCTACGCCGATCCGGCGGGGCATCCGTTCTGCCTCTGCCGGATCGAGCACCCGTAAGGGAGCACCCATGGGGGAGCGCCCGTAGGGGAGCACCCATAGGGGAGCGCCCGTAGGGGGCCGCCGCGACCGACGGCCCCCGGTGACGGCCGGCTCCGTCAGCCGTCCAGTTGCGCGAACGTCGCGTGGGACGGTGCCCGCGTGGCTTGGACGTCGCGGGCGACGTCCTCGGCCGCGCCCAGCACCCGTACCGCGTTCTGCCAGGTCAGCTTGGCCAGGTCGGACGTCGACCAGCCGCGGTCCAGCAGTTCGGCGAGCAGGTTCGGGTAGCCGGAGACGTCGTCGAGACCGGCCGGGGTGAAGGGCGTGCCGTCGTAGTCGCCGCCGATGCCGAGGTGGTCGACGCCGGCGACCTCGCGCATGTGGTCGAGGTGGTCGGCGACGGTGGCCGCGGTCGCGACCGGCCGCGGGTGCGCCTCCTCGAAGGCCCGGTGCACCTTCATGCCCTCCTCGGTGGTGTCGAGGTGGTGCAGGCCGTGCGCGCGCATGTTCTCATCCGCGGCGACCGTCCAGTCGACGGCGGCCTGGAGCACGAACTTGGGCACGAACGTCACCATCGCCATGCCGCCGTTGGCCGGCAGCCGCTCCAGGACGTCGTCCGGGACGTTGCGCGGGTGGTCGCAGACGGCGCGCGCGGAGGAGTGCGAGAAGATCACCGGGGCCACCGAGGTGTCCAGCGCGTCCCGCATCGTCGTCGCGGCGACGTGCGAGAGGTCCACCAGCATCCCGAGGCGGTTCATCTCCCGCACCACCTCGCGCCCGAACGCCGACAGACCGCCCACGACCGGCTCGTCGGTCGCCGAGTCCGCCCACGCCGTGTTGTCGTTGTGGGTGAGGGTCATGTAGCGCACGCCGAGCGCGTACAGCTGGCGCAGCACGCCCAGCGAGTTCGCGATCGAGTGGCCGCCCTCGGCGCCCATCAGGGAGGCGATGCGGCCCTCGCCGCGGGCCGCCTCCATGTCGGCGGCGGTCAGCGCGGGCGCCAGGTCCGCCGGGTGGCGCTCCAGCAGCCGCCGTACGCAGTCGATCTGCTCCAGCGTCGCGGGGACCGCGTCGGGCAGGTCGGAGCGGACGTAGACCGACCAGTACTGCGCGCCGACGCCGCCCGCGCGCAGCCGGGGCAGGTCGGTGTGCAGATGGGCGTTCTGCGGGACGGCGATGTCGCGGGCGCCGAGGTCGTAGTCGACCTGCTCGCGCAGCGCCCAGGGCAGGTCGTTGTGGCCGTCGACGACGGGGAAGTCGCGCAGCAGTTCCCGGGCCCGGTCCAGTGAACTCATCGCGGTCACTTCCCCCCGCCGAAGCCGAAGCCGGCCGCGCCCTCGACCTTGGCGCGCAGCCGCTTGCCCTTCTCGGTGGCCTGGTCGTTGAGGTCCTGGAGGAAGTCGGTCATCCGGTGCCGCAGCTCCTCGTCGTGGGCGGCGAGCATCCGGACGGCCAGCAGACCGGCGTTGCGCGCGCCGGCCACCGACACCGTCGCGACCGGGACGCCGGCCGGCATCTGCACGATCGACAGCAGCGAGTCCATGCCGTCCAGGTACTTCAGCGGCACGGGCACGCCGATCACCGGCAGCGGGGTGACGGAGGCGAGCATGCCGGGCAGGTGGGCGGCGCCGCCCGCGCCCGCGATGATCGCCTTGAGCCCGCGCTCGGCCGCCTGCTCGCCGTACGCGATCATCTCGCGCGGCATCCGGTGCGCGGAGACGACGTCGACCTCGTAGGCGATCTCGAACTCGTCGAGCGCCTTGGCGGCGCCCTCCATCACGGGCCAGTCGGAGTCCGACCCCATGACGATGCCGATAACGGGGCTCATTCGGTGATCGTGCCCTTCAGGTAGCCGGCTGCGTGGTGGGCGCGTTCCAGTACGTCGTCCAGGTCGTCGCCGTAGGTGTTGACGTGGCCGACCTTGCGGCCGGGCTTCACGTCCTTGCCGTACATGTGGATCTTGAGCTGGGGGTCGCGGGCCATGCAGTGCAGGTACGCGGAGTACATGTCCGGGTAGTCGCCGCCCAGGACGTTGGCCATGACCGTCCACTTCGCGCGCGGGCGCGGGTCGCCCAGCGGCAGATCGAGGACAGCGCGGACGTGGTTGGCGAACTGCGAGGTGATCGCGCCGTCCATCGACCAGTGGCCGGAGTTGTGCGGGCGCATCGCCAGCTCGTTGACGAGGATGCGCCCGTCGCGCGTCTGGAACAGCTCGACGGCGAGGTGGCCGACGACACCGAGTTCCTTGGCGATGGTCAGCGCCATCTCCTCGGCCCTGAGCGCGAGGGCCTCGTCCAGGTCGGGGGCCGGCGCGATCACGGTGTCGCACACGCCGCCGACCTGCCGCGACTCCACCACCGGGTAGGCCACCGCCTGCCCGTGCGGGGAGCGGACCACATTGGCGGCCAGCTCGCGGACGAAGTCGACCTTCTCCTCGGCCAGCACGGGCACACCGGCGCGGAACGGGTCGGCGGCCTCCTCGGCCGAGCCGACCACCCACACGCCCTTGCCGTCGTAACCGCCGCGGACGGTCTTGAGGACCACCGGGAAGCCCGCGCCCTCGGCCGCGAACGCCGCCACGTCGGCCGGATCGGCGACGATCCGGTGCCGCGGGCAGGGCACGCCGAGCGCGTCGAGTCGCGCCCGCATCACGCCCTTGTCCTGGGCGTGCACGAGCGCGTCGGGGCCGGGGCGCACGGGGATGCCGTCCGCCTCCAGGGCCCGCAGATGCTCGGTGGGTACGTGTTCGTGATCGAAGGTGATCACGTCGCAGCCCCGTGCGAAGTCCCGCAGCGTGTCCAGATCGCGGTAGTCGCCGATGACGACGTCGCTCACGACCTGTGCCGCGGAATCCTGAGGGGTGTCACTGAGGAGCTTGAACCTGATGCCGAGCGGGATGCCCGCCTCGTGTGTCATACGAGCGAGCTGTCCACCGCCGACCATGCCGACTACCGGGAACGTCACGCCCCTAGGGTATCGGCCGGGCCACGGCGGCCGGATCCCGCGCTCCCGCCCCGCCCGCACCCGCGCTCCCCCGGCCCGCGCCGGGGCGTCTTACCGAGCCCTTCACCGTCTCTTTCCCGTCTTTTCCGGGACTCTTTCCGACCCGTTCGGGGGGTCATGAGCCGTCCGCGGGCGCGGGCACCCGCCGCTGGTTAGCATGGCGGGGTTGACGAAACCGACCCGGACGGGGGCCTGCACGACCATGGGACATGGTTCCTCGGGACGCCCACCGGCGTCCCCGGCCTCCCCGGCGACCCCCGCACCGCCCGCGTCCGGCGCGTCCGGCGCGTCCGGCGGCGGCCTGCTCGGCCGGATCCGCCGGGCCTGGCGCGAGGTCGTCAAGTTCGGCGCGGTGGGCGGAGCGGGCCTGCTGGTCAACCTGCTCGTGTTCAACCTGGTACGGCACACCACCGACCTCCCGGTGGTGCGGGCGAGCGTCATCGCGACCGTCGTGTCGATCGTCTTCAACTACATCGGGTTCCGCTACTTCACCTACCGGGACCGCGACAAGAGCGGCCGCACCAAGGAACTGACGCTGTTCCTGCTGTTCAGCGCCATCGGCCTGGTGATCGAGAACGGCGTGCTCTACCTGGCGACGTACGGCTTCGGCTGGCACAGCCCGCTCCAGAGCAACGTCTTCAAGTTCCTCGGCATCGGCATCGCCACCCTGTTCCGCTTCTGGTCCTACCGCAGCTGGGTCTTCCGCGCCCTGCCGGCCGGCCGGGAGAGCGGCGCGGCGGCCGGCGACCCGGGGTCCGGCGCCCGTGAGCCGGTGGCGGACGCGGAGTCGTACCTGAAGGCGCAGCCGAAGGGCCCGCAGAGCCCGCGGCCGAAGAAGCCGCAGCCGAAGGTCTACCGCTAGCGAGGTCCACCGCTAGCGCACGGTCGGCAGGTCCTCCGCGGTCCGCTTCGGCGGGGGCGTGCGGGACAGGAACAGGCCGAAGACCGGCGGCTGGGCCTGGAGCAGCTCCAGCCGGCCGCCGTCCGCCTCGGCGAGGTCGCGGGCGACCGCCAGGCCGATGCCCGTGGAGTTGCGGCCGCTGATCGTGCGCTCGAAGATGCGGGCGCCCAGGTCGGCGGGGACGCCGGGACCCTCGTCGGTGACCTCCACGACCGCCTGGTTGCCGGTGACGCGGGTGCGCAGCGCCACCGTGCCGCCGCCGTGCATGAGGGAGTTCTCGATCAGCGCGGCCAGCACCTGCGCGACCGCGCCCGGTGTGCCCACCGCCCGCAGATGCCGCTTGCCGGAGCTGACGATGGCCCGGCCCGCGCTGCGGTAGGCGGGGCGCCACTCGGCGATCTGCTGCTGGATGACCTCGTCGATGTCGAAGGTGACCGCGGAGCCGGTGCGCGGATCGCGGGAGTTGGTCAGCAGCCGCTCCACCACGTCCGTCAGCCGCTCGACCTGGGTGAGCGCGACGTTCGCCTCCTCCTTCACCGTGTCCGGGTCGTCGGTGAGGGTGATCTCCTCCAGACGCATGGACAGCGCGGTCAGCGGCGTGCGCAGCTGGTGGGAGGCGTCGGCGGCCAGGCGCCGTTCGGCGGTGAGCATCCGGGCGATGCGCTCGGCGGAGCCGTCCAGCACGTCCGCGACCCGGTCCAGCTCGGGGACGCCGTAGCGCTTGTGGCGGGGGCGCGGGTCGCCCGAGCCGAGGCGTTCGGCGGTCTCGGCGAGGTCGGTCAGCGGGGAGGCGAGCCGGTTGGCCTGGCGGATCGCGAGCAGCACCGCGGCGATCACCGCGAGCAGCGCGACCAGCCCGATGATCAGCAGGGTGCGGCCGACCTCGCGGGTGACGGAGGAGCGCGGCTCCTCCATCCGCACGGTCTCGCCCTGTTCGCCGGTGGCCGTGGAGTGGATCACATCCCCGGTGGGCTTGACGCCGACCTCGATCGGCGCGTGCCCGGGGATGCCGATGACCGCGTACTGGCCCGGGGCCACCTGGTCGCGCAGGATCTCCGCGTTGACGGTCTCCGCGCCCAGCAGCCGGCTGTCGACGATGCTGGCCAGCCGCAGCGCCTCGGAGTCGACGCGCTCCTGCGCGCTGTTGCTGATCGTGCGGGTCTCCACGATCACCAGGGAGACGCCGAAGACGGCGATCACGACGAGCACCACGGCGAGCGTGGACTGGATCAGTCGACGGCGCATGACCTCTTACCTGCCGGGACGGGAGCCTCGGGCCGCTCGGCCCGTCGCGAGCCGGCTCTTGGCTCGGCTCCGGGGGCTCTAGCTCTTCTCGAAACGAAAACCGACGCCGCGCACGGTCGCGATGTACCGGGGGTTGGCCGCGTCGTCGCCGAGCTTCTTGCGCAGCCAGCTGATGTGCATGTCGAGGGTCTTGGTCGACGACCACCAGGTGGTGTCCCAGACCTCGCGCATCAGCTGGTCGCGGGTGACGACCCGGCCGGCGTCGCGCACCAGCACCCGCAGCAGGTCGAACTCCTTGGCGGTGAGCTGGAGTTCCTCGTCGCCCATCCAGGCGCGGTGCGACTCGACGTCGATGCGCACGCCGTGCGTGGCGGGCGGCTGCTGCGGCTCGGCGGCGCCTCGGCGCAGCAGGGCCCGGACCCGGGCGAGCAGTTCGGCGAGCCGGAACGGCTTGGTCACGTAGTCGTCGGCGCCCGCGTCCAGGCCGACCACGGTGTCCACCTCGTCGGCGCGCGCGGTCAGGATCAGGATGGGCACGGTGTGGCCGTCGGCGCGCAGCCGGCGGGCGACCTCCAGGCCGTCCATACCGGGCAGACCGAGGTCCAGCACGACCAGGTCGACACCGCCCTGCATTCCGGCGTCGAGCGCGGTGGGTCCGTCCTCACGCACCTCGACCTCGTAGCCTTCCCGGCGCAGTGCGCGGGCCAGCGGCTCCGAGATGGACGCGTCGTCCTCGGCGAGCAGTACACGGGTCATGGAGTGATGGTAGTCCGCCCGCGCCACCCCCATGGGCGGTGCTGCGGTGTGATCGAATCCGGCCACTCTTACCTTGCCGCCCGGGGGCGGGAGAGCGTCGGACGGGCCGCCACGAAGCCTCCACCGGGTCCTTGCGGGGCGTCCACCGTGACCGGTCGCGACCGGTGAGGCAGGGGTGCGATCCTTGAGAACACCTTCGAAAACACGTGTGCGGTTCCGTTGGTTCCTGTGATCCGCGTCTCAAGTCCTTCCATTTCCGGCACTGTCCTGTCGTATGGTGACCTGAACGCCTGTAGCACGCAGCGGACCTTTGGCGCTCATTAGACGCTGAGGGTCCCTTTTGTGTGCCGGCCGGATCTTTCCGGCCTCGAAAGGAACGACCTAGGGCCGGGCCTCGCTGGACGCACCGTCGCGTTGCGAGGCGTGGATCCCGGTGGCCGCCGTCCGTCGCTCCGCAACCCGGGGCGTACTCCCCTGGGCGTGGGGTGGACGACAGGTCCTGCCGGTGCCGGCCAGCCCCCCACCGGGCGCGCCGTCCGCTCGTCGAAGCGCGCGTCCCGACCAGCAAGGAACGACCATGGCGTCCAGCCTGACGAAGGACTCGGTCCGCCCGGGCACCCCCGGTTCCGCGAAGACCTTCTTCGGCCACCCCCGCGGCCTGGCCACACTCTTCATGACCGAGATGTGGGAGCGCTTCTCCTACTACGGCATGAAGGCCCTGCTCCCGCTGTACCTGGTGGCCCCTGCCGGGCTCCACATGAACGCGGCCACCGCGACCGCGATCTACTCGGTGTACCTCTCGCTCGTGTACCTGCTGGCCCTGCCGGGCGGCTGGTTCGCGGACCGGGTCCTCGGCCCCCGCAAGACCGTCGCCGTGGCCGGCGCGATCATCATGCTGGGCCATCTGACGCTGGCCCTGCCGTGGTCGGGCAGCTTCTTCGGCGGCCTCGGCCTCGTCGCCATCGGCTCGGGCCTGCTGAAGGCCAACATCTCCACGATGGTGGGCCACCTCTACAAGGGTGCGGACGACCCGCGCCGTGACGGCGGCTTCACGCTCTTCTACATCGGCATCAACCTGGGCGCCTTCGCCGCGCCGCTGATCATCGGCACCGTCGGCGAGAACGTGAACTGGCACTTCGGCTTCGCGCTCGCCGCGCTCGGCATGGCGCTGGGTCTGGTCCAGTTCCTGCTCGGCTCGCGCCACCTGGACGCCCGCTCGGACGTCGTTCCGACGCCGCTGTCGGAGCAGGAGAAGAAGGCCACGCTGGCCAAGGCCGCTCTGTGGGCGGGCGTCGCGGTCGTCTTCTACGCGATCGTCGGCTTCTCCGGCGTCTACACCCTGAACTGGCTGCTGGTCCCGATCACCGTCGCCGGTCTGGTCATCCCCGTCCTGGTCATCGCCCGGATCAAGCGGGACAAGGAGCTGGACCGCGCCGACCAGTCGAAGATGAGCGCGTACATCTGGTTCTTCGTCGCCGCGGCCGTCTTCTGGATGATCTACGACCAGGGCGGTTCGACCGTGTCGCTGTTCGCCGAGTCCTCGGCGAAGAACACGGTCTTCGGCTGGGGCTTCCCGGTCTCCTGGTACCAGTCGGTCAACCCGGTCATGATCATGGCGCTGGCCCCGGTCTTCGCCTGGGCCTGGCTGGCCCTCGCCCGGCGCGGCAAGGAGCCGAGCACCGCGGTGAAGTTCACGATGGGCCTGGTGCTGATCGGCGCGTCCTTCTTCCTCTTCCTCGCCCCGCTGGCGATCGCCGACGGCGGTCACAAGGCGGCCGCGATGTGGCTGGTGGCGATCTACTTCGTGCAGACCGTCGGTGAGCTGACGCTCTCGCCGGTCGGCCTGTCGGTCACCACGAAGATGGCGCCCGCGAAGTACGCCTCCCAGATGATGGGTGTCTGGTTCCTGGCCGTCACCGCCGGTGACGCCACGACCGGCCTGCTCTCCATCGCCGGCGTCAACCTCAACAAGACGGGCATCGTGACCCTGGAGGCCGCCCTCGCCGTCGTCGCCGGTGTGGCGGTGTGGATGTACCGCAACAAGGTCAAGCAGCTCATGGGCGACGTCCGCTGACCCGAGCCGCCCCTTCCTCCCCGGAGGGCCACCCCACTCCCCCGACGGGACGTGCGGTGGCCCTCCGGGCGTTTCCGGCACCGCGCCCGCCCTGCCGGGGGGTGAGGCGGCCACGGCGCCCGCCCCCGGCACGGGCGCCCACGGTGACGTACGGCGACTACGGCGCCCGGAGGTGTGCGGCCCCCACCGGCGACGGCACCGGGGGCCGCCCCGGCCGCGAACGCGCCCGCGCCGGTCCGGAGGACCACGGCGACCACCGGGGGCCCCGGTTACGCGCCCCGTGGCGACCGTGGTGGCCCCGCGGACGCCGAACCACCAGCCCGGTTGGCCAGCCGGGCACCCAGGGCCGGCAAGCCGGACCGACCGAGCCGGATCGGAAGGCGGGCACGGCGGAGCAAGCCCCAGCGCCGAGCCGAACGAGCCGAGGCCGGAGACCAGGCCGGGCGGGCAGGGAAGGCCGGGGCGGTGGGTCGAGCCCGAGGGCCGGTGGGGCGGGCCGGTGGGGCGGGCGGCCAGACCGGGCCGGAGCCCGAGCCGGGAGGCCAAGGCGGACCAGGCGAGCCAGAAGACGAGGAAGGCGAGACGAGCCCAAGGCCCGGACCGGACGAGCCACGCCATGCGGGCCAGGCCGGACCGGAAGGCCGGATAGGTGGAGCAAGCCCGAGAGCCGAGCCGGACGAGCCGAGCCAGTGGGGCAGGCCGGAAGGCCGGGCGGCCGAACCAGACCGGAGCCCGAGCCGGGCGGGCGGGCCGAGCCAGGAGGTCAAGCGGACCAGCCGGGCCGAAAACGGGGAAGGCGAGGCGAGCCCGAGGGCCGGGCCGGTGGGGCAGGCCGGGGAGACCGGGCGGCCAAGCCGGCCCCGAGCCCGAGCCGGGCGGGCCGAGCCGAGAGGTCAAGCGGACCAGGCGGGCCGGAAGACGGGGAAGGCGAGGCGAGCCCGAGGGCCGAACCGGACGAGGCGGGGCGTGCGGGCCGAGCCGGGCCGGAAGGCCAGGCTGCCAAGCCGGGCCGGAGGCCGGGCCGGGTGGGACGGGCCGGGGGCAGGTGGGCCCGCCGGGCCGGGGGGTGGCGGGGCCGGGGGCAGGCTGGGGAGTGTCCCGGAGGGCTAGGCGGGGGCGCCCAGTTCTGCCCAGACCTTTTTGCCGGGGATGCCCGGGGCGCGTACGACGCCCCAGTCCAGGCACAGGCGCTGGACGATGAACATGCCGTGGCCGCCGGGGCGGCCGGCGCGGTGCGGGGTGCGCGGCGCGGGTTCGCCGGCGCCGCGGTCGGCGACCTCGATGCGGATCACCTTGTTGTCGCAGACGAGCTCCAGCTCCTCGGGCCCCTCGGCGTGCAGGCACGCGTTGGTGACCAGCTCGGAGACGACGAGGAGCACGTCCTCCGCGGCCGCCCGCTGGTCGGCGCCCGCGGCGGGCAGCCACCCCCACGCGTGCAACGCCTGGCGGGTGAAGTCGCGCGCCATCGGCACGACGCCGCTCTCGTCCGCGAAACTCAGCCTGCGGACCTGACGACCCCCCGACGGAGCCGCCGGCACGGCCGTCGCACCAGCGGACGCACCGTCGTCCGCCGGCACGCCCCCCTCGGACACCCCCGAAGCGCCGCTGGGCTCCGGGCCGCGGTCGCCCGGCGGGTAAGGCCGGGTGGTGCTCATCAGCGCTTCACCTCACCGATTCACCAAGTTCAACGATTCAGAAGTCACTACACATGTAAGGCACTGCACACGCGGACATGTCCGTCCCCGCACACGCCGTCCGGCTCCTCGCCGGCTCCCGGTCCGGGCGACCGGCACGTTCAGGATGTCTCCTGCCCGACCGTTCCCGCGGGACACCCCCGTTTTCCGGCCCCCGAGGCGCGACGCCCGGGACGGGCGGGCCAGGAGGCACCGGTGCGTACGGATGCGTATACGTAGGGAACACGTCGTCTGCTCGGCGGCCGGCTCAGCCGGTCTCTTCGACCAGCGCGTCCTCCAGCGTGTCGTGCACGCTGAAGACGGCGTCCGCTCCGGTGATCTCGAAGACCCGGGCCACCACCGGCAGCATTCCGGCGAGATGCACCCCGCCCCCGGCCGCCTCGGCCTTCAGACGCGCCCCGAGCAGGACGTTCAGCCCCGTGGAGTCGCAGAACTCCAGGCGTGAACAGTCCACCACCAGGCGCGAGCGCCCCTTGTCGAGGCACTCCTCCAGCGGCTCGCGCAGCAGGTCGGCCGTGTGGTGGTCCAGCTCCCCCGCAGGGGTCACGACGGCACTCGAACCTTCCTGCCGTACCTCCACCAGAAGCCGGCCCGACTGTGCACTGCCGACCGTCCCGCGGTCCATGCCGTCTCTCTCCCGGGGTCTTGGCTGCTGACTGACGCCCTCGAACACTACGCCTTCCCGCAGCGCTCCGACACCCGAACAACCGCACACAAACGGACATACTTCCACAGAACGCACTTGCGGCGGCCCCGGGAAAGCGGGTAGGGCTAGTAGAGACACGTACCCGACACGGCCGGCTTTGGAGGCGCCGCACACCGCAGTGCACGAACTGGCTTCGGCAGCCATATGCCGAGAACGATGGAGGACATCATGTCATCCCGGCTCGACGCCTCGCACACCCCGAGGGCGACGTCGACACCCACTCCGGTCCACCTGGAGCCGATCGGCGCAGCGGACGCACTGGCCGGACTCCCGGACATCCCGCCCTACGAGGACGTGGCCCCCGACGACGCCCGGGCCCTGTCCAAGACCCTCTTCGAGCGGCTGGAGTCGCTGGAGGAGGGCACCCACGAGTACGCCTACGTCCGCAACACCCTCGTCGAACTCAACCTCGCCCTGGTCAAGTTCGCCGCCTCCCGCTTCCGCTCCCGCAGCGAGCCGATGGAGGACATCATCCAGGTCGGCACGATCGGCCTGATCAAGGCCATCGACCGGTTCGAACTCTCGCGTGGGGTCGAGTTCCCCACCTTCGCGATGCCAACCATCATCGGCGAGATCAAGCGCTTCTTCCGCGACACCTCGTGGTCCGTGCGGGTCCCGCGCCGGCTCCAGGAACTGCGGCTCGACCTGGCCAAGGCCGGCGACGAGCTGGCCCAGCGGCTGGACCGCGCCCCCACCGTGACGGAACTGGCCGCCCACCTCGGCCTGTCCAACGAAGAGGTGGTCGAAGGCATGGCGGCGTCGAACGCGTACACCGCCTCCTCGCTGGACGCCCAGCCCGAGGAGCACGAGTCGGAGGGCGCGCTCGCGGACCGCATCGGCTACGAGGACCACGGGATCGAGGGCATCGAGTACGTCGAGTCGCTGAAGCCGCTCATCGCCGAACTCCCCTCCCGGGACCGCAAGATCCTGTCCCTGAGGTTCGTCGCCAACATGACCCAGTCGGAGATCGGCGAGGAGCTGGGCATCTCCCAGATGCACGTCTCCCGGCTGCTGTCGCGCACCCTGGTACGCCTGCGCAAGGGCCTCACCGTCGTGGAGTGACCGGGCAGCGTCCCCGACGCCCCCGACGTCCCCGGCATCCCCGCATCCCCGGCGCCTCCGGCGCCGTCTCCGGGCCGCGGGCGGCCGGGACGTCCTGTGCGGCGCCCGGAGGTCCCCGGGCGCCGCACAGGACGGCTCAGACCTCGCGCACCCCGCGCCGCCACACCTGGGAGACCAGCGGCACACCCGGCCGGTAGGCCAGGTGGACGTGGCTGGGCGCGTCCAGGAGGAGCAGGTCGGCGCGGGCGCCGGGGGCGAGGCGGCCGATGTCGTCGCGCCTCAGCGCCGCCGCGCCGCCGGCCGTGGCCGACCAGACCGCCTCGTCTGGTGTCATGCCCATGTCCCGCACGGCGAGCGCGACGCAGAACGGCACCGAGGACGTGAAGGACGAGCCGGGGTTGCAGTCCGTGGACAGCGCCACGGTGACGCCCGCGTCCAGCAGCCGGCGCGCGTCGGGCCAGGCGGCGCGGGTGGAGAACTCGGCGCCCGGCAGCAGCGTGGCGACCGTGCGGCCGCTCGCCAGCGCGTCCACGTCCGCGTCGGTGAGGTGGGTGCAGTGGTCGGCGCTGGCCGCGTCGAGTTCGACGGCGAGCCGCACGCCGGGGCCGTAGGAGAGCTGGTTGGCGTGGATGCGCGGGTGCAGGCCCCTGGCCCGGCCCGCGGTGAGGATCGCGCGGGCCTGGTCGCCGTCGAAGGCGCCCTTCTCGCAGAACACGTCGATCCAGCGGGCGTGGGGGGCGCAGGCGTCCAGCATCTCGCCGGTGACCAGGTCCACGTACGCGGCCGGGTCATCGGCGAAGTCCGGGGAGACGATGTGCGCGCCGAGGTAGGTGACCTCGTCGGTGTGCCGGGCGGCGATGCGCAGGGCGCGGGCCTCGTCGGCGACGGTGAGGCCGTAGCCGGACTTCGTCTCGAACGTGGTGGTGCCCTGGCGCAGGGCCTCGGCGAGGTGGCGGACCAGGCCCGCCTCCAGTTCCTCGTCGCTCGCGGCGCGGGTGGCGGCGACCGTGGTGCGGATGCCGCCGGCGCTGTAGGCCCGGCCGGACATGCGGGCGTTGAACTCCTCGGTGCGGTCGCCCGCGAAGAGCAGGTGGGAGTGGGAGTCGACGAACCCCGGCAGCACCGCCCGGCCGCCCGCGTCGACCCGGTTGTCAGTGGCGGGTGCTTTGCTTGACTCACCGGTCCACACGACGCGGTCGCCCTCGATGACGACGGCCGCGTCCCGGACCAGACCGAGAGGGCTTCCGTCGCCGAGGGAGGGGTCGTTGGTGACCAGCGTGCTGATGCCGGTGATGACCGTGCTGACGGCGGTGTCCGTGCTGCTCATGGTGTCCTCGCAGATGGCGGTGGGGGTCAGCCGTGCAGGGCGGCGACGGCGGCCGTCAGCGCCCGCGGCACGTCGGGTACGAGGGCGTGCGCCCCGTCGCGCACCACGTGCCGCCCGGCCACGACCGTGTGCCGCACGTCCGCCGCGGTCGCCGCGAATACGGCCGTCTCGACGCCGAGCCTGGGCGCCGGCCCCGCGGTTCTGACCGAGTCCAGCGCGACCGTCGTGAAGTCGGCGAGCGCGCCGGGCACGAGGCTGCCCGCCTCGTCCCAGCCGAGGGCCGCGTGACCGTCGGCGGAGGCGGCCCGCAGCAGGGCGGCGGCCGTCCAGTGACCGCGGGTGCGGGTGCGCAGCCGCTCGTTCAGCTCCATCGCGCGGGCCTCTTCGAACAGGTCGATGACGGCGTGGCTGTCGGAGCCCAGGGAGAGCGGGGAGCCGGCGCGCTGGAGGGCGGGCGCGGGGCCGATGCCGTCGGCCAGGTCCCGTTCGGTGGTCGGGCACATGCAGGTGCCGGTCGCGGAGTCGCCGAGCAGCGCGATGTCCGCCTCGGTGAGGTGGGTGTTGTGCACGCCCGTGGTGCGCGGCCCGAGGACGCCGTGGTCGGCCAGGAGCCGGGTCGGGGTGCGGCCGTGGGCCGCCAGACAGGCGTCGTTCTCGGCGGTCTGCTCGGACAGGTGCACATGGAGCGGCGCCCGCCGTTCCTCAGCCCAGCGCGCCACCGTCGCCAACTGGGCCGCGGGCACCGCCCGCACCGAGTGGACGGCGGCGCCGATCCGTGCGTGATCACGGTCCTTGAGAACTGAAGAGCGTTCGGCCCAGGCCTCGGCGGTCCGGTCGGAGAAGCGGAGCTGGTGGTGCTGGGGCGGCTCGCCGAAACCGGCGGACAGGTAGCAGGTGTCGAGGAGGGTGATGCGCACCCCGGCCTCGGCGGCGGCCGCGATCAGCGCCTCGCCCATCGCGTTCGGGTCGGCGTAGCGGGCGCCGCCCGGGGCGTGGTGGACGTAGTGGAACTCGCCGACGGCGGTGACGCCGGCGAGGGCCATCTCGGCGTACACCGCGCGGGCGAGGGCGTGGTAGGTCTCGGGGGTGAGCCGGTCGGCCACCGAGTACATGACCTCGCGCCAGGTCCAGAAGGTCCCGCTGCCGACCTGGACGGTGCCGCGCAGCGCGCGGTGGAAGGCGTGCGAGTGGGCGTTGGCCAGGCCGGGGAGCGTCAGGCCCCGCAGGGGCTCGGCGCCCGGCGGCGGGGCGGTCACGCCGGTGCGGACGGCCGCGACGCGGCCGTCGCGCACGTCGAGGGCGACGCCCGGCTCGACGTGGGTGCCGAGCCAGGCGTGCTCCAGCCAGTACGTCCGCGTCTGCGCGGCGGAGGTCTGCGCGGCGGGGTTCGGCTCGGTGGGGCTCACGTGCAGGCCAGTCCTTCCAGTACGTCGGCGAGCGCGAGCACCCCGGCCACGCAGTCGTCCTCGGCCGCGGACTCGGCCGGGGAGTGCGAGACGCCGGTGGGGTTGCGCACGAACAGCATGGCGGTCGGCACCCGCGCGGACAGGATGCCCGCGTCGTGTCCGGCGCCCGTGCCGAGGACGGGCACGGTCAGACCGGTGTCCTTGCCGAGGACGCGGGCGAGTTCGTCGCGCAGGGCGTGGTCGAACTCGACCACGGGCGTGAAGGACTCGCGGACCACGTCGAGGTCGACGCCGTGGGCGGCGGCGTACTCGCGGGCCGCCTTCTCGATGCCGGTGACCACCGTGTCCAGGCTGTGCTGGTCGGCGGCGCGGGAGTCGAGCCAGCCGCGCACCAGGGAGGGGATGGCGTTGACGCCGTTGGGCTCGACGGCGATCTTGCCGAAGGTGGCGACGGCGCCGGCGAGTTCGGCCTCGCGGCGGGCGGCTAGGACCGTCTCGGCGTACGACATCATCGGGTCGCTGCGGTCCGCGAGGCGGGTGGTGCCGGCGTGGTTGGCCTCGCCGCGGAAGTCGAACCGCCAGCGGCCGTGCGGCCAGATCGCGCTGGCCACGCCGACGGCGTCGCCGGTGAGGTCCAGGGCGCGGCCCTGCTCGACGTGGAGTTCGACGTAGGCGCCGACGCGGGCGAGGCGTTCGGGGTCGGGGCCGATGGCCTCGGGGTCGTACCCGGCGGCCTCCATGGCCTCGGGCAGGGTGATCCCGTCGCCGTCGGTGAGGCGGTGCGCGTCCTCGACCGTGAGCGCCCCCGCGGTCAGCCGCGATCCGACGCAGGCGAGCCCGAACCGGGCGCCCTCCTCGTCGCCGAAGTTGACGATCGCCAGCGGCCTGGCGAACCGCGCTCCCCTGCGGCGCAGTTCGTCCAGGGCCGCGAAGGCGGAGACCACGCCGAGGGGACCGTCGAAGGCGCCGCCGTCGGGCACGGAGTCGAGGTGCGAGCCGGTCACGACGGCGTCCCCGGCGGCCGGGTCGCCGAGCCAGGCCCACTGGTTGCCGTTGCGGTCGGTCTCACAGGCCAGTCCCCGGGTGCGGGCCTGGTCCTCGAACCAGGCGCGGCACTCGGCGTCGGCGCCGGTCCAGGCGAAGCGGCGGTACCCGCCGGAGGCGGAGCTGCGGCCGACCGGCAGCAGCTCCGCCCACATGCTGTGGAAGCTCACGCCCCGTCACCCTCGCGCATCGGGACCCGCACGCCCCGCTCGCCGGCCACCGAGTCGGCGATGTCGTACCCGGCGTCCACGTGCCGGATGACGCCCATGCCGGGGTCGTTGGTGAGGACCCGGCGGATCTTCTCGCCGGCGAGCGCGGTGCCGTCGGCGACCGTGACCTGGCCGGCGTGGAGGGAGCGGCCCATGCCGACGCCGCCGCCGTGGTGGAGGGAGACCCAGGAAGCGCCGGAGGCGACGTTCACCATGGCGTTGAGCAGCGGCCAGTCGGCGATCGCGTCGGAGCCGTCGAGCATGGCCTCGGTCTCCCGGTACGGGGAAGCGACGGAGCCGCAGTCGAGGTGGTCGCGGCCGATGACGATCGGGGCGGCGAGTTCGCCGCTCGCGACCATGTCGTTGAAGCGCTCGCCGGCCTTGTCGCGCTCGCCGTAGCCGAGCCAGCAGATGCGGGCCGGCAGGCCCTGGAAGTGGACGCGCTCGCCGGCCAGCTTGATCCAGCGGGCCAGCGACTCGTTCTCCGGGAAGAGCTCCAGGATCGCCTTGTCGGTCTTGGCGATGTCGGACGCCTCGCCCGACAGGGCGGCCCAGCGGAAGGGGCCCTTGCCCTCGCAGAACAGCGGGCGGATGTAGGCGGGGACGAAGCCGGGGAAGGCGAACGCGCGGTCGTAGCCCGCGAGCTGGGCCTCGCCGCGGATGGAGTTGCCGTAGTCGAAGACCTCGGCGCCGGCGTCCATGAAGCCGACCATCGCCTCCACGTGCCGGGCCATGGACTCGCGGGCGCGGGCGGTGAAGCCGGCCGGGTCCTTGGCGGCCTCGTCGGCCATGTCGTCGAAGTCGACGCCCAGCGGCAGGTAGGCCAGCGGGTCGTGGGCGGAGGTCTGGTCGGTGACGATGTCGATGGGCGCGCCCATGGCGAGGAGCTGCGGGGCCAGTTCGGCGGCGTTGCCGAGGACGCCGATGGACAGCGGGCGGCGCTGGTCGCGGGCCTCGGTGGCGAGCTGGAGGGCGTGGTCGAGGGAGTCGGCCCGGACGTCCAGGTAGCGGTGCTCGATGCGGCGGTCGATGGCGCGGGGGTCGCAGTCGACGCAGAGGGCGACGCCGTCGTTCATCGTCACGGCGAGCGGCTGGGCGCCACCCATGCCGCCGAGGCCGGCGGTGAGGGTGATCGTCCCGGCGAGGGTGCCGCCGAACTTCTTCGCGGCGACGGCGGCGAAGGTCTCGTAGGTTCCCTGGAGGATGCCCTGGGTGCCGATGTAGATCCAGGAGCCTGCGGTCATCTGGCCGTACATGGTCAGGCCGAGGGCCTCCAGGCGGCGGAACTCCTCCCAGTTGGCCCAGTCGCCGACGAGGTTGGAGTTGGCGAGCAGGACACGCGGGGCCCACTCGTGGGTCTGCATCACGCCGACCGGGCGGCCGGACTGGACGAGCATCGTCTCGTCGGCCTTGAGGGTCTGCAAGGTGCGGACCATGGCGTCGAAGGAGCGCCAGTCGCGGGCGGCCTTGCCGGTGCCGCCGTAGACGACGAGCTTGTCGGGGTGCTCGGCGACCTCGGGGTCCAGGTTGTTCTGGAGCATCCGCAGCGCGGCCTCCTGCTGCCATCCCAGGGCGCTCAGTTCCGTACCGCGCGGCGCTCGTACTCCACCAGGGGGCGGCCCGGAGGGCCTCGTTTGAGGGCGGTGGTGGGAGGCGGGCGGGCGGGGTCCTGACATGAGCTGCCTCCTGGCGGTTGCTCCCGAGGGATTGTTTCTGCGTCTATTCACATAGTGGCTCGCTGAATAGACCTAGTCAATACGTTCGGTCGTGGCGCGTGGGGTGCGAGGCCGGGAGGGGCGGGACCGGAGCGCAGCGGGGCGGGGCCCGGGGCGGGAAGAGGCGCCCGGAGCGGAGGGGGAGCGGAAGGGGGCGCTCGGCGCGAAGCTGGGGCGCGTGGGTGGCTGCTCACCACGCCCTACGCGTCCACACGCCGCCCGCGGAACGCCGCGGAGGCGCGGCGCGGGCGCTGGGAAATCCGGGTCAGTCGACCCACGTTAGCCCCTCGGGCGCATGTTCCACTGGAAAATGCCGTAACCCTCACCGCCCCCGTGCACCGTGCGTAGCGTCTGCATCACTCAGCCGAACCCCAGGCGGGAGGGGAACAACGGTGCCCGGAATCGACGAGTGCCTACTGGAAGCCATGCGGCTGCCCGGAGCCAGAGGCGCCGCGCTGGTCGACTGGACGAGCGGCCTGGCCCTGGGCACCGTCGGGGAGTCCCCGGGCGGCGACCACGAGACCACCGCGGCGGAGGCCGCCGAACTGGCCCGGCTCGCCGCCGAGCACGGGGCGTTCGCCGCCGGCGACGACCCCGGCGGCGAGCGGCCCCCGGTGGAGGACCTGATCGTCAGCAACCGGGACAGTTACCACCTGCTGCGGTTCGTGGACACCTCCTTCGACAGCAGCGTGTTCCTGCACCTGTGGCTGACCCGCGCGGAGGGCAACCTCGCGCTGGCCCGAATACGCCTGGGCGAGATGGCCGAGCGGCTGGTGCTGGGATGACCGTGGTCGACACCCCTCCCCCGCTGCCCGTGCGGGACAAGGCCACCGCCGCCGAGCGGGCCTGGGGCGGCGTCTCGCCGATGCTGACCCGGCTCGCCGCGGAACGGGCCACCGGCGTCCTGGTCCGCGAGGGCGGCGCCCTCCACCTCGAAGAGGGCCTGGTGACGTACGCCGAGAGCCCGCTGTCGCTCGGTCTCGACGCCCTGCTCACCGCGCACGGCACCGTACGGGCCGAGGTCTGGAGCGAGGCCCTGTCCCGGGCCGACGAGCACCGCGGCGCCGCGAGGTTCCTGCTGGCCGGCGGCCACCTGACCGAGGGAGCCCTCCAGGTGTGCCACCTGGGCGCGCTCTACGACGCCGCCTACTTCGCGCTCGCCCCGAGCAGCACCCCGGGCCGGTTCCGTTACGGCGTCGCCCACCGGCTCGGCCCCGTCCTGCCGGTGCCGGTCGCCGCGCTGGAGCGCGAGACGCTGCGCCGCCGCGACCTGCTGCACCGCGTCTGGCCCGACCCGCGCCCCGACCACGCGCCGCTGGTGCGGACGCACACCGCCGCCGCGCCCCGGCCCACCGCCCGTCAGCAGCGCCTGCTGGACCGGCTCGACGGCACCCGCACCGCCGCCGACCTGGCCCGGGAGCTGGGCCGGCAGGCGTTCCACACGCTGGTGGACGTACGCCGGCTGGCCGCGGCCGGCCTGCTCGCGCCCCGCCCCGAACCCGTACCCGCCCCGGGACCGGCGACGCCCGCCGCCGCCACCGCAGCGCCGCACCCGTCCTCCGCGCCGCACCCGGCCTCCGCACCCGACGCCGAACCGCGACGGCCTCCCGCGGCCGGCGCGCCGCCCCCGGCCCTCGCCGACCCGCCGCCGCCCGGCCTCACCGAGCGGCTCGCACAGCACGCCACCGACCCCCACATCACGCTGCTGAAGAGGCTCAGGGATGCGCTGGAGGCCCTTTGAGAGGAGACACCGGATGGCAGCCGAGCCCGAGATCCTGGAGGAGCTGCGCAGGCTGCGCGCCCGCGTCCCGCAGCTCACCGGCGCCCTCGCCGCGAGCGTGGACGGCCTGGTGCTGGCCCACGACACACCCGGAGTGGAGGCCGAGAGCCTCGCCGCGCTGACCGCGACGGCGCTCGGCGTGTCCGTGCGCCTGACGGACGTGACCGGCCAGGGCGACCTGCGCGAACTGCTGGTGCGCGGCGTCCACGGCTACGTCGCCACCTACGCGGCCGGTCGCACCGCCGTGCTGACGCTGCTCGCTGAGGACCGCGTCAACGTCGGCCGCCTCCACCTGGAGGGCCGCCGGGCCGGCGCACGTATCGGCGAACTCGTCGACGCCGAGGCCACGGCTCGCGGCGTCGGCCCGGCGGCCGCGCGCACGGCGAAACCGGCCGCACCCCGGCCCGCCCCGC